>CAVHGD010000054.1:0-15690 GCA_963635385.1 Dialister sp. CAG:486 | reverse complement strand
ACTATATACAACTATATAAACTAGTTCCCCTATATACATTAGCTCAACTATATACAACTATAAAAAACCAAATCAAGCAAGGCTCCCAGCCTTGCTTGATTCATTCTCCCTCTCCCCTTCTATAAACTTTCTTCTCTCAACTTCTCTCAACACTAAACTCTAAACACTCAACCAAAAAACTCTCAACTAAAGCACCGCTCTCTTCTCCCCATCCACGATCACCACGCCTCGGTAGTTTTTGTCCACTTCTTGTCCGAGCAGGTTGTATCGTTTTCCGGTCGGCTGCGAGGCGGGTTGTTCTATGTCGGTCGGCGTGGTGGGATAAATAATATTGATGCCGTATAGGTTCACACCGCTGTTTCCGCTTCCTATGCGGAGGGTAGCCGCCCCGCCAGTGTAGTTGTAGGTCAAGTAGTTCAGCTCCGTGCCGGTCACCGAGCTCCACGTGTAGAGCTCATTGCCCGAGCCGTCGGCCAGCTTCAGCGAGCGGGTCGTCGAACTGTTTCCGCTTATGCCATACACTTCTATCTTGCACGCCCCCGTCACGGCAAAGCTCACATACCGTGCGTCGGTCGCCATCGTTCCGCCGAGTTTCAGTCGCCGGCTGAAAGTCAGCGTGCCGTAGGTCTTGCTGCTTGCTTCCAGCACTATGGGTTTATCGCTTGTGCCTACAATGGTCAGTCCGTTCACCGTCACGCTGCTTGTGATATCGCCCTCGAGGCTGTCAAAGTCGCTGTCCGAGAAGTTATAAGTTATCGTTCCGCTCGTGTCCGAGTCGCCGTCCGTGTCCGTGTCGGGGTCAGGCGTCGGGTCGGGGTCAGGGGTGTCGCTGCCGTCACACGAGCTGCTCACCGCACCCGCCGTGGTAACCGTCAGCGTAGCGCCCGCCCCGCAGGTGGCGTCGGTCACCATGGTCTTGGCCTCAGCAGCGGTTAGGGCCGTGTAGGTATAGGCAGGCGTTACGACAGTGCGGCTGCTCACATTGCTCGGTGTGCCGGTGGCAAAGTCGCAGCTCACAAACTTCACACCGTTCGTGCCGTCGTAGTGCTCGTAGAAAATATTCTCTTTCTTCACCGTGCCGCCAAAGGTGCAGCCCTCCACATAGCAATCCGCATTTTCCGGACCTATATAATAGTGTGCCACCGATGAGTTCCAGTAGCAGTTCAGGAAGTGCAGACTTGCATTGCGGCAGCGCAACATCCGTTCCACGCAGCCCTCATCCCACCAGCAGTACGCCCACGTCATGTTGTAGGTGCCGTCCGAAGGCTTGTCCGAGCTGCTTGAGCCTAACAGATTGCTGAATCGGTGGTCGTCTGTGCCACCGCTGCCGCCCGCTTTCGGAGTTTTCAGATAGCGGAATCGGCAGAATGTCACCGTTATGTTGTCCGTATTGCCTTTGTTGTCAAAGTTTCCGTCGCATCCGTCTTGAAAGTCGCAGTGGTCCACCCACGCATTGGTCACACCGTCAAAGCAGAGCAAGTCCCAGCCGTCGCAGTCGTAGGCGCCGGGCCCCACAAAGGTAAGATTGCGAAGAATGATATTTTTCGAGTTTTTGATATATAGTATGCCCGAATTATCTTTATTTTGTATGGCGGAGGTCAGTTTCACACCGGGCAGAGCCATTAGGGTCTTGTTGGTGGCGGTTATCGACAGATGGGTCGTAAAGGTCAGGTCTTGGGTGATTATCACCACGCTTGCCGCTTTGGCTTTCATGGCGGTTTCCAGCTCGCTCACCGAGCTTACGAGTACGGGGGTGGCATTTCCGCCGCCCGTTGCGCTTGCTCCGTATCCCACTGCCGTTGTGGCACAATACTTCACCGCACTACTTGCCGCTGCACTATTGCTTGCCTGAGCATTCGCTGCACTATTGCTTGCTTGCACCGTCGCCGCACTGCCGAGCGCCACACTTACCGCCCACAGTACTGTCAAAAACCAACCGTTCTTTTTCATGTATCCAATGATTTTAATACCTTCTTTATGGTTCCGATTTTAATTTTTCTACAACTCGACCCCTCACCCCACCACGTACAATGCAAAGTTACAAAAAACTCTTTTCTCCACAAAATTTCCGACACAATTCCCACAAATACGCACAAAATTTCCACTTTTGCGCAATTTTTCTCCCTTTCTCCGTCAATTTTTCCTATAAAAACAAGGTACAGCTATAACAACTATATAACATAGATACAACTATCCCCACCTATCTCCAACCATTAAAAAAATCCCTCTAAAATCCCGTATTTTTCTATTTTTTCGCCTGCAAATTGCCTATTTCATTAAAAAGCAGTACCTTTGCGGGTCAAACGAGCCCGCACAACCCCGCTCCACCCCCGCACAAACGCATAAGCGTTCAAGCGGGAAAACCGAATAACGAATAAAACAACATAAAAACAATGGCAACACAAGAAGAAACCTTCAAGAAGATCGTCGCTCACTGCAAGGAGTACGGCTTTGTATTCCCGAGCAGCGATATCTACGACGGACTTGCAGCCGTCTACGACTATGGTCAGAACGGTGTCGAACTGAAAAACAATATCAAAAAATATTGGTGGGACTCTATGACGCTCCTCCACGAGAACATTGTGGGTATCGATGCCGCCATTTTCATGCACCCCACCACGTGGAAGGCTTCGGGCCACGTCGATGCGTTCAACGACCCGCTCATCGACAACCGCGACTCCAAGAAGCGCTATCGTGCCGATGTGCTTATCGAGGACCAGATTGCCAAATACGATGAGAAGATCGAGAAGGAGTTGGAGAAGGCTCGCAAGCGTTTCGGCGACTCGTTCGACGAGGAGCTCTACAAGCAAACCAACGAGCGCGTAAAAGAGCATATCGACAAGCGCAACGCCCTCCACGAGCGTTATAGCGCCGCCATGAATGCCAACGACTTGGCGGAGCTCAAGCAAATCATCCTCGACGAGGAAATCGTTTGCCCTATCTCCGGCACCCGCAACTGGACCGACGTGCGTCAGTTCAACCTCATGTTCCAGACCGAGATGGGTAGCACCGCCGACGGTGCCATGAAGATCTATCTCCGCCCGGAGACCGCCCAAGGTATTTTTGTCAATTTCCTTAACGTGCAGAAGACGGGCCGCATGAAGATTCCTTTCGGTATCGCACAAATCGGTAAGGCATTCCGCAACGAGATTGTTGCTCGCCAGTTCATCTTCCGTATGCGTGAGTTCGAGCAGATGGAGATGCAGTTCTTTGTCCGTCCGGGCGAGGAGATGAAGTGGTTCGAGCATTGGAAGCAGTTCCGCCTCAAATGGCACAAGGCGCTCGGCTTGGGCGATAACAAATATCGTTTCCACGACCACGAGAAGTTGGCGCACTATGCCAACGCCGCCACCGACATCGAGTTCGAGATGCCGTTTGGTTTCAAGGAGGTGGAGGGTATCCACAGCCGTACCAATTTCGACTTGAGCCAGCACGCCAAGTTCAGCGGCAAGAAGATCGAATATTTCGACCCGGAGCTCAACCAGAGCTACACGCCGTACGTCATCGAGACCTCTATCGGTGTCGACCGTATGTTCCTCAGCGTGGTCTGCTCTTCGTACAAGGAGGAGCAGCTCGAGGGCGGCGACACGCGTGTCGTGCTCACCCTGCCGCCTGTCTTGGCGCCGGTCAAGGTCTGCGTCATGCCGCTTGTGCGCAAGGATGGTCTGCCCGAGAAGGCGCGTGAGATCGTCGATATGCTCAAGTTCGATTTCCACACCAACTACGATGAGAAGGACTCCATCGGCAAGCGCTATCGCCGTCAGGACGCCATCGGTACGCCGTTCTGCGTCACGGTGGACCACGACACGCTCAACGACGGTTGCGTCACGGTTCGCTATCGTGACACCATGGAGCAGGAGCGTATCAAGATTGAGGACCTGCACGCCCTTATCGCCAAGGCCGTTGATCCCAAGACGCTCTATCGCAAGATTATGGGCAAAGAATAACCCTTCGGGAGCTTTTCCGAACGAATACGAGGCTGCTCGACCCTGCAAAAAGGTCGGGCAGCCTCTTTTTTGTGCGCAAAGGTTGCAAGTTTGCCTTTTTTTGTCTAACTTTGCAGCCAATTTGTTTTAGATGAATCACTTATGCCCCGCGGGGCGATAAAACAAACTATGCAACTGACATTTGATCTTCTTCACCAAATCCTTTTCGAGGGCTCGGCGCTGCAAGTTCCCGCCGACACGCTGCAACAAGTCGATGCGTGCTATCGCTTTTTGGAGCGGTTCTCCCGCGATAAGGTTATCTATGGCATCAATACCGGATTCGGTCCCATGGCGCAATGGCGCGTGGATGACCGCTATCTGACCGACCTCCAATACAACATCATCCGCAGCCACTCCACGGGTGCGGGCGAGCCGCTCGGCGACCGCTATGTGCGTGCCGCCATGATTGCCCGTCTCGGCTCGTTCTTGCAGGCCAAGAGCGGTGTGCATACCGAGATTGTCCGGCTGCTGACCGAGTTTATCAATCGCAGCATCATTCCCTTTGTGCCGAAGCACGGCAGCGTGGGGGCGAGCGGCGACCTCGTGCAGTTGGCGCACATCGCGCTGTGCCTTATCGGTGAGGGCAAGGTGCATTATCGGGGCGAGTGGCGCAAGACGGCCGATGTGTTGGCCGAATGCGGCCTCGAGCCGATTCACATCCACATCCGCGAGGGGCTGAGTGCCACCAACGGCACGTCGGTCATGACGGGTATCGGCGTCGTCAATCAGTTCGATGCCGAGAACCTGCTCCGTTGGGCGGTGCTGACGAGCGTTTGGATGAACGAGATTGCGCAGTCCTTCGACGACCTTATGGCGGCTCCGCTCAACGAGTACCGCCGCCACGAGGGGCAAATCCATATCGCCGCCGAGATGCGTCGCTTGTCTGCGGGCAGCCGCTGCTTGCAGAAGCGTGAGCACGAGCTCTACGACAACGGCCACAGTGCGGACAAGGTGTTCGAGCATAAGGTGCAGGCCTACTACAGCCTCCGCTGCACGCCGCAGATTTTGGGGCCTATTTGGGAGACGCTGCAGAACAGCCGCCGTGTGTTGGAGGAGGAGCTGAATGCCGCCAGCGACAACCCGATCGTCGATCCCGTCACGCAGAATGTCTATCACGGCGGCAATTTCCACGGCGACTATATCTCGCTCGAGCAAGACAAGGTCAAGATTGCGTTGGTGCGCCTTACCATGACCGCCGAGCGCCAGCTCAACTATCTTTTCCACGATCGTATCAACGGCATCTTGCCGCCCTTCCTCAATTTGGGCGTCTTGGGGCTGAATTACGGCATGCAGGCCTGCCAGTTCACCGCCACCAGCACCACGGCGGAGAGCCAGACGCTCGCTATGCCGAACTATGTCCATTCCATCCCCAATAACAATGATAATCAAGACATTGTCTCGATGGGTACCAACACGGCGGAGCTCTGCAAGCAGGTCATCGACAACGCCTATCAGGTAATGGCCATTCTCGTTATGGCGTTGGCGCAGGCGGTCGACTGCCTCGGGATTCAAGACAAATTGGCTCCTGCCACGCGTGCGGAATACGATGCCGTTCGCCGTATTTCCCGAACCATCACCGAAGATACTCCGTTCTACGAGGATATCGAGGCCCTGATTGCGCACCTCCGCTCCAAGGCCTAACCCCTATCGGTGCAAGGAGTTTTTTCCTCCCACCACCCGATAATTCCCGAACCACTCCCGAAGGAACTCCGAAGGAACTCCGTATCTACCCCGTAGCTGACCCGTACTCCCGCCGCACCACCCCTATTGCTCCAAGCAACTAATCCAAAACAATCTATAATTCACTAAAACCATTATTCGTATGAAACGACTTGTATTCACCCTGCTCTGCCTTTGTACGCTCAGCGCAGTGGCTTTTGCCGAAGAGGACACCCTCGTGGGCACCATCGACAAAGAGAACAACTATTACATCCTGAAGGGCTACGATTCCCTTACCAAGATGGATAAGGACGCCTACCTCCGCTTTATCGAGGCCAACTGTCCCGAAGCGTGGGCCAGCTATCAAAAAGGTAACAAGATGTGGAAAGCCGGTTGGGGTCTTCTCGGTGCCGGCTTGGCCGTTGAGTTCCTTGCCGGAGTGCCGATGGTTTGCCACGGCCTCAATAAGGTTGCTGATACAGAAAGCTCACAGTACATTTTGTATGTCTATGGCGGCGCTATGATTATCGGCCTCGGATCGGCCATGGAGGTAGGTTCTATTCCTTTGCTCGTTATCGGCGGCATCAAGCGCAACAACAGCCACGAGGTCTATAACACATCGTGCCGAAACGCCAACACCGTGTCGCTCAATCTGCAAGCCAACACCAACGGCCTTGGTTTGGCGCTCAAATTCTGATGCGAATGGCCAACGAGAAATACGCTTTAGTCACCGGCGGCAGTCGCGGCATCGGTCGCGCTGTCGCCGAGCGTTTGGCTGCGGACGGCTACACGGTGGTTATCAACTATCGTAGCAACACCGCTGCGGCCGAAGAGACGCTCCGTGCCATCACCGCCGCGGGCGGCCATGCCGAACTACTGCCTTACGATGTCTCCGACTCGGCGGCCGTCGAATCGGCGCTCTCCGCATGGCAAGCCGCCCATCCCGATGCTCATTTCGAAGTGTTGGTCAACAATGCGGGCATCCGTCGCGACAACTTGCTCGTTTTCATGAGCGACACCGATTGGCACGACGTGCTGCGCACCAATCTCGATAGCTTCTACTACCACACCCATTTTGTGTTGCAAGGCATGCTCCGTGCTCGCCACGGCCGCATTATCAATATCACATCCATTTCGGGCGTCACGGGGCTTGCGGGGCAAGTCAATTACTCGGCAGCCAAGGCCGCTCTCATCGGCGCCACCAAGTCGCTTGCCAAAGAGGTGGCGCAGCGTAAGGTGACCGTCAATGCCGTTGCGCCCGGCTTTATCCAAACCGACATGACGGCCGACCTCGACGAGGACGCGCTCAAGAAAACCATTCCCATGGGGCGTTTCGGCAAGCCCGAGGAGGTAGCCGCTTTGGTCGGTTTCCTTGCAAGCGACGCCGCTTCCTACATCACGGGGCAAGTCATCCATGTCGCCGGCGGCATCGGCTGAGCCAAGGACTTTTCTTTCTTCCCCACACGAATTCACCATTTCCCCCACACGAATATTTACTGACCAATGAAACGAGTTGTCATCACCGGTATGGGTATTTGGAGCTGCCTCGGGCAGAACCAAGACGAAGTCGCCCGCTCGCTCAGCGAGGGCAAGAGCGGCATCGGTATCGACCCATTCCGCACCGAATACGGGCTGCGTAGCCCGCTGACGGGTATCGTGCCGATGCCCGACCTCAAGCCTTTGCTGCACCGCCGTCTCCGCACGGGCATGTCCGAGGAGGCGATGTATGCCTATATGGCGAGCCGCGAGGCGTTTGCCCAAGCGGGTATCGACGAGCAGTACCTGCTCGACCACGAGGTGGGCGTGCTTTTCGGCAACGACAGCACGGCTAAGGCCACCATCGAGGGGCACGAGATTCTCCGCGAGAAGCACGACTCGGCACTCATGGGGTCCGGGCTGATTTTTCAGTCCATGAACTCCACGGTCAATATGAATCTCTCCACCATTTTCCACCTGCGCGGCATCAATTTCTCCGTTTCGGCCGCTTGCGCCAGTGGCAGCCACGCCATCGGCTTGGGCGCCCTATTCATCCGTCAGGGGCTGCAAGACACGGTGCTTGTGGGCGGAGCGCAAGAGGTCAATGCCTACGCCATGGCCTCGTTCGATGCCTTAGGCACCTTCTCCACCCGCACCGATGCGCCCGAGAAGGCGTCCCGTCCGTTCGACCGCGACCGTGACGGCTTGGTGCCGAGCGGAGGGGCAGCCGCTTTGGTGTTGGAGGACTACGACCACGCCAAGGCACGCGGTGCCCGCATTCTCGCCGAGGTCTGCGGCTACGGCTTTTCGAGCAACGGCGGCGGTATCTCGCAGCCGAGCGAGGAGGGCTCCTTTATCGCCATGCAGCGCGCATTGGCCGACGCTGCCGTCGGGGCGGACCGGATCGACTACGTCAATGCTCACGCCACTTCCACGCCGCAGGGCGATGCCGAGGAGGCGATGGCGCTCAGCCGCCTGTTTGCGGGGCAGCGGGCGTGGATTAGCAGCACCAAGTCGATGACGGGGCACGAGTGTTGGATGGCAGGCGCCAGCGAGGCGGTCTATTCCGTGCTGATGATGCAGCACGGCTTTGTGGCGCCCAACATCAATTTGGAGCATATCGACGAGCGGGCGGCGAGCCTTCGCCTCGCTGCGGAAACCGTTCGCACGCCGCTCCAAACCGTGCTGAGCAACTCCTTCGGCTTTGGCGGCACCAATAGTGCGCTCGTTCTCTCCACCCGCCTCTAATTTTTTCCCAATCACCCACCCCAAAAACAACTATTTTCCCGAACCACTCCCGAACCATCTCGCCTCAACAAGGCCCTATTCCCATGAAATTATTTGAAACATTACGCAAGCACTACTCCAAAGAGCAATTTAGCGCCGCTCAGGCACAGAATTTGGCCCATATCTACTCGTGGGGTCCCGTCACCTTTCAGGTCGCACGGCTCATGATTCGCTACGGCATTTTCGAACTCTTGGGCGATGCGGGCGAGACGGGACTGACGCAGGACCAAATCGTCGAGCGCACGCACCTGAGCCGTTACGCCGTCAAGTGCCTTTTGGAGTCGTCGCTCACCATGTGTACGGTGCTTATCGACCCCGACACGGACCATTACCGCCTCAGCAAGACGGGATGGTTCTTGCTGCACGACAGCATGATTCGTGCCGACATCGACTTCAACCACGATGTCAATTACGAGGGTTGGTTCTTGCTCGACAAGTCGTTGGAGGAGGGTCGCCCCGCGGGTCTGAAGCACTTTGGCGATTGGCCCACCATCTACGAGGGGCTCTCTTCGCTCCCCGAGCAGGTGCAGCGCTCGTGGTTCGGCTTCGACCACTACTATTCGGACCACTCCTTCGGCGAGGCGCTCCGTATCATACAGGCCGCCGACACCCGCACGCTGCTCGATATCGGCGGCAACACGGGCCGTTTTGCGTTGCGCTGTGTCGAGGCGGCTCCCAATATCGAGGTGACTATTTGCGACCTTCCTCAGCAGATCGGGCTTATGCAGCAAGCCGTAGCGGGCCGACCGGGGGCAGACCGCATCCACGGTATCGGTGTCAATCTGCTCGACCCCGAGCAGGCGCTCCCCGCCGACCGACATTTTGATGTCGTTTGGATGTCGCAGTTCCTCGACTGCTTCGGCGAGGAGGAAATCGTGTCCATCCTCACCCGCGTGGCGCAAATCATGGACGACCACACGCGCGTCTATATTATGGAGACGCTGTGGGACCGTCAGGACTACACGCCGGCCGCTTTCTGCCTGACGCAGACGTCGCTCTACTTCACGGCGTTGGCCAACGGCAACAGCAAGATGTACAACACCGACGACCTGACGCGCCTCATCGAGCAGGCAGGGCTGTGCGTGGAGACCATCCACGACCGTATCGGCAACGGCGGTCACAGCATTTTGGTGTGCCAAAAGAAGAAATAAAACAGAATAAGAAATAATACAAACCGTCAAATACGAACCCATACAACATGACAAAAGAAGTACTTGTAGAAAAAGTTAACGCCATTCTTATCAACGAATTTGAAATCGAGCAGGACAAGCTCACGCCGTCGGCTCGCCTCCGTGAGGACATCGGTATCGACTCGCTCGACTTTGTCGACATCGTGGTGGCCATCGAGGGCGAATTCGGTTTCAAGCCCACAGCGCAGGAGCTCAAGCAGGTCAAGACGCTCGACGAACTCTATACCTACATCGAGCACCACCTCGCCTAATCCCACCCAAAGGGCAGAAAGTGCATCAAAAATAAGCTTCAAAACGCGCAAAAAAACGCTTCAAAACGCACACAAAAAATCGCTTCAAAACGCACACAAAAAATCGCGCCAAAAACGCATAATTTTTAGCGTCAAAAACGCATAAATCCCGAAGGAGTCCCGAACCAACTCCTTCCCAACAGCTTCAGAACGACTATGCAGTGGACAGGGCAAACCGGAGGTACGACATGGCAGCAGCGAGCACTCATCGCTCTATTCCGCCATGTCCCCGTTCGTGTGCTCTATGGCGTGATGAGTGTGTGGCTTTTGTGGTATATGGTGGCCCGTCACGCCGCCACGGCCGCCATTTTTCGCTACCATCGTCTTCGCGGACGCAGCCGTTGGCACGCCGTTTGGGACACCTATCATAGCTACTACTGCTTCGGGCAGGCGATACTCGATCGCTTTGCGGTCTTTGCGGGTTGCCCTTACCAAGTCGAGGTGAGCCACTATTCCACTTTCACCGATTTGTGCGAGCGGCCGGACGGTTTCATCGTTCTTTTCTCGCACCTCGGCAATTCCGAGATGGCAGGCTACTGCCTTCGTGCCACCAAGCCGATGAACATCCTTGCTTACGCCGGCGAGACCGAACTTGTGGAGCAGCAGCGCTCCGACTCGCTTCGCCGCAACAATCTCCGAATCATCCCCATCCGCCCCGATAGCTTGGACCATATCTTCGCTATCGAGACCGCTTTGGCGCAAGGTGAGATTGTCGGTATGGCGGCAGACCGCACCATGCAGTCCAAGACCATCGACTGCACCCTTCTCGGTCAGCGCGTGCATTTCCCTGCGGGGCCGTTCACTATTTGCACCACCATGCGTCGCCCCATCTGTGCGGTTTTCGTGTTCAAGACGGCGTGGAATCGCTATCAGGTCGAGGTGCAGACCCTTTCGCCCGACCCGGCCCTACCTCGCCGCGAGCAGACCGCCGACCTCGCCCGCCGTTACGCCGCGCTTTTGGAGCAGCAGACCCGCCTGCACCCCTATCAGTGGTTCAATTTCTACGATTTTTGGAACCAATAATCCCGCATGGACGCCTCCTCTATCGACATACTCTCGCTCATTCCGCAGCGCCCGCCTTTCGTGTTTGTCAGCCGTCTGCTGACCGCCGACGAGGCGCATGGCGTCACGAGCTTTACCATTCCCGCCGACTGCCCGCTCTTGTCGGGCGAGCGGCTCACCACGGCGGGGCTGCTCGAGAACATGGCGCAGACCTGTGCCGCTCGTATCGGCTATCTGCAGGTGGCGCAGCAGCAGCCTGTGCGTATCGGTTTTATCGGGTCGGTCCATCCTCTGCAGGTCTATGCGTGGCCGCAGGTGGGCGACACACTCACCACGGAGGCGGTGCTGACCCAATCCGTATTCGATATCTCGCTTTTCCGCTGCACCACACGGCTCGGCGACACGCTGCTTGCTGAGGGGAATCTCAAATTAGCTTTGGTTTAGCATGTATTGTATTGCACACAATATCACTTCCCCGTTGGGCGACACCTCGGCCGACAACCTGCAAGCCGTCTTGTCGGGTCGCAGTGCGCTTCGCCTCTACGACCACCATTTTCCGAGTGTGGAGCCGTTTTGCGCCTCGCTGTTCAGCACGCCTCGCGGGTTTGTCGAGCTCGCCGTGTCGTCGGCGCGTGAGGCGTTGAGCCGTTGTGCTATCGACCCCGCCGCACCCGAAACCGTTCTCGTTCTCTCCACCACCAAGGGCGACCGGCTCGACTTGCTCACGCCCGCCCGGCGCATTGCCGAGCTTTTGGGCAACCCCAATCCGCCCGTTGTCGTTTCCAACGCCTGCATATCGGGCGTCAGCGCCCAAATCGTGGCCGCCCGCCTGCTCTCGCAGCGCCGCTACGAGCATGCCGTGCTCATCGGTTGCGATGTGCTCACGCAGTTCATCGTGTCCGGCTTTCAATCCTTCAAAGCCTTATCGCCCGACCCCTGCCGTCCGTTCGACGCCGAGCGTACGGGCCTCAACTTGGGCGAAGCGGCTGCCACCATGGTGTGGAGCAGCCGCGCGCCCCAAACGCCGTCGTGGCAGTATGTGGCAGGCAGCATGCACAACGACGCCAACCACATCTCAGGCCCCAGCCGCACGGGCGAAGGGGCGTACCGCTGCTTGCGGGATGTGCTGTCCGCCGTGCCGGCCGAGCAGGTCGATATGGTCAGCGTGCATGGCACCGCCACGGCCTACAACGACGAAATGGAATCCATTGCCCTCTTCCGTGCCGGGCTGATTGACAAGCCGTTAGCTGTTTTCAAGGGCTACTACGGCCATACGTTGGGCACCGCGGGCGTGCTCGAAACCATTCTCTCCATGCTCTTGCTCGAGCGGGACACGCTTTTGGGTTGCCCCCGCTATACGCAGTGCGGCACCTCGCACACTCCCAACCTCTCCGCCGCCACCCGCCCCCTCCCTTCCGCTGCTCTCGTTTCCGAGAACGGCGAGCACCCATCTTCCAAACCATCCGCAGCCCCCACGGAGCTCAACATCCCCACGAAATCCGAGTCCCGCACCTTTATCAAGATGCTATCGGGCTTTGGCGGATGCAATGCCGCTGCCTGCTTCCGTCGCACCTCCGCCCCGCAAAACGATTCGCAACAGCACCCCAACGACTAACAACGGCAACTCAACGACTAATATGTCCCACGCCCCACTCGAAATAGAACTCACTCCCGCAGGAATCCGATTCATGGGAATCCAAGATACCCAAGCAGGAATCCATTGCACCTTCGATGATGCAAAAATCCCCGCTTTTCCCGAACCACTCCCGAAGGTAGCCGCTCCCGGTCCCGACGAAAAGCTCCTCACGAACCTCTATCACCGTTATGTGGGCGACTATCCCAAGTTTTTCAAGATGGACCTGCTCTCCAAGTTGGGCTTTCTCGGCACCGAGTTGCTCTTGCAGGCCGAAGGAGCGGAGCGTTTTGTGCCGCGCGAGGACCGAGCCATCCTTTTCGGCAACCGCGAGGCGTCGCTTTGCAACGATACCGACTATCTCCGAACCATCACCGACCCGGCTCACTATTTTCCGAGCCCGGCGCTCTTTGTCTATACCCTGCCCAACATTGTCACGGGCGAGATCGCCATTCGCAACAAGTACTTTGGCGAGACGTGTTTCTATGTAGCCGCCAACGCCGCCGAGCTGCTTTCCTTGGCGGAGCTTACGCTGCAAACCACCGACCAAACCTCCGCTCTTGTCGGATGGGTCGAGTGTTCCGACGAACAGAATTTTTACGCAAATATCAAATTAATATGGAAGAACTGATTCTACAACTGAAACAACAAATTATCGAAGCGTTAAACTTTGACGACCTCAAGCCGGAGGACATCGATACCGATGCCGCTCTCTTCGGCGAGGGGCTCGGTCTCGACTCCATCGATGCGTTGGAGCTTATCGTGCTGCTCGACCGCCAATACGGCATCAAGGTGGCTGACCCCAAAGCCGGCAAAGAAATTTTCCGCTCGGTGCGCACCATGGCGGAGTTTATTGAGAAAAACCGCACGAAATAATGAAAATTGCCGTCACGGGAATAGGCATCGTGTCCGCCATCGGCACCAACCGAGACGAGGTCTTGGCGTCGCTGCGCCATGAGCAGACGGGCATCGGCGCCATGCGCTACCTTGGTAGCGTGCATACCGATTTGCCGGTGGGCGAAGTCAAGCTCTCCAACGCCGAGCTGCGCCGTCGCGTCGGTATCGGATCCATCGAGGCCGTCAGCCGCACGGCGCTTTTGGGTATCGTGGCGGCGCGTGAGGCGGTGTCGCAAGCGGGGGTAACCGATTTTTCGGACGCCGCACTCATTTCCGGCACCACCGTCGGCGGTATGGACACCACCGAACGCTATTGGGAGGCGTGGCAGCAGGACGAGGAGTTGGCGTATATTGCGCAGCACGAGGCGGGTGCGAGCACCGAATCCATCGCCCGCCATTTGGGCCGCTTTTCCCGAACCGACACCGTATCAACCGCCTGTTCCTCCGCGCTTAACGCCATCGCGTTGGGTGCCAACATGTTGCGAACCGGCGTCGTACGCCGTGCCGTGGTCGGAGGTGCCGAGTCGCTGAGCCTTTTCCACCTCAACGGATTCCGCTCCCTGATGATTTTAGATTCCGAGCGGTGTCGCCCCTTCGATGCCGGTCGGGCCGGCCTCAACTTGGGCGAGGGCGCAGCCTATCTTGTCTTGGAGCCGGAAGACGCCGCTTTGGCACGAGGCGCCGAGATTTTGGGCTATGTGGCAGGCTACGGCAATGCTTGCGATGCCTTCCACCAGACGGCATCTTCGCCCGAGGGCGACGGCGCTTATTTGGCGATGCAGCAAGCGCTCCGCATGGCGCAGATCCGCCCCGCTGAGGTCGATTACATCAATGCGCACGGCACCGCCACGCCCAACAACGATGCCAGCGAGAGCCGTGCCGTACGCCGTCTGTTCGGCGACGACGCTCTTCCGCTTATCTCTTCCACCAAGTCTTTCACGGGCCATACCACTTCGGCTTCGGGCTCTATCGAGGCGGCTATCTGTTTGCTCTGCATGCAGGCAGGCTTTGCGCCCGCCAATCTCCATTGGACGACGCCCGAAGAGGGCACACTCATCCCCGTGCCGCACAACACGCTCTGCCCGATGAACTACATTCTCTGCAACTCGTTTGGCTTTGGCGGCAACGACTCCTCGTTGCTGCTCAGCCGCCGTGGAGTCGAGCTTTCCGAGGGCACGATTCGCCGCCACCAAGCGGAATTTTTCGTGCAGTGGGATAAGGTGGAGCCTAAAAACTTTATCGCTCCCGCCGAGTCCCGCCGTCTCACGCCGCAGCTTCGCAAGACCTTGGCAGGCGCGCTCTATCTGCTTTCCGAGCAGCACTGCACGCCCGATGCCATTGTCTGCAACACCCGCTACGGCTGCATGGTGCAGTCCATGGCGTTGCTGCAAGATATGCTCAGCACGGGCGAGCAGAGCAGCCAGCCGACTCGTTTTATGCAATCCACGCACAACACGATGGCGTCTTTGGTGGCCATTCACACGCACAACACGGGCTATAATATCACGCACTCCAACGGGGCGAATGGTATGCAAGACGCCATTTTGGATATCGAGATGTTGTTTGCGCTCGGTGCCATCCGCTCGGCTCTGTATATCGATTTCGACGAGTCGGTCGAGGTATGGAATCAACAGTTAAAAAAGGTTGCTCCGTCTATCCCCGACACCGCCCATCTCATACTGTTTGCCGAACCACTCCCGAACCAACTCTAACAAAGCACCGTTAAAAACAAGCAACGGAATAAGCAAAAATAACAAATACACCCACAAAAATAACAAAACTCAACGCCTATGCTCCGACTATTCCTTTTAGTACTATTCCAGAGTGCACTGCTCTGCGGCGGGCAAGTGATGATGAAGCTTGCTTTGCAGGCAATGGGTGCCTGCAGTTGGTCGTGGCGGTTTGTAGCCTCGCAGCTGACCAATTGGTGGTGGCTCGGTTGCGGGCTGTCGTTCACGGCGGCGGGCGTGCTATGGATGTGGATTCTGAAGCACTATCCCTTTTCGCAGGCCTACCCGCTGTCGAGTATGGCGTATGTTTTAGGAATGATCACCGCCCTCTTTGTCTTCCACGAGCACATCGCATGGACGCAGTGGCTCGGCATCCTCCTCATCATGTCCGGCTGCTTCTTCGTCGCCCACTAAAACCCATTACACTTCCTTATTAGGAATAATTTTTCCCGAACCAACTCTTAATAGACATGTTATTTACCCTAATTCTTTGCACCATACTCAGCCTTGAGGCGGACTTCACGCAAGTCAAAGAGTCCA
>CAVHGD010000053.1:0-15718 GCA_963635385.1 Dialister sp. CAG:486 | reverse complement strand
AACAAAGAATAATTATTCTCCAAATACACGAAAAATTATCCAAATAGTGGCGTGTCCCTTATGCGGAAAACGATATAACCTACAAACGAATCGATACGACATGAAAAAGATTTTACTAACGATAGGAATCGCTGCACTTGCCTGCGGGGTAAGCGCACAGAAATATGCAGGGTACTACGAGAACCTGCCCGTTGCCGTGGAGCAGGTACAGGAAGTGGTGATACCCGACTACTCGGTGACGCTGACGGATTTTGGTGCCGTGGAGGGCGGAGAGGTACTCTGCTCCGACGCATTCAACGCTGCCATTGCGGACCTGAAGACGCACGGAGGCGGACATTTGATTGTGCCCGATGGCGTATGGCTCTCGGGACCGATTCGGCTGATTAGCAACATGGATTTGCACCTAAGCGACCACGCCACGATTCGGTTCTCGACCAACAAGGAACTCTATGTACCCGAAGGGGCTCCGCGCGACGGCAGCAAGAAATGCTATGCGCTCGTATACGGCAGCAAGTTAGAGAATGTGGCTATCACGGGACATGGCACGCTCGACGGACAGGGTATCTACTGGCGTCCCGTAAAGAAAGAGAAAGTGGATGCGGAGCAGTGGAGCGACCTGCTGGCGATGGGCGGACAAGTAGTGCCGAACGGCAAGACCAAGGAGATTTGGTATCCGTTCAACCTGAATAAGGAGCTTGGCGTGCCGAACATTGCGGGCGACGCCGTGGCACAAGAGAAGATGCGTCCGCACCTCGTAAATATCACCGACTCGAAGAATGTGCTGATAGAGAATGTGCATCTGCTCAACTCGCCGAAGTTTCACCTCGTGCCGACTCGTGTGCAGAATCTGATTATCGACGGCGTGAATATCCGCTGCCCGCACTGGGCGCAGAACGGCGATGCGATGGACCCCGGCAATGTGCAGGTATGCTTGATAGCGAACTGCAACATCAGCTGCGGCGATGACGGTATCTGCATGAAAGGCGGCGTGGGCGACAAAGGTGTTGCCGCAGGACCGCAACGGGACTTCCTCATCACGAACGACACGGTCTATCACGCACACGGCGGGTTTGTGATCGGTTCGGAGTTCTCGGGCGGTATGCAACGATTGGTGGTGAAGAACTGTATGTTTGACGGAACGGATATCGGACTGCGTTTCAAGTCGGCTCCCGGGCGCGGCGGCTGGTGCGAGGACATCTACTGCTACGACATCGTGATGAAGAACATTCAGAAGTCGGTGGTTCTGTTCTCGTCGGGCTATGCGGACCGCGGTGCGGGCGTGAGTGCGACAGACAAAGACAACAAATCGGCCTATTTCCCCGACTGGAGCAACTTTACGTTCCGCAACATCACGTGCGTGGGTGCCAAGACGGCCGTCGAGGTAGAGGGCCTCAAAGGAAAACCGGTGCGAGATATGCTGTTCGAGAATGTGATGGTGCTGGGCGCCAAGAACGGCATTGTGATGAAGTTTGCGGAGAATTTCCGATTCGAGAACTGCACGTTCCGTTGCAAGACAGGCAACGAATTCGACATTGAGCGGTCGAAGAACATTCTATACAACGGGAAAGACCCGCTGGCAGAGTAAAACGAACGCGGCAAGGGGCGACAGGCGAGGTACATGGCACGACGGTAGGAGATGAATGTAGCCGCACGACAGTAGGCTGAGAATGTAGCCGCGCGATGGAACACCGCGCAAAAAAAATACACATATTGCGTCAAAATAGTGTGGGTGCAAGCACCGAAAAAGGCTTACCTTTGCAGCGTAATAAAACGAAACAAATAAATAACCAAATAAACACAACACAAACATGAAAAAGATTTTCTTCCTCGCTGCTACTATGATGGCAGCAATGACAATTAATGCAGCAGACGGCTTCGATGGTCGTGACGGTAGTCTTGGTACTCAAATCTACGCTGAAGGTGTAGAGGCTAATAGTTTGGTACAAGACCGTAGTAATGTTACATTGAAAGAAACAGATACTTCTGCACACAAGTACGAGATTAACCTCACTGAAGGGGGTGAGTGCACTTTCACAATGGGTGGTGTAACTTTCTGGTACAAGAACTCGGCAGCAGGCACTGTTGCCTACAAGACCTATGGTACATACATCCAACCGAATGGTAACAAGCGTAAAATCACTATTCCTGTTATTTCCGGTAAGACCATTAAAATCGGTGTGCAAGACAAAACCACTGTTGCTGTAGAAGGTGCAACTACTTCTAAGGTTGAACTTGCAGCTTGGGGTGATAATAAGGATGTACTCACCACGATTACTCCGTCTCTCGGTGCAACTGAAATTGTTATTTGGTCTGACCTCCGCGATGACGCATACACCGTTGCTAAACTGAAGTTGGGTGCTGTCATCTATGAGGGCGAGGATACTGCTAACGAAAATGTAAAGGCTGAGGTGAAGGCTGTAAAGAGCATCGACGCTAACGGCCAACTCGTTATCCTGAAGAACGGCGTTAAGTACAACGCTCTCGGCGCAGTAGTTGAGTAATTTTATTCGCATCCTCTCGGCGACAAGATCCGCCGAAAAATGGCATAAAAACGGTTGGCTGAAAAGCCAATCGTTTTTTGTGTCGGATTCGATTTGGAAAAATAGCGTTTTTGTCGTAACTTTGCAGGCTAAATTGCTCCTGTGCAGCATATTCCTGTGCGCAAGGCGCACGAAAAATGCAGAAATATTCGGAAGTTACACAGAAAAAGTTCCTTTGCCGCAAGCGGCAAGAAAAATGGAGGAAAATTGTCCTGCTCGCTGCGCTCACGAAAAATAAAAGAAATAAAGGGAAAAGATACATAACGCCAAAAGCATACAAAAAAATGAGCAATACATACCACATACCTGCGATGCTACGAGAAACCATAGACGGACTTACTATCCGCCCCGACGGCGTGTATGTGGATGTAACATTCGGCGGAGGCGGACACTCAAGAGCCATCATGAGCCAACTCGGCCCCAACGGAAAACTGTTCTCCTTCGACCAAGACATGGATGCATACCGAAACGAAGAAAAACGTGCAAAAACAAAGGCTGCTTGCGGAGATGATAAGGCACTGCTCGGTGGGGATAGAGTGCTGTTGGGAGATGAGCGGTGGCAGTTTGTACATGGGAACTTTCGCTATCTGAACAACTTTTTGGATTACTACGGTGTGACAGAGATAGACGGACTGCTGGCAGACCTCGGCGTGAGCTTCCACCATTTTGACGAGGCGGAGCGAGGATTCAGCTTCCGCTACACAGGACCGCTCGACATGCGAATGAATCAAGCTGCCGGGCGCACTGCCGCCGACCTGCTGAACAGCTACTCGGAAGAAGAACTGGCACGCGTGTTCTACCTATACGGCGAGATGCGGAACGCACGGCAAGTAGCTAAGGCGATTGTTCGGGAACGGGAGAAAAATCCGATTGTTCGCACCGAGCAGTTGGTGGCGCTGCTCCTACGCAAAGAGCCCAAAATAGAGAACGGAGAAATAGAGGTGCCCACTACCGAAAAGAAAGATATGGCACGACTGTTTCAGGCCCTGCGCATGGAAGTGAATGATGAGTTAGGTGCGCTGCGCGAAATGCTGGTGGCCGCACGCGACCTGCTCCGACCCGACGGCCGCATAGCCATACTGACCTATCACTCGCTCGAGGACCGACTGGTGAAAAACTTCCTGCGCTCCGGAAACATAGAAGGAAACATAGAAAAAGACTTCTACGGAAACATACTGACGCCGTTCCGAATCATCGAGAAAGGACTGACCGCCTCAGAAGAAGAAGTGGAACGTAACCCCCGTAGCCGCAGCGCTAAACTGCGCGTGGCACAAAAAATAGCCGCACAGCCATGGACAAAGGAATAATACGACAATGGATGAGCGGCGAGAAATTCCGTGTGGTCCTACAATTCAAGAAACTGATAGCGATTGTGCTGATTTATTCCATTCTCTATATCCTGCTCGACTACAAAAGCAAGGAACAACAGAAAGAATTGAGACAGGCACAAGAGGAAATGTTAGACGCTAAATATCGCTACCTGACCATCAGCGCCGACTGGGCCAAGAAGACCTGCGCATCGAGCCTGTCACGACAACTGCAAGAGAAAGAAAGCAGCGTGAAAGAAAGTGATATCGCCCCCACAAAACTGAAATAAGATGAACGAGCAGAGGAAATTGATATTGCGGTTTGTAGGTATTGGCGGGCTCATAGTTTTAGGATTTATTGCCGTGATAGTCCAAATATGCAAGATAGGCACCGCGGAAAGGGACAAATGGCAACGAGTGGCGGCCAAACAAGAGCCCGTATTAGTAGAGATAGAAGCCACGCGAGGCAACATACTCGACTGCCACGGCAACCTGCTGGCAAGCTCGATGCCGCAATACAATGTGTATATGGACACACAAGTGGAGGCACTGCGGCAAGAGAACGGGCGGTGGTTCTACGAAAACTTGGACTCGATAGCCATCGGGCTGAGCAAAGTGGTCGGCGACAAGAGCGCCGAGGAATATCGGAAACTGATACGAAACGGATACAACCAAAAACAGACCCGACTGAAACTGACCTCGCGGCGCATAAACTACATCGAGCAACAAGAGCTGAAAAAGATTCCGATTCGCTATAAATTGCCCAAGAAAGCGGACGTCCCCAAAAACATACAGCACCTGACGCTGGAAAATGTATACAAGAGCGGGGTGTTCTTTGAGGACCAATACAGCCGCGTGAAACCATTCGGGCGATTGGCCTCGAAAACCATCGGCGACATACAGCTCAGCACCGGAAAAGCGAGCAAAGGAATAGAGGAAGCCTTCGACACGCAACTGCGCGGCACGAACGGACGAGGTGTGAAGGAACGAAGAGGCGGAATAGGAATCATCGAGACCAAGAAAAAAGCCGTTGACGGAATCGATGTGGTCAGCACGATAGACATAGAGCTGCAAGACATAGTGGAAAATCTGCTGCTGGAAGCCGTGGAGGAGGGGCAAGAGGATTGGGGCTGCTGCCTGCTGATGGAAGTGAAGACAGGCGAGATAAAGGCCATCGCCAATCTGGACCGCACGAAAGGCGGGAACTACTACGAGGGGATGAACCACGCCGTGGTGAAAGTGGAGCCCGGCTCGACTTTCAAGACCATTGCGCTGATGGCCGCACTTGACGACGGAAAGATAGACATAGACGACACGGTGCGCGTGTTCCGAAACGGCTGGCGGTACTTCAACACAAACATCATCGATGCACACAAGCGCGACACGGTGTATGACGTGCGGTCGGCTTTAGCTGCATCGAGCAACATCGCGCTGGCGAGAATCATTACGCACGCCTACGAGGGAAGCGCCAAGAAGTTTGTCAACCGAATCCGCAAAATAGGCATAATGGACAGCGTCTATTGCGAGATAGGCGGCGACCAAGCGTGGATACCCGTGCCCAAAGACACCGTGACGCTGAGCAAGATGTCGTACGGGTACTCCGTGGAGCTGACCCCGATGCAGATAATGATGTTCTACAATGCGATTGCCAACGACGGGAAAATGGTACGGCCTTATCTGGTTAAGGCACTGCAAAAGAACGGAGAAGTGGTGAAAGAATTTGACACGGAGGTAGTGAAAAGCTCGATATGCAGCTCGAAGACGCTTCGGGACTTGAAAGGCGCCCTGCACGATGTGGTGTGGGACAACCACCTCGGGACCGCCTCGAACAACGGATACGGCCGAAAAGCGCAAAGCAAGATAGTGGCAATAGCCGGAAAGACCGGTACGGCCCAGATACACGAAGGAAACTACACCAACCAGCGGCACCGCATGAGCTTCGTGGGCTATTTCCCCGAAGAAGAACCGGTTTACACCTGCATCTGCGTGCTACACAACCCGCACGTGGGCAGCCACGATGCCGGCGCAAAATGCGGAACCGTGGTGCGCAAAATAGCCGAACGGACCATGGCGCAGACGGGATGCTATGTGGTGGAAGACGGCGAAAAGAAACTGACAATCAACCAAAAATAGAACAAGCGCGGCAAAATAGGCACGCAAAAAGACAAAACGATGGAACTGAACGAATTGATAAGCGTCATAGAACCGAAACAAGTGGTCGGCACGACGGACAAAACGATAACGGGGATAGCTTTCGACTCCCGAAAAGTGGAGGCGGGATTTCTGTTTGTGGCACAAGTTGGTACGGCAGTGGATGGGCACAACTACATTGCGGCATGCGTCGATAAGGGCGCAGCGGCCGTGGTGCTGAGCAACACCGACTACCTGCCCGAAACGGCCGGTGGGGCGACCTACATCGTAGTGGAGAACACCGACAGAGCCTTGGGGCTGATAGCAAGCCGCTGGTACGGCGATCCGAGCCGAAAGCTGACGCTTGTGGGCGTAACGGGCACGAACGGGAAAACGACCATTGCCACGCTGCTATACAAACTCGTGCGAGGACTCGGACACAAGGCAGGGCTGCTCTCGACCGTGGTGAATTACGTAGAAGACGAGGCGATTGCCGCCACGCACACCACGCCCGACGCCATTGAGCTGAACGGACTGCTCCGACAGATGGTGGAGGCGGGATGCGAATACGCATTCATGGAAGTCAGCAGCCACGCCATAGCGCAAGAACGGATTGCGGGGTTAGATTTTGACGGCGCGCTATTCACCAACCTGACGCGCGACCATATTGACTACCACAAGACCTTTGATAACTACCGAGATACCAAGAAACGGCTATTCGACGGACTGAAAAAGAGCGCCTTCGCCGTAACGAACAAAGATGACCGCAACGGGCTGGTGATGACACAAAACTGCGCGGCAAAAGTATTTACCTACTCCACCCGAGCTATGGCGGACTATCGGGCGCAGATACTCGAGGAGGGATTTGACGGCATGCTGCTCTCGATAGACCAACAAGAGGTGTTCGTGCCGTTAGTGGGGCGATTCAACGTATCGAACCTGCTCTGCATTTACGGTGCAGCGGTACAGCTCGGATTTGACAAGACCGACATCCTGCGCGTGCTCTCGACCCTGCATCCCGTGAACGGACGATTCGAGACAATACGAAGCGAGAAGGGATGGACCGCCATAGTGGATTATGCGCACACCCCCGACGCCGTGGATAATGTGATACAGACAATCAACGAGATACGCAAGGCAGGCAGCCGGCTGATAACCGTGGTGGGCTGCGGCGGCAACCGCGACAAAGGGAAACGACCGATGATGGCGGCAATAGCCAAGCACGGATCGGACCAGCTGATACTAACTTCCGATAACCCGCGCGATGAAGATCCTTCGGTGATCCTTCGGGAAATGGCTGCCGGACTGAGCGAAGAGGAACTGAAAAGCACGCTCATCATTGAGGACCGGGAATCGGCCATCAAAACCGCTTGCACCCTCGCCCAAGCGGGCGACGTGATACTCGTGGCCGGAAAAGGACACGAGGACTACCAAATAATAAAAGGCGTGAAACATCATTTTGACGACCACGAGATAATTCGCAAATACTGCTAAGATAATTCGCAAATACTGCTAACGCAAAAATCCCGCTTGTTTGTTGGATTTACCTGCATGGAACTCAGCCGAACTTTCATAGTAAAACAGGGAAAAGCAGAACAAAACAAAAAGAAAAGAAAAAAACAGAAAGCATAACAAGAAAAGCAAACCATGTTCTACTCACTATTTACTTACTTTGATCAACTGCCGGGGGCACGGCTGATGACCTACATCTCGTTCCGTGCCATCGTGGCGGGGATATTGGCACTGCTGATAAGCATCTACTTCGGGAAGTATTTCATCCGACTGATGAAACGCAAACACATCACGGAGACCCAACGCGATGAGAAAACCGACCCCTTCAACGTCGCCAAAAAAGGCGTGCCGACCATGGGCGGGATAGTGATTATCGTGAGCATCATCGTGCCGTGCTTGCTGATGGGACGGCTGAGCAATATCTATCTGCTGCTGATGCTCGTAACGACCGTGCTGCTGGGGGCGCTAGGATTTGCCGACGACTACATAAAAACCTTCCGCCACAACAAAGACGGACTGAACGGATGGATAAAGATAGCGGGGCAAGTGGCATTGGGACTGATTGTGGGACTGACGCTGCGCTACTCGCCCATGGTGACCATGAACGAGACCGTATCGACGCGCGTGGAGAACAACATCACCTACGTGACAAAAAGCCCCGCTGTGAAATCAACGCAGACCACGATTCCGTTCGTGAAACACCACAACTGCAACTACGCCGACCTGTTCTCGTTCCTCGGCGAGGAAAATAAATATCGGGCAGGGTGGATATTCTTTGTGCTGCTGACCATATTCGTGGTGGCAGCGGTGAGCAACGGAGCAAACCTGAATGACGGCATGGACGGCATGTGCGCCGGCAACTCCGCCATAATAGGCGTGGCGCTGATAGTGCTCGCCTACATCAGCGGCAGCTACGTGTGGGCGGAATATTTTGACGTGATGTACATCCCGCACAGCGAGGAGATTGTGGTGTTCCTTGCGGCTTTCGTCGGGGCTCTGGTCGGATTCCTATGGTACAACGGATTCCCCGCACAGATATTTATGGGCGACACGGGCAGCCTGACCATCGGCGGAATCATCGGTGTGTGCGCCGTGATTATTCACAAAGAGCTGATGGTGCCCCTGCTCTGCGGCGTGTTCCTAATGGAGAGCATCTCCGTCATCGTACAGACGCAAGTGTATAAATTCGCCAAGAAGCGGGGCAAGCACCTGCGAATCTGGAAACGCACGCCGCTGCACGACCACTACCGCACCTCGGTGGAGCAAGTGCTGCGCATAGACCCGACCTGCGAAATAAAACTGAAAGGCAGCAGCGAACTGCACCACGAGACCAAAATCGTGCTGCGATTCTGCATCGTGACACTCGTGCTGGCTGCGCTGACTATATTGACCCTAAAAATACGATAAGGAAATGAAACGATTGGTTGTTCTCGGAGCGGGCGAATCGGGCACGGGCGCTGCGATTCTCGCCAAAGAGAAAGGATATGACACCTTTGTGAGCGATATGGGCGAAATAAAAGCACCGTATCGCGCGCTGCTCGACCAAAACGGCATTGCGTGGGAAGACGGACACCACACGGAAGCGCTGATACTCAACGCCGATGAGGTGGTGAAGAGCCCCGGTATTCCGCTCACGGCACCGCTGATCCAAAAGCTGCAGGCGCAAGGCACGCCCATCATATCGGAGATAGAATTTGCCGGGCGCTACACCACGGCGAAGATGATTTGCATCACCGGCTCGAACGGGAAAACGACCACGACCTCGCTCATCTACGACATACTCTGCCGCGCGGGGCTGAATGTGGGGCTGGCGGGCAATATCGGCAAGTCGCTCGCCCTGCAGGTGGCGCACGAGCAGCACGACTACTATGTGATTGAACTCTCGTCGTTCCAATTAGACAACATGTATCAATTCAAAGCGGATATTGCTATCCTGATGAATATCACGCCCGACCATCTGGACCGCTACAACTTTGAGTTTCAACGCTATATAGACGCCAAATTCCGCATTACGCAAAATCAGACCAAGGCTGACGCTTTTGTCTACTGGGCGGAGGACCCGATTCTCGACCGAGAAATCCGAAAACTGCACCCCGAGGCGACGCTCTATCCGTTCGGGTTTGAGACGCCCGACGCATCGAAAGAGCGAGTGGGCGGCCAAAACAAGGCGTGGGTGGCAGAAGACGGTCTGCATGCGGAGGCGGGCGAGCCGCTGACGGTGCCCGTGGCCTCGCTCAGCCTGCAGGGCAAGCACAATCAGCTCAACTCGATGGCGGCGGCCATTGCAGCGCAACTGCTGTCGGTGAAGAATGAAGTGATTCGAGAGAGCCTGCAACGGTTTGCGGGCGTGGCGCATCGGCTGCAATATGTGGCGACCGTGCAAGGCGTACGGTTTATCAACGACTCGAAAGCGACCAACGTGAATTCGTGCTGGTACGCATTGGAGGCGATGACCACGCCGACCGTGCTGATTCTCGGCGGGAAAGACAAGGGCAACGACTACAGCGAGATAGATGAATTAGTGCGGGAGAAATGTCGTGCGTTGGTATTTATGGGGCTGCACAACGAGAAGCTTCGGGAGCACTTCGGGAATTTCGGGCTGTCGATAGTGGATACCGACAACCTGCACGACGCCATCGAGGGCGCATTCCACGCCGCCCACGAAGGGGACACCGTGCTGCTCTCGCCCTGCTGCGCAAGCTTCGATCTGTTCCACTCGTACGAAGACCGCGGCGACCAATTTATGCAAGCCGTAAAAAAACTACAATAAGCCATGGACAGCGACACTCTCCGCACACGAGCAAAATACACCGATAAGCACTTTCTGCTTATCTATATCCTTTTTTGCATCATCGGAAGCATTGCCATTTTCTCATCCTCGAGTGTGCTGATATATCAAGGGAAAGGGCTCGACGTATGGAAACAGATAGGCATCATAGTGGCAAGCATCGGGATCGTGCTGTTCGTGCAAATGCTACCCACCAAAACCAATGTCAAGCTATTCGGATACATTATGTGGAGCCTTTCGATATTCTTCCTGCTCTGGCTGTTTGCCGCCAAAGTGCTGAACAACGACCTGCTGATAGCGAAGGCTATCAACGGAGAGCGACGCTGGATCCATATAGGCATTACCTTTCAGCCCTCGGAGATGGCGAAAATAGGACTGACCATTGTGGTGGCGGACATGCTATCGAAGATAAACGACGAAAAGACGCATAAGGAATACTTCTGGAAGACGCTGGGCATGACGGCACTGACGCTGCTGCTCATTGCGATATCCAACCTATCGACGGCTGCCCTGCTGGGCGGCGTGGTGTTGCTCCTCTGGATAATAGGGCCCGTGAATTGGCGGTATATTTTAGGCACCGTGGGGGCAGTCGCGGCGGTACTCATTCCCCTGTTTCTGATTGTCGAATTTGCATTTGTGCTGCCGGAACGACCCCTGCCGTCGGTGCTAAGCCGAGCGGAGACATTTGTTGTGCGAATGAACCGAGAATTCAATATCGGAGAAGCCGCCAAGGCGTATAATTTTGCGCTGGAACAGGAGGACGTGAGGATAACCGACAAAAACCGACAAGAGGTGTATTCGAAAGTGGCCATCACGCGAGGATTTCCCATCGGCGTCGGGATTGGACACAGCAAGGAACGCGACTACCTGCCGTTAGCCTTCTCGGACTATATTTTTGCCATTATATGCGAGGAGACCGGATTAGAAGGCGCGCTGGTGCTGATTGCGCTCTACCTATGCACCCTATTCCGCTCCTGCCGCATCAGCACACGCTACGAGGACCAACGAGCGACCATGATGGTGATGGGACTGGCACTGATGTTTACGCTGCAAGCCCTGATGTCGATGATGGTGGCGGTGGGGCTTCTCCCCACCGGACAACCGCTGCCGCTGATCAGCAAAGGCGGAACGAGCGTGCTATTCACCGCCGCCTATTTCGGAATCATGATGGGCGTGAGCTGCGAACAGGCACAACTGAAAGCCGAGGAAGAAGAGAGCCGGCAACGCAGCCGAGAAAACATACCCGACATAGAATAAGAAAACGGAAAATTCACACAATATAGGACTCGCCACAAAGCCATTGACACGAGTACCGAACTAAAAATCAGACGATTATGAGATACTTAATTTCAGGCGGCGGCACGGGCGGACACATATTCCCCGCCGTGAGCATAGCCAACGCCATCAAAGAACTCGACCCGCAGGCAGAGATACTTTTTGTGGGCGCACTGGGGCGCATGGAGATGGAACGCGTGCCGCAAGCCGGCTACAAGATAGTGGGGCTGCCCGTCAGAGGATTTAACCGCACCAAGCCGTGGAAAAACATATCCGTGGCCTTCGACCTGCTGCGCTCGATGATACAAGCCCGCCGCATCGTGCGCAAATTTCACCCGAACGTGGGCGTCGGCGTGGGCGGCTACGCAAGCGGGGCGGCCATGAAAGTGGCGGCATGGATGGGAATCCCCATTCTGCTGCAAGAGCAAAACGGATTTGCGGGCGTGACCAACAAGCTGCTCAAAAACGATGCGGCGAAGATTTGCGTCGCCTACGAGGGAATGGAGCGATTCTTCCCAGCCGAGAAGATAATCCTGACCGGAAACCCTGTCCGTCAGAACCTGATTCATGGCAGCAAAGAGGCCGGAATCGCCTATTTCGAAAAAGAATTCGGTGTGCAATTCGACCCCGAAAAGCCGATTCTGTTGGTCATCGGCGGCAGCCTCGGCGCACGCACCATCAACGAGGCTATGCAGGCCGGGCTGGGGAGCCTGCTCGCATCGGGCATGCAAGTGATTTGGCAGACCGGAAAGGGCTACTACGACAGCGTGACAAAAGACATGCCCGCCACGACGGAATGCTCGGTGATTACGCCCTTCCTGAGCGATATGCCCGACGCCTACGCCATGGCCGACTTGGTGATTTCCCGCGCCGGCGCAAGCAGCATCAGCGAGCTCTGTCTGCTTGGCAAGCCCGCCATTCTGGTGCCGTCGCCGAATGTGGCGGAAGACCATCAGACCCACAACGCCATGGCGCTGGTCAACAAAGACGCCGCCGTCTTGGTGCGCGATGCGGAGGCCGGCGAGAAGTTAGTGCGCACCGCCATGGAGCTAATGAACGACCCCGAAAAACGGCAGTCGCTGCACACCCACATCTTGACGCTGGCGCAGACCGATTCGGCTCGACGCATTGCCGAGGAGGTGCTCCGATTGGCCAAGCGGGAATAACGGCCAAACGTGCAGAAAATGACATTTTTTGTGTAACTTTGTGTGGAAATGTTGTGTTTTCGGCAGGACTTGCGTACCTTTGCGGTGTATTTTTGGTCGTGCGCGACACGCATACGTCTAATACTTTTGGTACAAAAACAACAACTAACACTCATGAAACTCAAACATGTCATTTTTTCCTTATTCCTTGCGTTAGGAGTAAGCAGCGCTTCGGCGGCCGTCAGTATCAGTCGCGAAGCCGGTTGGCTCGAGAGCGTCTATGCCGAATGGACCCCGCTGAGCGGTTACACCAATTATCACGCTTATGTACGTGCCGAGGGCGGTTCTTACACTCAACTTGACCAATATCTGCTGCGTAACTACGGCACTTACTGCCGTGTGGATGCTGTGGGGTTGAAAGCGGGCAAGTATCAGTTGAAAATTGTCCCCGTGGACGCGAACAATGCCGAAGTGGCTGCACAAGCGACCGAGAGTAGCGTGCTGACCGCCACCGCCTTCAACCGCAACGGCTATGCGCATTTCAACGAGAGCTACAACGGCATCGGCGCCTACAAGAACGACGGTACGCTCAAGTCGGGCGCAAAGGTGTTCTATGTGACGGCAAATACAGCGAAGACTATCACGACCGATGTCATCACCAACAAGAAAGGTACGAAGACCACTTGCACCGGTATGCAGGCAATCATCGATGCGTACCAGAAAGGACAGGACACTACTCCGCTCTGCTTCCGCATCATCGGAATGGTGAATGCCTCTGATATGGACGCATTGAGCAGTTCAGCAGAGGGCCTGCAAGTGAAAGGTAATGCTGCCGACAGCGAACTGAATATCACCATTGAGGGTATAGGCAACGACGCACTTATCTACGGATTTGGTATTCTGGTACGCAACGCGGCTTCGCTCGAGATTCGCAACATCGGTGTGCGTACGCTGATGGACGACGGTATCTCGCTCGACACCGACAACGACCATATCTGGTTGCACCATCTGGATGTATTCTATGGTGCTTCCGGCAGTGGTGACCACGCCAAAGGCGACGGTGCTATCGATGTCAAGGGCGACTCGAAGCACGTAACGATAGACAACTGCCACTTCTGGGACACGGGCAAGACCAGCATGTGCGGTATGACTTCGGAGAGCGGCGAGAACTGGATTACCTATCACCATAACTGGTTCGACCACAGCGACTCGCGCCACCCGCGTATTCGTACGATGTCGGTGCACCTCTACAATAACTATTTCGACGGCAACGCCAAGTACGGTGTGGGCTCTACCACTCACTCGGATGTGTTTGTCGAGAGCAACTATTTCCGCAACTGCTCCAAGCCGATGTTGATTTCGCTGCAAGGCACGGACACTAAGAACGGTACGGACACCAAGGACGCGCCTACTTTCTCCGGCGAGGCAGGCGGTATGATTAAATCGTACGGCAATGTAATGACAGGGACTTACACCTATCGCACGTACCAACAGGACAATACCCATTTCGATGCATACGAGGCTACGACCCGCAACGAGCAAGTGCCGGCTACGGTAGTGGCACTGTCGGGCGGTGCTACTTACAATAACTTCGATACGGACGCCACGAAGATTTACTCCTATACTGCCGACGCGGCAAATGATGTACCGTCTATCGTGACGGGGCAGTTCGGTGCAGGGCGTTGCGAGCACGGCGACTTCAAGTTCACTTTCACTAACGCAGACGATACTGACTACAGTGTGAACTCGAAACTGACAGCGGCTTTGGCGAGCTACAAGAGCAGCCTCATCACCATTGTGGGCAACTCGGATACCATTTCTCCGAATCCAGACCCCGACCCCACTCCCGACCCCGACCCGGATCCCGTAAATCCTGACGACCCCGACCCCACCCCCGGCGGTGAATACGAGTGCTACTTCACGGGCAAGAAGCCGAGTTCGAGTTTCTATACCGTATCGGGTAACTATGCAGACAATAAGGGGTCGTTCACCGCTCCAAACGGCACAACCTATACCGTATGCTTGAAGATGGAGAGCGCAACCTCCGTGAAGTTCACCACCACGGCAGCGTTTACACTCTACTTAGGCTTCGATAAGGCCGACCCGAACATCATGATAGACGGCACGGAAGTGAACGGACAGAACAATGTCATCACCTATGAGTTAGCTGCAGGCAGCCACGAACTGACCAAGAAAGATTCGCACAACCTGTACTACATCAACTTGATTAGTAAGGGCGGCGACAAGGAGGAGACGGCTATCGATGAGGCAAATGCCGGTCTGCTCTTCTTCGACGGACAGCAGCTGCACAACCCCGAAGGCGAAGAGGTGCGTATCTACACCGTGACGGGCAATGCCGTTCTCGTGTCCGCCGAGACGACTATCGACGCCGCCACCCTGCCGCAGGGCATTTACATCGGCGTCGGCGAGAGCACAGCAATTCGATTCTTCGTTCGATAACATCGAGCTTGAAGCACTATACACCAACCGCCTATCCGTTCGGGTAGGCGGTTGGTGTGTTTTTGTATGTGACCATGAATAGTCGTTCAGGATTCGCATGCGCAGCCATACATTATACAAAAATCAACAATACTCTTGCGCAAGTTAAATAAATCCACTATCTTTGCAATCGTAAAGTCGAATGGGCTTGCGGGTGGGAGAAACACAATCCGCGCCCGATAAGAACATTGACTTTGCAGACATAATAAAAAAGGCGTTTATTAGCGCTTGTTTTGGCAAATCGAAGTCTGGTAAATTTCATCCACCCAAAGCAAGAAGCAATAAATGCCCCGTGGTATGTACATTCCCTGCTCATGGCAGGAAACTACATATCGGGCGTGGGCATATTGTTTGTTCTTGTGGAAAGGTTTACCAGAGCCTGATTTGGAGAACAAGCAATGATATGGCTCCACGCTCTTTTTATATTTATATAATTCGCACGGAGTCTGCGAAACGAAAAAAATACAATGAAACGGATTTATCCAATTTTGTTGGCAGGAATCATTCTGCTATTGACCGGTT
>CAVHGD010000052.1:0-16234 GCA_963635385.1 Dialister sp. CAG:486 | reverse complement strand
TTGAATCTGGAGCAATACAAATACACCACATTGACTGCTACCCTTACTCCTACTACCGCTACGACTGAGGTGGTATGGAGCAGCACAGATGAGACAGTGGCTACCGTAGAGAACGGCAAAGTTACCGCAGTTGGAATTGGTACGACAGAGATCACCGCTACCGCAGGCAATGTAAACGCCAAATGTTCCGTTAATGTGATTGCTGCAACGCCTATCACGGTTGCTACAGCAGTAGAAATTGGTAGTGCACTATCTAAAAGCTATGAGATAGCTGCAGGCGGTATGTATGTCATTCGCGGATATGTAACCGCATTGACCGGAACAGCTCCGGCTGAGCAATTTAAGACTTATGGCAATTATTCGGTATATATAGATGACACCAAGGGTGGCAAGCCCGCATTTGAGGCATACCAAGTAGTACCGACCGACGGCAAGAGCATAGCCGAGGTAGGGGACTCGGTTGAGGTAATTGGTGATATTACGAAATACAACAGCACTATCGAAACGGTTGAGAAGACGGGTACCATCCGAATCTTGAAGAAGGCTACCTATACCGTTACTCCATTGTCAAATGATGCAGACATGGGTAATGTCAGAGGTGGTGGTACGTTCGATCGGAAAGATTCTGCTACCGTTTATGCTACTGCATACACCGGTTTTGAGTTTGTGGCTTGGGTCGCTGAGAATAAGACAGACACCCTCAGCAAAGAGGCAACGTACAAGTTCGAGGTAACCCAAGATGCGAAAGTTTATGCTATCTTCAAGGCTGAACAGCCGCTGACACCCGCTACTTGGTACGGACAAGCTCCGCTGACCGGAACACTGACGGGGTCATATGTAGTTTCGGGAATTTCGGGAACAGTTGATGTTAATGTCGACTATTCTATCGTTTACGAGATTACTCGCACTGCATTGCGGTATCTGACCGTTAAATATGAAATTAATGATGAGGCTGCTGCCCTTACTGGTTTTGGGTCGAATCTATTTATTGATGAAATTTATAGTGGGGCTTTCAAGAAGGATGATTCGGGTATCTATTCCTACACTACTACCAAGAAGTATACGGATGGCGAAGTTCTTAAGATAAAGTTCCAAATATTTTACCGCGGAGGTTCAACTTACGCTGATGAGATTAGCTACACGGTAGGCTCGAGCAACAACAAGCCGACGGCTATCGAGAAGGTTTCGAACAACGACACGAAGGCTACAAAACGCATCGTGAACGGTGTGCTCGTAATCGAGAAGAACGGTGTTCGCTACAATGCACAAGGCGTGGTAATGGAATAAGAGATAGTGCAGTATTGGAGTAGCACTGCTCACAATACTACGCTAAAAGATATCAACACCAAGGGCTGCTCGACCGAGCAGCCCTTGGTGTATTTGGGTGGATTCTAAGCTTTTTGCTATGAATAATCCAATCGCCATACATCGTACGTAAAAAGCCAAATCGCCAAATCTTATAAGATTCAGCGGTTATAATCGCCAAATCTTATAATATTTGGCGGATACAATCGCCAAATCTTACAGTTTTGCTTGCGGAAGTGAGAAAATAGTTGTACCTTTGCAGCGTCAAAACAATAGCTAATCCTATGATACATCGTAAGTTATCTGCCGTAATAGGTGCGCAACTGCACAAAGGCAAAGCCATAGTACTTATCGGCGCACGCCAAACGGGCAAGACCACCTTGCTCCGAGACATTATTCACGACAAGGAGCATACGCTGTGGCTCAACGCCGACGACATGGAGACACGCTCCCTTGTGCAGGGGCTGACGCTGTCCCGCCTGCAGACGATGCTCGGGCGGTATCGGTATGTGGTGATAGATGAGGCGCAGCGGGTGGAGAACATCGGCATTCAGCTCAAACTCATCACCGACAACCTGCCCGATGTGCAGCTGCTCGTTACGGGCAGCTCGGCGCTCGAGATAGCCAACAACATCAACGAGCCGCTGACGGGGCGAAAATACGAATATCATCTTTATCCGCTCTCGTTCGATGAGCTGCAAGCCCATTTCGGGTTGGTGACGGAGCGTACCCACTTGCCGCTGCGGCTGATTTACGGTTCCTATCCCGATGTGGTGTGCCACCCGGGCGAGGAGCGGGCGATATTGACACAGTTGGCAGACAGCTATCTCTACAAGGATGTGCTGCAGTGGGAACGAATCAAAAAGCCCGAGAAGCTGCTCAAGCTGCTGCAAGCGCTTGCCTACCAAATGGGCAGCGAGGTGAGTTTCAACGAGTTGGCGCAAGTGGTCGGGCTCGACAAGGAGACCATCAGCAACTACATCAACCTGCTTGAGCAGGCACAAGTCATTTTCCGCTTGGGTTCGTTCAGCCGCAACCTGCGCAACGAACTGAAGTTTGCCCGCAAAATCTATTTCTACGACAACGGCATTCGCAATGCGCTGATAAACAACTTTGCCGATGTTGAGATGCGCCAAGACATCGGTGCGCTGTGGGAGAACTATCTCGTCAGCGAGCGGCTGAAGCGCAACCACTACAACGGACTGTATGCAAGCAGCTATTTCTGGCGCACGCAGCAGATGCAGGAGATTGACTACATCGAGGAGGCTGACGGCAAGATGTCCGCCTACGAGTTTAAGTGGAATCCGAAAAAGACCGCCCGCACCAATCCTTCTTTCCGCCGTGCGTATCCCGATGTGGAGATTCAAACGATTACGACGGAGAACTACATTGATTTCTTGTTGTAGCGATACAAAAAAATCGAGCGGCCTGTTGGGGTCGCTCGATTCGGTTAAGGCCGATCCGATTCTCAGTCTTTTATCAGGTTGTGGCCGGTCATCTCCTTCGGCTGCTCCAATCCGAGGATGTGGCAAATCGAAGGTGCCACGTCGGCAAGAATACCGTTCTCCACTTTGGCGTCGGTGTGGTGGTTGCTGACATAGACAAACGGCACGGGGTTCAAGCTATGGGCTGTGTTCGGCGTTCCGTCGGCATTCAGCTCGTGGTCACAGTTGCCGTGGTCGGCGATGATAATTATCTCGTAGTCGTTTTTCAGCGCGGTGTTGACTACCTTGTCCATGCAGGTGTCGATGGTTACAACGGCTTTCTGCACAGCCTCATACACGCCCGTGTGTCCCACCATGTCGCCGTTGGCAAAGTTCAGCGTGATGTAGTCGTACTTCTGTGTGTCCATCGCCTCGCAGAGTGCGGTGGTTACTTCGGGCGCCGACATCTCCGGCTTCAGGTCGTAGGTGGCTACCTTCGGGCTTGGTATCAGGATTCGCTCCTCGCCCGGGTACTCCGCCTCGCGGCCACCGTTGAAGAAGAAGGTCACGTGCGCAAATTTCTCCGTCTCGGCAATGCGCAGCTGTTTTAGGCCGGCTTTCGACACTATCTCGCCCAGCGTGTTTTGCACGTTCTCTTTCGGGAACAGGATGTGCAGCCCCTTGAACGACGAGTCGTACGGCGTCATGCAGTAGTAGTGCAGGTTCGGGATGGTGTGCATGCCCTGCTCCGCCATGTCTTGCTGTGTCAGCACGATGGTTATCTCCTTGGCGCGGTCGTTGCGGTAGTTGAAGAATATCACTACATCGCCCTCACCGATGGTGGCGATGGGTTGGCCGTTGCGCGTATGCACGATAGGCTTGATAAACTCGTCGGTCACGCCCTCGGCATACGAGTGCTCAACGGCTGCGTGCATGTCTTCGCTCTCGGCGCCGATGCCGTTCACGAGGCAGTCGTATGCCACCTTGATACGCTCCCAGCGCTTGTCACGGTCCATGGCGTAGAAACGGCCTTGGATGGTGGCTATCTCGCCGCAAGTCTCCTTGAGGTGCGCCTCCAGTTGATCGATAAATCCGAGTCCCGATTTCGGGTCGGTGTCACGCCCGTCCATGAAGCAATGCACAAAGGTGCGTCCCTCCAGCCCGTACTCCTTGGCTATCTCGGTCAGGTAGAACAGGTGGTCGAACGACGAGTGTACGCCGCCCGTCGAGGTCAGTCCCATGATGTGCAGCTTGTGGCCGCTCTCTTGGGCGGTCTTGAAGGCGCTGATAATTTCCGGATTTTGTTTGATCGAGCCGTCTTTGCAGGCGCGATTTATCTTCACGAGGTCTTGGTACACCACGCGGCCGGCGCCGATGTTGAGGTGTCCCACTTCGGAGTTACCCATTTGCCCGTCGGGCAGACCCACGTTCTCGCCGCTGGCTTGCAGTTGGCTGTGGGGATATTTCTTCAGCAGTGCGTCCCAGTGCGGGGTGGGGGTGCAAGAAATGACATCGGCTTTGGAGTGGTCGCCCAGTCCCCAGCCGTCTAAGATCATCAATAAAGCTTTACTCATAATATAGTGTTGTTTTTTGTACCTGATTCGGACCGCAAAAGTACCGCTTTTTTTACGGATTTGCAAGCGCTCTTTTCGGTCTGCTAACTCAACTCTGCAAATCGCCTACTATCGCTCGGGCCGCATTCACGGCAGCGGGCGTGTCGCCCAGCAGTGCGGCTATCTCGTCGTATCCGTGCTGCATCTGTCGGCGATAGGCTTCGTCGCCCAGCAGCCGCTGCAGCTCGTGCTCGATGTTTTCTTGCGTGAAGCGTTTGGCAATCAGCTCTTGGATTATCTCCTTTTGCGGAATGATATTCACCAATGTGAAATAGGCGGTGCGGAACACGATGGGGCGCAGCAGCCATTCGAGCCACTTGCTGCACGCGATGTAATACACGGCCGTCTCGGGGCAGCCGAGCAGGGCGGTCTCCAGCGTGGCCGTGCCCGAATTCACCACGGCGGCACGCGCACGGCTCACGGTGGCGTAGGTGTCGCGCGTCAGCTCCTCGCCCTGCAGGTAGCGCTCGTAGAACGAGTCCTCTATCGACGGCGCGGCCGTGACCACTATGCGGTAGGGCTTGCCCGATTGCCGCACCACGTTGCGCGTGGCGGCCAGCATGGTGGGCAGACACTTGCGTATCTCGCTGCGTCGTGAGCCCGGCAGCACGGCGATGAGGTCCTCTCGCTCGGCGGCGGGGTGGGCTTGCCGCCATGCACGGATGCTGTCCTGCGTGGGGTTGCCCATGTAGGCGCATCGGTAGCCGTGTTTAGCGTAGAAAGCGGGCTCGAAGGGGAAAATGCCCAGCACCTTGTCGCATAGCCGCGCTATCTTATGCACCCGCCAGCTCTTCCATGCCCAAATCTTGGGCGGGATGTAGTAGTAAATTTTGGTCGTGGGCAGGTGCTTTCGGCAGTAGGCCGCCACTTTCAGGTTGAAGCTCGGGTAGTCGATCAGTATCAGCGCATCGGGGCGGTATTGCTCCAGTGTGCGATAGGCGATGCGAAAATTCTCGCGTATGGCGGGCAGGTTGCCCAGCACGGCCATCACGCCCATGTAGGCCATGTGGTCGTAGTGCTGCACTATCTCGCAGCCGGCGGCACGCATCTTGTCCCCGCCCATGCCCACAAGCCGTGCGGCGGGGTCGAGTGTTTGGATTTGTTTGAGCAGGTTCGAGGCATGCAGGTCGCCCGACGCCTCGCCCGCAACGATAAAATACGTCATAACGATACAGCTATTGCGGCCAGAATATACGGAAATGCGCCGATAAGCAGGCCTTTGCTCGTTTTCCACATCTCTAACGTGTAGAATACGAACACAAACGCCAAGTTCGGGAATACGCTCACCAGCAGCAGCTTGCTCAGCACGCCGCCCGCCTGAAACTGCAGCGTCTTGAGCGGGTACCACAGGTTCATCACGTCGATATAGGTCAGCCCGAATGCAGCGGGCAGTATCAGCCCTACCACGGCGCCTATCCAGTATCGGTCGAGTCGTTCTCTCATCGGTTCAGCATAGTATAGTCGGTGTAGTCGATGTTCACGGGTTGGATGCTGATAAATCCGTGTGCGACGGCCCACATATCGGTGTCGTTTTTATCGGGCTCGTAGTTGATAAATTCGCCCGCCAGCATGTAGTAGGTCCGTCCCTGCTCGTCGGTGTGGGTCTCCAGCTCCTTCTCCCAGTGGCCCTCGCATTGGCGGGTCCAGCGGATGCCTTTTATCTCGCCTTGCGGTGCATTCACGTTGTAGCAGCCGTTCTCGGCAAACCCTTTCTGCAGCAGTAGTTGCGTGATTTGCGTCAGGTAGGGGCGGAAGAGGCTGAAATCGGCGTCTAATTTATGGTCGGCCAGCGAGAACCCGATGGCGGGTATCTTGTGCTCGGTGGCCACAAAGCAGGCGCCCATCGTGCCGGAGTACATCAAATTCACCGAGCAGTTGTCGCCGTGGTTGATTCCGCTCACCAGCAGGTCAATCGTTCGGTCTTTGAATAGCACCTCGATGGCCATTTTCACGCAGTCGGCGGGTGTGCCGGTGGTGGTATATACATCAATGTTTTCGCTGCATTCTTCCTCGATGCGGTTCACATAGATGGGCTTCCCCACGCTGATGCAGGTGGCGTGTCCGCTGCGTGCGCTGTCGGGCGCCACCACGGTCACGTGTCCCAGTTTGCTCATCTCCGCCACTAATGTGCGAATACCGCCCGTTCCCCAGCCGTCATCGTTTGTTATCACTATTTCCATAGTCCTCCTTTTTTATATGTATTGTGTAGGGGGCCTTTGCCCCGTTTTGTTTGCAGATAAAAAACACATCGTTTTGTTGGGGGAACGATGTGTTTTTTGGTATTATTGAATGGTGTCTATCACTTTCTTTGCCAGCTCATTGGCTTTCTCCACGCTGCCGGCCTCCGAATACACTCGAATGATCGGCTCCGTGTTGCTTTTTCGGAGATGTACCCATCCGTCGGCAAAATCGATCTTCACGCCGTCTTTGTCGTTCAGCCGCTCGTTGCGGAATACCTCTTTGGCGTGTTCTAATATCTTGTCTACGTCCATGTCGGGCGTCAGGTCGATACGGTTTTTCGATATGTAGTAGTTCGGGTAGGTCTGTCTCAGCTCGCTCACTTTCTTGCCGCTGTGGGCCAAGTGGCTCAAGAACAGTGCGATACCCACTAATGCGTCGCGTCCGTAGTGGCTTGCGGGGTAAATCACGCCGCCGTTGCCCTCACCGCCTATCACGGCGTGCGTGGCTTTCATCTCGGTCGTTACATTCACTTCGCCCACCGCCGAGGCACTGTATTGCCCGCCGTGCGCTTTCGTCACGTCGCTCAGTGCACGAGTCGACGACATGTTGCTTACCGTGTTGCCGGGCGTGTGGCTCAGCACATAGTCCGCCACGCTCACTAATGTGTATTCCTCGCCGAACATCTCGCCGTTTTCGCAGATGATGGCCAGTCGGTCCACATCGGGGTCGACCACAAACCCTACATCCGCTTTGCCGCTCTTCAGCAGGTCGCTTATCTCGGTCAGGTGTTGCGGTAGCGGTTCGGGGTTGTGCGGGAAAAGTCCGTTCGGCGTGCAGTTCAGCTCAATGATGTTTTTCACGCCTAATGCTTTCAGCACGGCGGGGATAGCCAGTCCGCCCACCGAATTCACGCAGTCGATGGCCACGGTGAAGTTTCGCTTCTCGATGGCTGCTTTGTCCACTAACTTCAGGCTCAACACATTTTCTATGTGGTAGGGCAGGTAGTCCTTCGTGCTGATATGTCCCAGCGCATCCACTTCGGCAAAGTTGAAATCCTCGCGAGCGGCTATGTCCAGCACGCCTTTGCCCTCGGCGTCGTTCAGAAATTCACCTTTCTCGTTGAGCAGCTTCAGCGCGTTCCATTGTTTGGGGTTGTGGCTTGCCGTCAGGATGATGCCGCCGGCCGCTTTCTCGCCTATCACGGCCAGCTCGGTCGTCGGCGTGCTTGCCAGTCCGATATTCACCACGTCATAGCCCATGCCCATCAGCGTGCCGCTCACTAATTGATACACCATCTCGCCCGATATGCGTGCGTCGCGGCCCACCACTATTTTTTTATTCTCGGGCAGCGCCGCTTTTCGTTGCGTGGCGTATGCAGCGGTGAATCGTACAATGTTCACGGGGTCTAATCCGTCGCCCACGCGTCCGCCTATGGTGCCGCGTATGCCGGATATGCTTTTTACTAAGCTCATTTTGTTTTTCCTTTCTTGGTATTTTTATGGTTTGATAGTCATTTGCAGAATATAGCAGTAGGGCGTCACGTTGGTGTTATCGGTCGAGAATCCCTGTTTGCTCGGGCAGATGATGATACATTCCGATTTCGAGTACTGCATCAGGCTCACGGCCACATGCCAGCCCGTGCAGGCGTTGGTGGCGTCGGTCGGGTAGGTAAATTCGGTCGGGTAGGCTTGGTCCAGCGTGTTCCATTGGCTGATGGTGTCGGGGTTCTCGGTCAGCGCAAATTTCTTGTAGCGCATGATGATAGTCTGTCCGCTTTTCACGGGCTCTATCTTGCTGCTGTCGCTGCGTATCGAGTCGCCTTGTTTTATCAGGTGGTAGTACAGGTCGTCGTAGCCCGTCACCTTGTAGTAATCTTTCTCGCCCCACTTGTAGTCGTCAGCCGGCCATTCGGTCAGGATGTTTATCTTGTTGCGGTTCAGATAGTTCTTTATCAGCTTGTCTTCCGCTTTTCGTTTGTTCGAGTACGAGTTCGACGAGCAGCCCGTTGCCATAAGGGCCAGCAGCCCGAGCACCAGTACGCTCAGTCCTATTTTGGTTTGTCTCATGTCTATTTTATTTCTATTTCCAGTATCACATTCGTGTAGGGAGGCACGATTCCGTTTCCGTGCATGCCGTAGGCGGCATACCATGGCGCCACCATGGTCAGTCGCTCCCCGTGTCGGAGCTCGTCGGTGGCTATCGCTATGCAGAAGGGCAGTTCGCTTTTGCCGATGACGTAGGTCTGTTCCGTGTCGCTCAGCAGCTCGCCTTGTAGGTTGCGGGTACGGATGTGCAGGGTCCATTCCTCGTCGTCCTTTGCGCCTTCCTCGCCTTCGCCTTTTTCCCACACGTGCAGCCACGTATTGGTGATGTCCATCAGCGAGTAGGCTTCTGCCTGTTTCTCGGCGTAGGCCATCAGCTCTTTGTCGGCTTGGATGGCCATGCGTTGATTCATCTCCATCAGCGCCAGTGTGGTGCTGTCCTCTTGGGGTTTCTCGCCGCTGCGTTGGCTCGGGCGTTGCGGGGCGACCTTACCGCATGCTATCAACAAACTACATACCAAAGCCGCCGCGGCCCATGCCATCCCTCTTTTTTTTATCATTCCTCTTGCTCTTTTAGTTTCTCCTTACGATATTCCGACGGGGTTACGCCGTAGGTGGCCTTGAAGCACTTGGCAAAGTACCGCGAGTCGTTCATGCCCACCATGTAGGTTACTTCCGTTATGTTGTATCGCTTGTCTTCTAATAGCTGTGCGGCCCGCTTGATTCGCATCTCGCGGATAAATTCCACGGGGCTCAGTCCGGTCAGGCTCTTGAGTTTGTTGAAGAATACGGTGCGGCCCATGCCCATGTCCTCCACCAGCTCATCCACGGTCAGCGTGTTGTTCTCCATCTGCTTGTCCATGATGTTGAGCAGCTTAGCGAGGAACGAATCGCTCGGTATGCCTTCTTCGGCTTTTTGCGGCTCGAGTCGCATCAGCCGTTGGCGATAGTTCTGTTCCAGCTGTTCGCGTTGCTGTATCAGGTTCCGCACGCGTGCTCGCAGATATTCCGGCTCGAAGGGCTTGGTCACATAGTCGTCGGCGCCGTCCTTCATGGCCTCTAATCGGCTCTCGATGGCCGATTTGGCGCTCAGCAGTATCACGGGAATATAGTTCGTGTCGGGCGATTTCTTCAGTTGGTTGGTCAGCTCCAGTCCGTCCATGTTGGGCATCATCAGGTCGGTTATCACAATGTCCGGAATGATTTTCTCGATGCTCTTCAGTGCCTCCACACCGTCGGATGCGCTCACTATCTTGTATTCGTTTCCGAGTATGGTGCTCAAGAAGGTGCGCATATCTTCGTTGTCGTCCACCACCAGAATGGTGCGTTTTGGGTCTTGCTCGCTCTCGATTCGGTTCAGCTTGCTCTCAAACGGCTCTTTGGCGGGTTTCTGTTCGGGTGTGCTTTGGTCGTCGATGGTCACATCCGCCTCGTTGCCGAAATGTTCTTTTCCGGTGCGGAACATCACGGTGAAGGTCGTGCCGGCGCCCACTTCGCTTTCCACTTCGATAAATCCGTGGTGCAGGTCAATCAGCTCTTTTACGAGATTCATGCCGATGCCCGTTCCCGTCACGTTGGGGCTCATGTTCAGCTCGTTGTTGCTCGAGAATCGCTCGAATAGCAGGTTGCGCTTCTCCATGGCGATGCCCACGCCCTCATCTTTCACTATCATCAGCACGTAGCCGGGCTTGCTATCCACGGTCACGGTGATGTTCTTGCCGGCGGGCGTGAATTTGAAGGCGTTGCTCAGCAGGTTGAAAAGGATCGTATCCACGCGTCCTCGGTCTACCCATACGGTGCTGTCGGCGGCTTTGTTTTCTATGTTCAGGTTGATGTGCTTGTCGTACGCTTCTTTCTTGAAGTTGGCGCAGGTCTCCTCCACCAGCTCGCTGAGCAGGGTGCGCTGTATCTTGAGCCGCATCTTCTTGTTCTGTATCTTGCGGAAATCTAACAGTTGATTCACCATGCGCAGCATGCGTTGGCTGTTGCTTTGCACGATCTCTAATTGGCTTCGTACGCTCGGCGAGATTCGCTCGGTCTGCAGGATGTTATCCACAGGTCCCATTATCAGCGTCAGCGGGGTGCGCAGCTCGTGGCTGATGTTGGTGAAGAATCGCAGTTTTATGTCCGTCACCTGTTGCTCCACTTGCACTTTCTGCCGCAGCTTCTCGTAGATCCATATCACGTACCCGCACAGCACGATCAGCAGAATGCCTATCAGCACATAGAGGCATATCGCCCACCAGCTCATCCACAGCGGCGCCTTCACGCATATCTTCAGCGCCACTTCGTTGTTCACTTCCGTGCCTTCTCGGTTGGTGGAGCGCACGCGGAAGGTGTAGTTCCCGTGTTTGAGGTTGGTGTAGGTCACTTTGCGTTGGTTGATGGCGTAGTTCCAGTCCTCCAACCCGTCCATCTTGTATAGATAGGTTATCTTGTTGGGGCGCACATACTCCAGCGCGGCATATTCTATGGTCAGGTTGTGTCCGGCGTCTATCACAATCTCCTTTTTCGGGTCGAGCACTTGTCCGGCGGAGAGGCAGCGGGTGATGTAGAGCGGCGGCACCGATTGGGTGTGCGTTATCTTGTTGGGGCTGAAGGTGCAGTATCCGTTCGAGTAGCCGAATAGGATTTCCCCTTCGGGGGTGCGGATGGCTTGTGCCTCGGTGAAATACGTGTTCTGTTCCGCATCCAGTGCGTCGTAGTATTGCTCGTTGCCGGTGGCTATCTCTAATTGGGCTATGTCGCTTTCCGAGCAGAACCACAGGTTTTTCCCGTCGCCCACAATGCTCAGCACCACGTCGTGCAGGGTGCCCACGCGTTCTATCTTCGGCTCTTTGGCGTGCGGGTCTATCTTGTTCAGTCCGCCGCCGAAGGTGGCGAGCCATAGCATGTCGTGGCTGTAATATACCGAGCGGATGTCGTAGCAGGGTATCACGCTGTTGTTCATCGTCTGCAGGTCTATCTTCAGCAGTCCGGTCGTCGTTCCGCACCAGAGCGTGTTATCCACTATCTGCACGTTGCGCACTTTCAGTCCGTTGCCGATCACTTTCGGTGCGCTCAGTGTGCCGTCTTCTTTGGGGTAGAGTATATTCACACCGCCTCCGTAGGTGCCCACATAGATGGTCCCGTCAGCGCCCTCGGCTATGTCGTAAATGTCGGGGCAGTTGGTGGGTATCACTTCGCCCGTCTTGGCGTATTGCAGTCCTTTGCCTTTCGTTCCGTATAGCAGTCCGTATCGGCTGTCCAATCCGCAGTAGATACGCCGTTGGTCTTTCACTATTTTCTGTATCTCGCCGTTGCGCAGTTGTACGAAGGCGCGCACTTCGCCGTTGCTGTCTTTCGATTTGCGCATGTCGGTCAGCTTGTAGGGCTGAGGCTCCATGTTGATACAGTCCACGCCGTTGTCGTAGGTGGCCACCCACATCTGTCCGTTATTGTCGATGTAGGCGGTGTGTATCATGTTGGTGATGTTGAGCGGATTGACCAACTCGTCTTTTTCCATGTCGTAGTACGACCATCCGCCGCCCGTCGGGTTCACCCAAGTCCGTCCGAGGCAGTCTTCCAGCAGGAAGAAGTGTTCCCGCAGCTGTCCGGCAAATCGCCCGTCGAGTTGGGGGGTGAAGCGTTTCCAGTTGTTGTCGCGGCAGCGCAGGATGCCGAGTTGGTTATCCACTTTCCATATTATGTTGTGGTTATCCACTTTGGTCGTCTCGCTGCACTCGGCTATTTTTTCCTGCATGGCGGTCGGTATCTCGTCGGCGGTCCGTACGCTCACTTGGGTGCGTTCGGGGTCGAGGCTGTAGAAGTGTTCATCGTTGGTCATCCACCATATCACTTCCTGCTCGTCTTCGTATATCAGGTCCACACGGTTATTCACCTGCATTTCTTCGCCGTTGTTCATGGCTTTGAACACGCGGAAGGTGTGTCCGTCGAACTGATTGAGTCCGTCCCACGTGCCGAACCACATGTAGCCTTTGCGGTCTTGCAGTATGGCCATCACGGTGTTTTGGCTCATGCCGTCTTCTATCGAGTAGTGGCAGGAGGCGTAGTGTTCTTCGGCGTGTGCAGTCGTTCCGAATCCCCATCCCGTCCATAGCATTCCTGCCAGAAGGGTTATGCCGAAAAAGTGTTGGTGTCTCATTCTATTGTGTATTGTGTTTTTTATGGATTGCGATGTTTTACAATTGCAGAATACTATATTCCCAAGAAAAAACTAAATCAACTGGAAAAAAACTAAATCAACAAGATTCCCTATATCACTTAGATAAAACTAGAAAAAACTATATCAACAAGTCTCACTATGCATGTTAATTCCTAATTCCTAATTCCTAATTATTAATTCCCTCAAGGTATCTTCCGTAGGCGGTTTTCATCTCGTGTCCGAGTGCGTGTATCGCTTCGGTTGTTATCCAGCCGTTTCGCCATGCTATCTCTTCTATGCAGCTCACGTAGAACCCTTGTCGATTTTGGATGGTGGCGATAAAGTTTCCTGCCTCTAATAGGCTGTCGCAGTTGCCTGTGTCGAGCCATGCGAATCCGCGCCCGAACAGCTTCACGTGCAGCGTGCCCTCTTCGAGGTAGAGCTTGTTTAGGTCGGTTATCTCATATTCGCCTCGTGCGCTCGGGCGCAGTGCAGCGGCTTTCTCGCATACGGTGTGGTCGTAGAAGTAGAGTCCGGGCACGGCATATTTGCTTTTGGGCTGAGCGGGTTTCTCTTCGAGGCTGAGCACTTTGCCTTCTTTGTCAAACTCCACCACGCCGTAGGCACGCGGGTCGCTCACCTCGTAGCCGAATATGCAAGCGCCTCTCTGTCCGTTGCTCACGCGTGCGGCGGCATCTCGCAGCATGCTGCTGAAGCTCTGTCCGTAGAATAGGTTGTCGCCCAGTATCAGACAGCCCGCCTCTCCGTTCAGAAATTCCTTGCCGAGCACAAAGGCCTGTGCCAATCCGTTCGGCACCTCTTGTATCTTGTATTCTATGCGCATGCCGATTCGGCTTCCGTCACCGAGCAGTTCTCGGAACATCGGCAGGTCGCGCGGGGTGGATATCACGAGCACTTCTCGTATTCCCGCTAACATCAGGGTCGAGAGCGGGTAGTATATCATGGGCTTGTCATAGACAGGCATTATCTGTTTGCTGATGGCTTTGCTTAGCGGGTAGAGTCGTGTGGCGCTTCCGCCGGCGAGAATAATTCCTTTCATGGTGTTCTGTTTTTGTGTGATTGTTCCAAATCGAGTATATCTTTGTCCGATATACCTATGCGCAAAAAATACTTCCTTTCGGAGGGCTGTATTTTCCGCCCATTATAACATCGCGCAAAGTTACGCATTTTTTCTTATATGTGCAAATTTGCGCCTGCAGATTTCAAAAATGCAGGGGGCTCCCGAAGGGTCGCTTACAATTTATTTTGTATATTACCAAAATAGTAGTATCTTTGCACACGAATAAAACACAAACCAACCATATCGATAAAATCACTTAGCCTTATGAATATCATTTTAGTTGTCCTTTTAGCGGCGGCGGGTATTATTTTGCTGCTCTTGGAGGTATTTCTGTTGCCCGGCTTCGGCATAGCGGGTATTGCAGGATTTTTGAGTTTAGCGGGTGCGGTCATAGCGGCCTATCTCCGTATCAGTGTCCTTGCGGGTCGTATCACATTGGGTGCATCGTTGTTGGCCACGGCGTTGGCGGTCTATGCATTCGTTCGTGGTCGTGCTTTGCAGCGTATGTCGCTCGATACGTCGATCGATTCCAAGGTCGAGTTGGCGGATCCGGGCAAGAAGATCGAGAATTTGGAGCGTGAGGCGAGTGCGATGAGCAAGAAAGAGGATCGTCGTATCGATTCCGAGACGCAAGACCTCGCCGATCCCCAGTTATAAATCGAAACGAAACGGACAAATCTAATAATTCATAATTCATAATTCTTAATTCATAATTAGCAGCAATGGAAGTCGTAACAGTTGTCTTATTGGTACTTTTGGCTGTCTTTCTGATAGTCTTTTTCTACTATGTACCCTTCATGTTGTGGATCAATGCGCAAGTCAGCGGCGTGCGTGTTTCGTTGGTCCAATTGTTCCTAATGCGTATCCGTAAGGTGCCCCCCACGCGAATTGTCAATTGCCTTATCGAGGCGCACAAGGCGGGTGTTTTGGATGTCAAGCGCGATGCTTTGGAGGCGCACTATTTGGCGGGCGGCCATATCGAGCGGGTGGTTCATGCGCTCGTGTCGGCGTCTAAGGCGGGTATTCCCTTGTCGTTCCAGATGGCGACGGCCATCGACCTTGCCGGCCGTGATGTCTTCGAGGCGGTCCAGATGTCGGTCAACCCGAAAGTCATTGATACACCGCCCGTTACGGCTGTGGCTAAGGACGGTATTCAGCTTATCGCCAAGGCGCGTGTCACGGTGCGTGCCAATATTCGCCAGCTCGTCGGTGGTGCCGGCGAGGACACGGTGCTTGCTCGTGTCGGCGAGGGTATCGTCAGCTCCATCGGTTCGGCGGAGAGCCATAAGCAGGTGCTTGAGAATCCCGATAGCATCTCCAAGCTTGTGTTGAGCAAGGGTCTTGACGCAGGTACGGCGTTCGAGATTCTGTCTATCGATATTGCCGATATCGATGTCGGCAAGAATATCGGTGCCCAGCTCCAGATGGATCAGGCGCAGGCGGATAAGAATATCGCGCAGGCCAAGGCCGAGGAGCGTCGTGCGATGGCCATCGCGGGCGAGCAGGAGATGAAGGCCAAGGCGCAGGAGGCTCGTGCCAAGGTCATCGAGGCGGAGGCGTTGGTCCCGCAAGCCATGGCTGAGGCGTTCCGCAACGGCAATTTGGGCATTATGGACTACTATCGTATGCAGAATATTCAGGCGGATACCTCCATGCGTGAGGCCATCGGCAAGCCGGCTGATACCAAGAAGAAATAGTCCTCGTGCGGGTTGCTCTTTTGCAATATCCTATCGCTTGGGCGGATAAGCAGACCAATCTCTGTCTGACCGAGCAGCGTTTAGCCGCATCAGCCTCTCGGGCTGATGTGGCTCTTTTGCCGGAGATGTTTTCCACGGGCTTCTGCACCGATCGGCCGGAGCTTGCCGAGCCGGCGGACGGTGAGACCATGACGCGTCTGCAGGCGTGTGCCGACCGCTACGACATCGCCGTGGCGGGGTCGTTTATCTGCAGCGAGGGCAGGCGGCTGTACAATCGCGGTTTCTTCCTGCGTCCGCACGAAGCGCCTTTCTTTGCCGACAAGCGCCACCTCTATGCCCATGGCGGTGAGGCTCGATTCTTCTCGGCGGGGGCGAACCACGCCACGGTCTCGTTCCGCGGGGTGCGTTTTCGATTGATTGTCTGCTACGATTTGCGTTTCCCCGTGTGGCTGCGCCGCACCGAGAGCGAGCCGTACGATATCTTGTTGGTGTCGGCGGCGTGGCCGGGCATCCGCATTGCCTATTGGGATGCGTTGTTGCCGGTGCGAGCCATCGAGAATCAGTGCTATGTGGCGGGCGTCAATGCGGTGGGCGACGACGGGCTCGGCTTGCATTATAACGGCCACTCCATGGCCTACGACACACGCCTTTGCCCTATTGCCTCGTTGCCGGACGACGCCGAGGGCACGGTCATTGCCGATTTCGATATCGCGGCTCTCGAGCACTTCCGTGCGACCCTCCCCCTAT
>CAVHGD010000051.1:0-16477 GCA_963635385.1 Dialister sp. CAG:486 | reverse complement strand
CCGTCTTCACCCTCGCCGGCTTCGGTAACGCCGAGATGTAATGGGAAAGACATACCCTCTTTGTCCATCTGTTGCACGAGCAGTCGCATTGTGGTGACCATCACACGAGTGTTGCTCGCCTTGACAGAGATAACTATATCCTGAAAGTTTTGTTCTGTGGCAATGCGCAGAAACTCCATTACACTCTCGACCATACCCGCCGGTGTATCGCCATAGCGAGACATGATACGATCGCTCAAGCTACCATGATTAACGCCCAAACGGATAGCGGTATGATGGGTTCGGCAAATCTCCAAAAGGTGAGTGAATCGTTCTTTGAGCCGTTGTAGCTCGGCTGCATATTCAGTGTCCGAATAGTCGATATGGATAAACTTACGAGCGGGGTCTATATAGTTGCCCGGATTGATTCGCACTTTCTCAACCACCTTGGCGGCTTCGTCTGCTACCGAGGCCTGAAAATGTACATCGGCAACGAGCGGTACGAGATGGTTTAGTCGTTGGTGAATCTCAGCCAACGACTCCACCTCTCGCAGACCCTGTGTGGTGAATCGTACCAGTTCGGCTCCAGCTTGTGCGCAGCGTTGTGCTTGAGCTACACTGTCTTCGATGTCGTTGGTGGAGGTGTTCGCCATCGTCTGAATGCGGATAGGCGAATCGCTGCCGATAGATAGATTACCTACTTGCGTCTGTGTAGTTAGGCGTCGTGTGTAAGAAAAAACAATATGCTTCATAGAAAAATGAGCTACCGAAAGAAAGTAAAATTGACGCTGCCGTACGAGCGATGGGATTGGAAATGCGGATGTTTAGCAAAGTCATAGTTTTTGCCATGCTCCAATACAAACAGCCCATCGGGTTTAAGCAGATTCTGTTCGAAAATAAGATCGGGTAGGGTAAATAAGGTGTCTAAGGCATAAGGTGGGTCGGCAAAGATAAAATCGAATTGCAAAGCGCAGGCATGAATGTATTTGAATACATCGCCTCGTATCACTTGAAGATTGTGTATGCCGAGCTGTTTGCATACGGATATGATAAAGTTCTGTTGCGTATGAGCCATCTCGACGGCCGTCACCTCACGAGCTCCTCGGCTGACAAATTCCAATCCAATTCCGCCCGTTCCGGCAAATAAGTCCAACATTTCGCAGCCTTCGAAATCTATTTGGTTGTTCAGTAGATTGAAAAGGCTCTCTTTGGCAAAATCGGTGGTCGGACGTGCGGTTATATTTTTAGGGGGCGTCAAACGGCGCCCCCTAAATGTTCCGGATATAATTCGCATAGAATTACACTCAAAGTATGTGTTTGGAAAGAGACTACTCCCAGTTGCCGGCGTTGTTGTTCGGAGCTTCTACACTACCTACTTTCAACCCTGCATAGTGGTCCAACTTAGTTTCCTTGTCAATCAAGTTGACCAACTCCTGCTTGTTGAGGTCGCCAAGATAGGTTTCAAACGAAGCGCGTGCTTCGAACAGAGGCACACGATAGCCCTTGGCGGTGTAATCGTTGTTCACCTCAATTTCGAACTTTGTACCATCTGTGTAGGGGATGTAAACGATTTGACCGATGTTTTGCTCGGTGTAGGCTCCCTTGTACAAGCTTTGAATCAGGTTGTTCTCAATGGTATCACGACGGAATCCGCTCAACCCATTGGCAATTACCTCCTTGTCGTTCGCCCAAATATACTGATAGAGCTCTGTCTCACTGGCAAAGGACTGCTTTTTGAGCGCCTTCTTCTTGGCATCATTGATTATTTTTACTGCCTTAGGCTCGGTCAATCCTGCCTCAAGCTGCTTGTCGGTAAGACTACCTTCCTTAGAGACTTCTTTTTTGGTAGCGGTCTTCAAGAAAAGAATCAGACTATCCGTGTCTGCTGTGTAACGACCATTCTGACGGTTGAATTCTACCTCAGCAGTACGAAGGCTAACAAGATTCTTGATAACTTCTTTTTCACGGAGTGTGCGTGCCTCTTCGAAACGAATAGGAGTGACTACACTATTCACGCAAAAATAAGCCATAACGCCTGCTGCGACAAGAAGCAGGGCTACCATAATCCATTTGGTTACGTTGGTTGCTTTCATTTCTTTTGGTATAGTTTTTGATACATTTCGGTTAAAAAAGCGTGCTCTTTGCACAAATTCGCTGCAAAGTTACGCTTTTTTTTTGAATATGCAAAATGTCGTAATTTTTTGGGTACAAATTTATGGAAGATAGCAACAAAGTTTTGTTTCAAATTCTCAATGAACGCCTTGAATTGCTCCGTCAATTGGATAAAGAAGGCGATTCGGACCGTCGTAGACATGTTGCTCGAGAGACACAACAATTGCATGCTCCGTTGGCGCACCGCTTGGGCTTATATCAAATCAAGACCGAGATGGAAGACTTGGCGCTGAAGTTTACAGATCATGATAAATATAAATATATTGCTCACGCTCTGAATGCAAAAAAGTCGGAACGTGATGAGTATATAGCCCGTTTTATCGCTCCGCTGGAGCAGAAACTGAAAGAGGCCGGCTTTGTATTCACCATCAAGGGGCGTCCTAAATCGATACATTCGATCTATCACAAAATGCAAGCACAGAATTGTGATGTGGATAGAATTTACGATCTATTCGCTATTCGAATTATATTGGATTCCCCTGCCGAACGGGAGAAACAAGATTGCTGGCAGGTGTATTCGCTGATAACGGACATTTTTCAGCCCAATCCAAAACGCTTGCGCGATTGGCTGTCTGTGCCGAAGGAAAATGGCTATGAGAGTCTGCATACCACGGTGTTGGGACCTGATAATCGGTGGGTGGAAGTGCAGATTCGTACTAAACGAATGGATGAGGTAGCCGAAAAAGGAGTGGCTGCTCATTGGGCGTATAAGGGCGTTAAGGGAAACATATTGGGCAATAAGCAATACGTCTATGTATTTACTCCTACGGGTGACCTGCGTCGTTTGCCTGCCGAGGCAACGGTGCTCGATTTTGCCTATAGTATCCATTCGGATGTGGGTGACCATTGTGTGGGAGGGCGTATTCGTAATCAAAATGTGTCGATTCGTCAGAAGCTCGAGAACGGCGATCAAATAGAAGTTCTCACTTCGCCCAACCAAAAGCCGAATGCCGATTGGCTGAATTTTGTTACCTCCACGAAGGCAAAAAATAAGATACGCCAATCGCTCAAGGAGATAGAGTATAAGTTTGCGGCAGAGGGAAAGGAGATATTGGAGCGTCGTTTCCGTAATTGGAAAATAGAGTATAGTGAGGCGGATATTTCCCGTTTGGCAAACAAGTTGGGATATAAGGCAGTGAGTGACTTGTATCAATCGATAGCACAAGGAAAAGAGGATATATTGCAGTTGCGTGATGTATTTGCCTCGTTGGATGCTGCGCAACACCATATTGAACCAAAACCCGAATATGTCCCGAAGGAACAACTATCCGGATTGGCGATAGAGGTGGATATGAATGTGAAGAATGTAGATTATAATCTTTCTCGCTGCTGCAATCCGCAGCCGGGTGACCCTATATTCGGGTTTATCAGTGTAACGAAGGGAATCCGTATACACCGATGTGATTGCCCCAATGCGGACAATATCCGGGAGCGATATCCCTATCGTTTGATACCGGCTCGTTGGGCTGCTCCGAAATCAACGCCGCAACCGAGCAAAAAGAAGTAGGATGGAGCAAATCGTGTAATCACCGAACGAACAGAATATGAGAAAACCAACCGAACGTACCGCTATGGCACGCTCGGTTGGTTTTTCTCTGCCTATAGTTCGATTTTGCCCATTTTAGGCATAAGCTGGATGATCTGACTGCGGCGACGCAGCACATACTCGGAAGGATGGTCTATGTGAAGCCGAAGCGGATTAGGTAAGCAAGCGGCAATGGTGGCTGCCTCACTCTGCGTCAAGGTCTTGGCGGAATGCTCAAAATAGTGTCGGGCTGTGGCTTCGGCACCAAATATGCCATCTCCAGTTTCTATCACATTGAGATATACTTCCATAATACGCTTTTTGCCCCAAATATGTTCGATAAGGAAGGTATAATAAGTTTCGACCGCTTTCCGAGTATAAGTGCGTGTGCCAAAGGTGAAAACATTTTTGGCGGTTTGCTGTGAGATGGTGCTGCCACCATGGCGGACATAACCGTATTTCTTTTTCTCCTCAAGGGCATTCTGTATACCGCGTTCGGAAAAACCATTGTGCGATGTGAAGAGATTATCCTCGCTGGCAATCACGGCCCGTATCAACAGAGGCGATATCTCCTCTATTGCTACCCATTGAACCTGTGTTCGATAGGTATAGCGTGGTTCGGTGTGGCGATGGGGCTTGTTGGTGGGCGGTGTATAGGCGTGAGTACGCTCCATTCTATGAGCTGCAATGTAGCGGCTTAACATAACCGGTGTATAGTAGACCGGTACCCAACGGAGAGCCACTACTTGCAGGATAGAAAAGGCGAATAGGAATAGGACAACAAAGGTACACCATCGTGTTGCTTTGCGCAGCCAATGGTGTGCTTTTTTGTGAGTTGCCGTTCGACTATGAGAAGACATAGGTTAGTAACTTTCTTCAGCTGTGGGGAAAGTGCTTTCTTTGACGGCGGAGATGTAGGTCTTGACTGCGTCTTGCACTGCCGTACCGAGTTCGCCGAATCGGCGTAAGAATTTTGGTTTGAACCCCTGATTGAGCCCCAACATATCATGCAATACAAGTACTTGTCCATCGGTCTGTACACCGGCACCAATACCGATGACGGGGCATGAAACCGCTTGAGTTACCTTTTCGGCTAAAGCTGCTGGAATTTTCTCTAACACGATGGAGAAACAGCCTGCTTGGTCGAGCAATTGGGCATCGCAGAGCAGCTTTTGAGCTTCGGCTTCTTCTTTGGCTCGCAGGCCATACCCGCCAAATTGGTTCACCGACTGAGGGGTAAGACCAAGATGCCCCATAACGGGAACGCCAGCTTGTATCATTTTTTGGATGGCAGGCAGAATCTCTTCGCCACCCTCCAATTTGACAGCATCGGCTCCGCTCTCCTTCATAATACGGATGGCGTTTCGGACCGCTTCCTCTGTGGAAACTTGATAGCTGCCGAAAGGCATATCGGCTACCACCAAGGCATGTTGTGCGGCTCGTACAACGCCTTTGGTTAGGAATATCATCTCGTCTAAGGTGATAGGTAGGGTGTATTGGTTGCCGCATACGATGTTGCTGGCACTATCGCCGACCAATATCATCTCGATACCGGCTTCGTCTACAAGGCGAGCCAATGTGAAATCGTACGAAGTAAGCATGGCGATTTTCTCGCCGCTCTGTTTCATCTGCCGCAGACGAGCTGTAGTCATGCGGGTGTTTTGTGTATGTACTGACATATATTTGTTGAATGTAAATTCGTTGTACCTTTGGGTTGGTTCGGCAAAGTTACTGCTTTTTTGCGGATGTGCAAAACTTTTTGTATCTTTGCCGCCGGAATGAATAGGAATGCAACCATATTTACAGTACTAATAGCTTTATGTATTGTGTTGCTATGGCTGGATATCTGCTCAGGTTCTATTTGGCTCAATCCTCTGTCTTGTATCGGGACAGGGGATAGTTTGTTATGTGCGGATAGTATTGAGTATCGTATATTGTTTCATCTTCGTTTACCTAAGACATTGACAGCCCTGTTGGCAGGGGCAGCCCTCTCGGTTTCGGGGTTGCTAATGCAAACGCTATTTCGTAACCCTTTGGCAGGACCCTATACATTGGGCGTTTCTTCGGGAGCAAGTCTTGGGGTGGCATTGATAACGCTATGTACCACTTTGGTCGGAAGTGCGGTTGGTGGCTATTTCTCGGTGATTGTTGCGGCCATCGTCGGAAGTGCCTTGGTCCTGCTGCTTGTGATGTTGGTAGCCCGACATGTTTCCAACAACGTGAGCTTGCTGATTGTGGGTATGATGTTTGGCTCGATTGCAGGGGCTTTGGTCAATCTACTGCAGAATTTTGCAAATCCTGATGCATTGAAATTATTTATTGTTTGGACGCTGGGAAGCTTGAGTAGTGTCGGGTGGGCACAAATGCCCTATTTGGCGGGTGTGTGGCTATTAGGTTTGATGGTTTGTATCTATCTAATAAAACCCCTGAATGGACTGCTACTCGGCGAAGATTATGCGCGAGGACTTGGTGTATCTATTCGCAAGATACGTATACTAATTATACTATCTACTGGACTATTGGCCGGAGGAGTTACTGCTTTTTGTGGTCCGATTGCTTTTATCGGAGTGGCTGTGCCGCATATTGCGCATGGGCTGTTCCGCACATCGAATCATCGTATTTCGTTACCTGCTTCGGCTCTTATTGGGGCGGATATGTTGCTGCTGTGTGATATATTGTGCTCCCTATTTACCTATCCGCTACCTATATCAACGGTGAGTGCTTTGTTTGGCGCTCCGATTATAATATGGATAATTCTAAAACGAAAACAGATATGAAACGAGTTTTGTTTTTCCTTATTTGGGCTCTATGTTGGGGCGGGGTTATGTCAGCGGCTTCGTATACCAATCCCATATTGGCTTATGATTATTCTGACCCCGATGTGTGTCAAGTGGGTTCGGACTATTATTTGACGTCCTCATCGTTTAATTGCGTGCCCGGACTGCAGATATTACACTCGCAGGACTTGGTGCATTGGCAGATAGTGGATGCGGCCTTACCGTATTCGGTGCCCGGTACGGAGAATGAAGTGACGCCGCAGTATGGCGGAGGGGTATGGGCACCGAGCATACGCTATCACGAAGGTCGATTCTATATCTATTATGGTGACCCAGACCGTGGTGTCTATTGTGTGCGTTCGGAGGAAACCGCAACGTTGCCTTGTCGTTGGGAGAAAGCGTTGTTGGTGAAGCCGGGTATTGGCTTTATCGATGCGTGTCCTCTGTGGGATGACAATGGTCGGGTCTACTTGGTGCATGCCTTTGCCGGAAGTCGTGCCGGTTTTAAGAGTGCGTTGGCGGTTTGCGAACTAAGTGCAGACGGATTGAGCGCCATTACAGAGAGCCGACTTGTGTTTGACGGACATCCCGACAATCCGACTTCGGAAGGGCCTAAGTTTTATAAACGCAATGGGTATTACTATATATTTTGCCCGGCAGGAGGTGTAGCTACCGGGTGGCAGTTGGCTATGCGGAGCCGTTCGCCTTATGGTCCGTACGAAGTGAAACGAGTACTCGAACAAGGAAATAGCCCTATTAATGCGCCTCACCAAGGGGCATGGGTCGGCAACTATTTTTTGCATTTTCAGGATGTAGGGGTTGCGGGTCGTATTGTGCATCTACAGCCGCTTCGTTGGGTGAATGATTGGCCTGTGATGGGGAACGAAGGGGAACCTGTGACAAAAGGTGCAACGGAGTTGACTGATATACCAACAAAGACGGATAACCTACCCGGTATAACAACGCAGTGGCACGATGATTTTGACCAACCGACACTTGACCTTAGCTGGCAGTGGTCTGGCAACTATCGTGCGCAATATGTCTATTGTAACTCCGAGCAATCGTATATTCGTCTATTTTCGTACCCAGCCGACAGTGTGCCTGTGGCTCCCAACTTGTTGTTACAAAAGATTCCTGCCGGGCGTGATTTTGTGGCTACGGCGAAGGTGCGTTTTACACCCAACGCAAAGACGGCGCAGTATGAACATGCCGGATTGATTGTAGCCGGTCGGCGTTGTTTTACGCTGGAAGTGCCTACGGTGGGACAATGGATATGGTTGCGTGTGGAAGTATCGAAAACGCAACAATGCCGATTCTATCTGTCGTACGACGGCAAACGCTATATAACAGCCGGGCAATCCTTTCAAGCCGTGGAAGGCCAATGGATAGGTGCCAAGGTGGGACTATACTGCTCTCGCACGCCGGTGAAGATAAATGACTCCGGTTATATGGATGTCGATTTTTTTGAGATACGTTGATTGGATTTTTTTTGTAGTTTTTGCGTATGCATTACTCTTTATCATTCCATACAAAATGTGTGATCTTATGGGGTGTGGCAATGGCATGTTGCTGCTGCCATACGAAAAAGGCTGTGGTCGTGCCGGCACCGATGCCACAGACTGTTCAGACAGATACGACCATACTCCCTCTGTTCCCCGCCGAAGTGTTGTATATCATTGGGCGAGAGTGGGAGTGTATGCACGACACGACTTCGGAAAAGTATCTAACCGCTCGTGCGCTTCAGGTACGGGTGGATTCGCTATCGTTGGCGGATTATATGGAGCAACGTCTGTTGGAACTATATCCGGAGCGTGCTTATCCCGGATATGTAGCCAAAGTGGAGCAGATGGCACAGATGCTCATCTATGCCGGCAGCCAATCGCAAACCATATTGAATCGGATAGGGAACGAATTGCCTACTCCTACTGCATACGCAGGAGCACCGGACAGGGCATATAGTCAGTTAGCGTCAGACTCGGTTGAGTTGTGTTTCTTGGAGCTATCCAAGCAGGAAGCGACTCGATGGACCCTGCTGAACCGACTTGCTGCACAGGCGAATTGGGTGACGCGAGTGACACTGGACTCACTGACCTTGTCATCGTTTGAGGAAGAGAATCTCGGGCTGACGATTCTGCTTTGGAAAGGACCGCGTATGTTCTATCGTATCTACCAAAGCAAAGAACGAGCTACGCATTTGGCGGAATATTACTATCCCGGTGCTACACATGATGGGAAGCGAGGGGATGCGTTTCGCCATATATTTGTCAATGCTATGTTGCGTACCTATGTGGGACTGCCGTTGACCTATTTGACGATGGACCTGTATTGGGAGTATGCGCACCCAAATGCTCCATGCGACCGATATATGGACCTGCACAACAATGTGGTGGGGCGTCAAGCGCACTATTCCGGCTTTGTCTATTCGGAACCATCCGATTTGCCTTCTTGGGAGCAATGGGCGGAACATGTACGGAACTACATCGAAGATACGACGGCCAATGGCCGTTTTCAGGATTGGAATATAGAAACGCCTTCATTTATCGTTATTCCACAAGCCGAGTCGGTAGAAAGGGAGAACTATATCTATTTCGGGAAATAATATATTTTATTAACCATACAAAAACATAAACATGATGAAACGAACTTATTACATTATGAGCGTGGCATTGTCCATACTGCTATGGATAAGTGCTACTTCTATTTATGCGGAAACGCAGAGTTGGCCTGCCACAAAGCCTAACATTGGCAATGGTCGATTGGTGGTATGTGGACAAAATGCATACAACTATTTTGTGTATGACTTGACCAATAGCCGTTGTACGTACACAACTCTCGATGGGTTGAAGGAGCGCACGGCGGCAATGGTGCAATCGTTGCGGTATATCGATGCTGATATCTATGCGTTCAACGAATTGGAGAATGCAGGAGATACGGTACTTGCCTATTTGACTAATGCTATGAACGCCGATGCGGGGCAGGTAATTTATGCTTATGTGTCGGACAATTGTACAAAGGGCAATGACTCGGAACAGATAAAGTCCGGTTTTATCTATCGTACGGACAAAGTGTCGCTGCTCGGAACGAACCGTGCCACTACGACTCGTCCGTACTACAAGAATACGATGCGTTGGCAGGCCTTTACAGAGAAAAGCAGTAATGAAAGCTTTGTGTTATCGATGAATCACTTCAAGGCAAAGGGGCAAACGGATGATGGTTCGAGTATGCGGCAGACTAATGCACAGGAGCTTATTAGCGGGACTTCGAGTATGGCAAAAGTAGATCCCGACTTGTTACTAATAGGGGATATGAACTGCACCATCAGCGAGGACCCGTTGGTGTATATCGTCAATCAAGGCTTTGTAGAGCAACTACTGAACTATAATGCATCGGCGTACTCGTATATCTATAGCGGCAACCAGCAATTGATAGACCATGTGTTTGCAAATAGTACAATGGCAACTCAGATAACGGGAGCAGGTGTGTTCCATATCAACACTGCTTCAGATTGGAATAGCGGGTATAAATACTCAGACCATGACCCCTATATGGTTGGACTCAATCTAAGCAGTACGACACCGGACCCCGATCCCGAACCGGAGGAAGACTGTACGAACATCGCTTATACGATTGATTACAAAAACGGGTTGGGTGATTTCTCACAAGTGACAACTTATGGAACGGTGGATTGGCGCTCTAATTCGCAATATGGTGTGTGCATCAATGGTTATGGTAAGTCGGGCGAAATGGATAGTTGGTTTATATCACCGGCTTTTGACCTATCGGAAAAGCAAGGGGCTACGCTTACTTTCCGTCATAACTTATACAAGGATAATTCAGAAGGGAAGTATGCACAATATCAGACACTTTGGATTAGCAATGGATATAAAGAGGGAACAACTCCCGATGAGACGGAATGGGAACAAGTGGCCATCAACAATTGGACGGTAGGGAGATATGTAAATTGTACGATTGCACTGCCCGATGCATACTTGCAGAAAGGCTTCCGCTATGCCTTCCGTTATCGGGCTCCTGATGGGAATACGGCTAATTATTGGGAGATAGACAATTCCTCGTTGACTGCTAAATGTATTCAGGAGACGGCGATAGAGAATGTGAATATTGATATTAACGACCAAAATACACGAGTCTATTCGATTATGGGTATGGATATGACGGCTGAGAAGGATAACCTGCCTGCTGGTCTGTATATATTGGTTAATGGAATGCACAGTCAAAAGGTAGCCTACTAAGGTGATGCAGTAGGTATCTACCATTAAGGTCTAATAGATGGCACTACCGTTTTCGGAATGAACAATGGTTAGCCCATCGAATAGACACAAAAAACAGCGACACTTGATGCCGCTGTTTTTTGTGTAATAGAGAGAAGGAGATTCTAATTCTTCTCTTTGAATGTACGAGAGAATACTTCCTCTTTTCCATCACCGCTAATACGGATGAGTTTTACGGTAAGACCACTGATTACAATGGTCTTGCAATAGTTGGAGTCAGCCTCTATCGCATCCATCGCCGTGTTGGCAGCGGCTTTTACCTTCTTGTCAACCTTCTTGCGTGCACCATTGGCCATGAATGTATTACTTCCAACATCCATACGCGGGGCAACTTTCTCAATTTCCTCGCAAATCTTGGCTTCAGCGCCGCACAACTTGTATGACATGTACGTGCCTTCGGCAGAACCTTCATCGGTTTCCAACGAGTACATTTGGTCACCCATAACATCCGTTTCGCACCCTGTGAGTACGAAAGAAAGCATTGTAAGGCAGCAGATGGCTACCATAGAAAATACCTTTTTCATTGTTTAATGGTTTATTTGTTGGTTGTTTATTGATATTCTAGAATTCTATATTGTATACGTGGGTCGAAGTCTACTTTCGCAGGGCGGCGATAGACTCTCGGATAGAGGCGATACGCGCTTCGGCATCGGCTTTCTTCTTGCGCTCGAGTTCCACCACCTCTGGTTTGGCGTTCTGCACAAAACGCTCGTTGCCGAGTTTTGCCATTACGCCACGCAGGAAACCCTCTTGGTGCTGCAGGTCTGCCTCCAACTTCCGTATCTCATCCTCGACATTGATGAACTTATCGAGCGGGACACTGTACTCCGTCGTACCGACAATAAACGATGCACTGCCCGTACTCTTCTCGCTAACGGCATAGACAATATGACAGTTAGCGAGTTTCTCCACCAACTTGCCCGTTTCGACAGCCGTAGTGGCAGAGGTATTGAGCGTCAGTTCCTCCTTGGGTGGAATGTTCTTCCCCGCACGGATATTACGGACATTGGATACAACTTGTTTCAGCGTCTCCATATCGGCAAGCAATGCCTCATCTATGGTCCCGAACTCGCCCAGCGGTGTCACCATAATGCTCTCGCCCTGCTTGCGCTCGGTCAGGTTCTGCCACAACTCCTCCGTAATGAACGGCATGAAGGGGTGGAGCAGTTTGAGCATCTTGTCGAAGAAAGCGAGCGTTGCCTCGTAGGTGGTGCGGTCGATAGGCTGCCCATATGCAGGCTTAATCATCTCCAAATACCAACCGGAGAACTCATCGCAATAGAGTTTGTAGATAGCCATCAGTGCTTCGCTCAAGCGGTACTTTTGGAACAGGTCTGCTATCTCTGCCGCCGTCTTGGCGAGCAGCGAATCGAACCAACGGACTGCCAGACGCTCGTTGTCGCCCTGCGGCTTGTCTGCCACCTCCCAGCCTTTGACCAAGCGGAAGCAGTTCCATATCTTGTTGTTGAAGTTACGCCCTTGTTCGCACAGGCTCTCGTCGAAGAGAATATCGTTGCCTGCGGGGGCGGCGAGCATCATACCCATACGCACGCCATCGGCACCGAAACGCTCTATCAGGTCGAGTGGGTCGGGGCTGTTGCCCAACGACTTGGACATCTTACGCCCGAGTTTGTCGCGCACGATACCCGTGAAATAGACATGGTGGAACGGCATCTTGCCCATGTACTCATACCCTGCCATAATCATACGCGCCACGCAGAAGAAGATGATGTCGGGTCCCGTAACGAGGTCGGCGGTAGGGTAATAATACTGAATCTCGGGATTGTCGGGATGCTCGATGCCGTCGAAGAGGCTGATAGGCCACAACCACGAGGAGAACCAAGTATCCAATGCCCCCTCATCCTGCACCAACTCTTCGCCCGCAAGCCCCATGGCTGCTGCTTTCTCCTGTGCTTCGGCGAGTGTCTCGGCTACAATAATTTTCTCCTCCGGATAGGCTTCTGCGCCTGTGCTGTCGAGAATAGACTTGGCGTAGTATGCCGGTATGCGGTGTCCCCACCAGAGTTGGCGGGAGATACACCAATCCTTGATATTCTCCAACCAGTTGCGGTAGGTGTTCTTATACTTGGTAGGATAGAAAACGATGTCGTCGTTCATAACAGGCGGCAAGGCAATATCGGCAAAGTGCTGCATACGGATGAACCACTGCAGGCTCAAGCGCGGCTCGATAGGCACATTGGTACGCTCGGAATAACCGACCTTGTTGGTGTAGTCCTCGACTTTCTCCACCAAACCGAGTGCCTGCAAGTCTTCGACAATCTGCTTGCGGCAGTCGAAACGATCCATACCGTGGTACTTGGCAACGGCAGGACGGAACTCCGGCTCGACGGTATCCATATTCAGGTGCGCATCGGGCGTGAAGATGTCGATGGTGCGGAGGTTGTATTTCTGCCCCAATGCGTAGTCGTTGACATCATGTGCAGGCGTTACTTTCAGGCAACCCGTACCGAAACCAATCTCCACATAGCGGTCTTCGATAATAGGAATAACACGCCCCACGCCCGGCACGATGACATGCTTGCCGCGCAGCCATTGGTTCTTCTCCTCCTTTGGGTTGATGCAGACTGCTATATCGCCGAAGATAGTCTCGGGGCGAGTGGTGGCAACGACGGCGTAGTCCGCCCCCGTCTCGGGGTTTGTCACACCCGGCTCTGCCACCTTGTAGCGCAGGTAGTAGAACTTGCTATGCTCCTCGTGGTAGATGACCTCCTCATCGCTCAGGGCAGTCTGCCGCTCGGGGTCCCAATTGACCATACGCAAGCCGCGGTAGATAAGCCCTTTCTTATAGAGGTCGCAGAAGACATGGATAACGGCACGCGAGCGGGTCTCGTCCATCGTGAACGAAGTACGCTCCCAATCGCAAGAGCAGCCGAGTTTGCGCAACTGCTTGAGGATAATGCCTCCGTGTTCGTCCGTCCAATCCCACGCATGCTTCAAGAACTGCTCACGCGTCAAGTCGGACTTGTTAATGCCCTGCTCTTTCAGTCGCTTGATGACTTTCGCCTCCGTGGCAATTGAAGCGTGGTCTGTACCCGGCACCCAGCAGGCGTTCTTGCCCTCCAAGCGGGCACGACGCACAAGAATGTCCTGAATAGTCTCATTCAGCACATGCCCCATGTGCAGCACGCCTGTCACATTCGGTGGGGGAATAACGACCGTAAACGGCTCGCGACCGTCCGGTTCGCTATGAAAGAGTTTGTTGTCTAACCAGTATTGATACCAGCGTGCTTCGATGTCGGTTGGATTGTATTTCGATTCCATGAACTTAAAGCAATTTGTTAATTGTAGATTTGTAAATGGGTATTGTGAATTGTGCATTATAGTCTGAAACGATACATCACTATAACCGCACTGAAAAAAGCCTGCAAAGTTACGCATTTTTCTGCACATATCAAACAATCGGGGTCGTTTTCTCAATAAACGTTGGTTCAATGTGCAAAAACAAAAAGGAATAAGCGCTGTGTGTAGAGCGCTTATTCCAAAGTGATAAACTCGTAATGTATTAGAATTAAAAACTTACGAGAAAGAATCGTTAGCAAAAGCCGATACGGAGATGTTCGGTACGGTTGAGTTTCTCCCGCTTACAAGCTTCGATGATGCTATCAAGTCCGGATTCGCCCCCATAGAGAATAGTATGTATGGTTTGCTTGCGGGCAATATTCTCTATCTGTCCGCCCGAAAAAGCAAATTGCTTGGCCAATAGAAGAGCCTCCTCATCGGTCAATTCGGGCAGCATCGCCTTCCAAATATGTTTGCTCTCATTTGGGGTAGGGAGTGGGAACTCAATCTTGTACAGAAAACGCCGCTCGAAGGCCTCATCGAGATTGGAGGTGAGGTTGGTTGTGGCAATCAGGATGCCGTCTAAGGTCTCCAACTCTTGCAGAATGATGTTCTGAATGGCGTTTTCCATTTTATCGACCGCCTTCTGCGCATCGGAACTACGTTTCCCTAAGATGGCATCTGCCTCGTTGAACAGCAGAATAGGGGCTAAATCCGATTCTTCGCAAAGTTTTCTGTATCGGTCGAACACGGCCTTGACCCGCTTCTCGCTCTCGCCGACATACGCATTACGCAATTTGGACATATCGACCTGCATGATGTCACGCCCGGTTTGATGTCCCAACTGAAGGACGGTCTCTGTCTTACCCGTTCCGGGGGCACCATAGAAAAGACAAGCAAACCCCTTGCGCATTCCTTTCTCGGTAAGGCGCTGCTGTACCTCCTGAAAACGCTCATTGCTTAGAATGGAGCAGAGGTCTTGTACTTGTTGGGTGACTTGCGGATTGTAGAACATTTGCTTGGGTTGGATAGCGTTACTCTCGATTAGCCCCACCGGCTTTTTCCGAGGCTCTGCTTGTAGATAGTCGGTACCATTGAGTAAGTCCTCTTTGGTTTGGTCGGTTAGATGCCAACACGATAGGTCGAATAGGCCATCGTTGTTGTTGAACTCTAATAACCCACTATCGAACAACATCCCCTTGCCGAGAGTGGCAAAATGCAGTGCCTTTTTGTGTGAGCGGTCATTGCGTTGGAATATTCGGTGAAGGTCGGACTCTCCGATACGCTCATCGTTGTCCTCTATATATTGGTTGAGTGTGACCAATAGAATGATTCGGTCTTCCGGCTCGAGTTCGTAACTATTGATTTTCTGTATGATAGGAAGTTGGGCATTAAGACTGAACAAGTCATCAAGCCGACGCTGAAAAACTTCGAATGAGATCGTATCTTCGCGGCGCTGATCCAACAAATTGTCTATCGCCTCAAAAAATTGATCGAGTGAGAGATTCTCGAATTTTGTGGGACTAGGAACTTCATTCCGCCCTATGGAATCGATTACATAATCGGGAAAACTATACTGTGAATCGGAATTATGTGAGTGGCGAAGCAATTCCTTGCTGACCAATTGGTCGAACAAGGATTTGTAGGGCAATGCCTGTATGGGGCGGCAATTGAAATAGCGGCAGATGTCGCCGAAATCGATGTTGTAGAATCCGCCTTGATTGAACATTGCGCACATCCACATGGCTTCGTCCTCGCTGAGATGGAGGCGTTGGGCTAACAGCTCGAGTGCCGGTCGGATAGCAGAAATGCTCTCTTGAGCCAACTCACAGTCTTGCATAGATTTGTCGCAGATAGCCATCAGCTCGATAAGAGTTTTGGATTGGAGATCGGACAGATCGATTGTTTCGTTTTGTTTCATAGTCGGTTTTTGTTTTGAAGTTTTAACTTGATTGGATACTTTTTTCATAGTGCTTTCTTTTTTATTCATTTGTATATATTGTTTAGAGGTTATACAATATGTAATTTTTCCTTCCTAATTCCGTTAGGGAGTGCAATGATGGAGATAATTTTTGAAATCGCCAAATAGAAAAGCGATTTTTTTTATTTTTTCTCCGCTAGGATATTTTGTTGGAGATAGGAGCGAACGGAATCGAGAACAGCGGACAACTTGCGGTCTCGTTCCGGTTGGGAAAGAGAGATAAAGAAGGAGCGTATCTCATCGTAGGAGATGTATTCTCGCTCGAATAGGGCATCGCAAATAGGGCGAGTGGGCTTCGTACACACGAATACTTCCAGTTTCTCCCGTTCTTGATTGAGCGGGGCTATCTTCTGTTGGAAGACACAGTTCGTGATTTCTTTCGTCCGCAGACGGCGGCGCAGTTCGGTACGAAGGGCGGAAATCTGCTTGATACGCTTCTCTCCGTCGGACAATT
>CAVHGD010000050.1:0-16961 GCA_963635385.1 Dialister sp. CAG:486 | reverse complement strand
TACACTTGGAGGTGGCGCTCGTGTTCGGCTGTCTGGTGGCAGCCCCTTATCTCATTATTCAACTCTATGGCTTTGTCGCTCCCGCTTTGTATCAGCAGGAGAAACGCTACTCGTCGCTGCTCATCGGCTGCGGCGTACTCCTCTTTGCCTTGGGCGTTGCGCTGAACTATCTGGTGATATTCCCTTTCGCCTTTCGGTTCTTGAGTACCTATCAGGTGCAAGAGGCGGTAGTCAATCAGATTGCGCTTAAGTCGTATATCTCCACACTACTGGTTCTGTCGCTCTTGATGGGCATTCTCTTCGAGATACCGATTGTGGCATTCTTCTTGGCGAAACTCGGGCTGATAGACGCCCCAATGCTGCGGCAGTACCGTCGCAATGCCTTTGTCGTGCTGTGTATTATAGCAGCGGTTATTACACCTACCGCAGATGTCTTCACGCTATTGCTTGTCACCGTCCCTCTCTATTTTCTCTATGAACTCAGTATTCTCGTGGTCGCCCGCACACGAGCCATTGACCATTAGCCACATTTTTCGCTGAAAAATGGGCGAAGTTTGTATATGTTCGGTTTTTATCGTATCTTTGTGCGCTTTTAGGGATAGTACCTAATTTGCACCACCAATAAAATATACTGACCATATACAGACACAATGAAGACAAAAACATTTTCTCTTGCAGGCTTGCTCCTGCTTTCATCCTCTTTCGTATTTCACACCTCCGCAGCCGAACTGACAGATGCTGCGGACATCCCTACGTATTATGCCATCGTGGACGGCCAATCGGGTAAAAACTTATTCGATAAGGTGCATACGGTGGCAAAAGTAGGATACGAATCCCTCGGCTATGACGGGCTGTGGACAGCATATAAAACCACCGATCTCAATAGCAATGGAAAGATATGGGATATGTACAGCGATTGTACTTTTACATATAGTAGCGACCAATGCGGCAGTTACAAGAATGAGTGCGATTGCTACAATCGAGAACACTCTATTCCCAAATCATGGTTCGGAGGTAAAACAGTTAGTCCGGGCTGCGATATATTCCACTTGGTTCCCACGGACGGAAAAGTAAACGGGCAACGCAGCAATTATCCTTTTGGCGAAGTGAAATCCGCTGACTACACTTCCAATAATGGTGGCAGTAAGCGAGGCACCGCAGCAAGTATCACCGTGAGCGGCAAGACCATTGTGAGCAACAGCGGTATCACGGCCACCTATTCCGGTACCGTATTCGAGCCGGTAGATGAGTACAAAGGCGACTTTGCCCGCGGCTATTTCGGCACCATGATACGCTGGGCGGGCGACTATCAGGCATTTACTGTCGATGAAGGTTCTTCAACTTTTAGCGGCAACTATACGGCCGGCGGCTATTTCGGACTGACTAAATACGGTGTGGCGTTGTTGCTCAAGTGGCACCGCGAAGACCCTGTCTCGCAAAAAGAAATCGACCGCAACAACGGCATTCAGCAGACACAGGGCAACCGCAATCCGTTTATCGACTATCCCTACCTTGTGGAATATATCTGGGGAGAGCATGCAGGCGAGACAGTCAAACTATCTAACCTTATCAACTCTTCGGATAGTCGTTTTGTGCCGGGCAAGAGCGATGGCTATGCGGGCGAAACCACTGCTGTCGAAGAAGTCGAGTTCGTTCCCGTCGAGACCGCTGCAAAGAAAGTCATCCGCAACGGTCAGCTCCTCATCCTACAAGGCGACAAGGTCTATAACGCCCAAGGCACGCTGCTGAACAATTAAAAACTACTAATTACCCTGCAGCGTGGGCTTCCTTAGTTTTTCCTTGGTTCTTCCTTGGTTTTACCTTGTGGTTACCCTGTTCTTACCTTGCTAAAAGTAATAAACTTTTGCAATAAGAATGTAAGATATATAATGAGGAACTATAATGAGGAACTATAAGGAGGATGTAAGGAGGATACAGAGAGGATGCAATGAGGATGTCAGGAGGATGCAACACGCAGTCATTAACACGCAGCCCCTAACGCGAACGCAGTGAGCGAAGAAACAACATAACAAAATCAATAATATCATGGCAGAAGAAAAATTGAATTTGTTGGCTGATTTTCCACCTATCTCTACCAAGACTTGGAAGGAGAAAATCATTACCGACCTCAAAGGCGCCGACTTCGACAAGAAGTTAGTTTGGCGCACTCCAGAGGGCTTCAATGTACAGCCGTTTTATCGGCGCGAAGACCTCAAAGGACTCAAAACAACCGTTTCCGCACCGGGTGAATTCCCTTATGTGCGGGGTACTAAGACAAACAACGAATGGGCTATTCGGCAGAATATCTGCGCCTGCAAGAATGCACGCAAAGCCAACGCCAAAGCCCTCGAAGTACTGAACAAAGGCATCACCTCGCTCGGGTTCTGTCTCGACAAAGAGACACTCAACTATCGTTTTATCAAGAACCTGCTCAACGATATTAAAGCCGATGCCATCACTATCAACTTCACCATCTGTCCTTGTGCGGCTCCCGAGTTGGCGAACATCTTGGTTCGCTACTATGGGCGTATGGGGTATGATGTGAAGCACATGCAGGGCTCTATCAATGTTGACCCCATTCGGAATATGCTCCTCAAAGGCAAACTGCTTCCCCGTGAGGTAGTATCCGCCAAGATTGCAGCCGTAGTCAAAGCCGCCAAGTCGTTGCCCGGCTATCGTGTTGTAGGAGTTAACTCCGTGATACTCAACAACTCCGGTGCCTACTGCGCACAAGAGTTGGCGTATGCATTGGCGTGGGGTGCCGACTATATGACCATGCTCACCGAGGCTGGCGTGCCGAACTACAAAGCCGCTAACGCCATTCGTTTCAATATGGGTATCGGTGGCAACTACTTTATGGAGATTGCCAAGTTCCGTGCCGCCCGTTTGCTGTGGGCAAAGATTGTCGAGGCCTACAAGGCGCCTGTATTCACCGCTGCCCTCAAAGAGGCAGCCAAAATGAATGTCAGTGCCGAAACGAGCCGCTTCAATATGACAATTTTCGATGCGTATGTCAACCTGTTGCGCTCTCAGACGGAGACTATGTCGGCTGCCATTGCAGGTGTCGATGAGATTGTCGTTACGCCGTTCGATGTTACCTTCGAACAGCCCACCGACTTTGCCGAGCGTATTGCCCGCAACCAACAGCTTTTGCTCAAAGAGGAAGCGCATTTCGACAAGGTGGTTGACCCTGCGGCAGGTTCTTTCTATTTGGAGAACCTCACCCACGCCATTGCCACCGAGGCATGGAAACAATTCCTCGCCATTCAAGAGCAGGGCGGTATGTACGAGATGGTGGCAGCGGGCAAAGTACAAGCCGCCATTCAGGAGAACCTCACCAAGCGTCTTGCCGATGTCGCCAAACGCAAAGAGGTGCTGCTCGGCTCGAACCAATATCCTAACTTCACGGAGAAAGCCGCCAATAAGATAAAGAATACCGACTGCGGTTGCGGCTGCTGTGCTACCCGCAGCAACCAGATTCCGGCTCTGCCGGTTGCTCGTGCGGCAGAAGAGTTTGAGGCATTACGTTTAGAGACGGAGGCTGCCAAGAAACAACCGGTGGCATTTATGCTCACTATCGGCAATCTTGCCATGCGTATTGCGCGTGCCCAGTTCTCGTGTAACTTCCTTGCTTGCGCCGGCTATAAGGTAATCGACAACAATGGTTTCAAGACCGTTGCCGAAGGTATCAAGGCAGCCCGCAAGGCCAAAGCGGATATCATCGTACTCTGCTCGAGTGACGATGAGTATGCAACGCTTGCTCCGGAGGCATGGAAGAAACTGCAAGGTGCCAAGGAGGTATTCATTGTCGCCGGTGCACCTGCATGTATGGAAGACTTGCAGAAACTCGGCATTGAGAACTTCATCCATGTTCGTTGCAATGTCCTCGACACCCTCCGCAACCTCAATAAACAACTTCTAAACAAATAAGCGAAAAGAGAACCTTGCACAAAGCGTATTCTTTTTTAGACAAATATTATCGATATTATCCAAATATTCCTCAAACAAATATTATTTGACAAATATACAAACAAATATGCAAGAAGCCGAGTTGAAACAATTGGTATATAACATCGTTGGTGCAGCAATGGAGGTTCATAAAGAACTAAAGAAAGGACTTTTAGAGGCTGTGTATAATGAAGCGTTATATATCGAATTGACCAAACAAGGTATAGCATGTTCCACAGAAGTAGAGTTACCTATATATTACAAAGGAGAATTAATGCACAAGAAGTATCGTATTGATATGGTATGTTCAGATGTGATTGTTGAACTGAAGGCAGTAGATACTGTCATACCGGAACACCGTGCGCAATTGTTTAATTATCTACGCCTTACTCAAAAACCGGTAGGATTACTTATCAACTTTGGAGAAAGTCAATTGCATTTTGAAAAGTATTATTACGATATGATTGACAATGAGATTCGTCTTTTTAACGAGGTGTTCTGATATTTATGTATCATTGTTTGAATGCTATTATTTGAATAATTTTTCGAGTATTTGGAGTAAAAAGAAAAGTACATCTTGTGCAATAAATGCCTAACAATATGAAACCGAATTTTAGTAAAATAGACATTAATAAGGTTCCTGCTTCGCATGTAGAAGGAGCCAACGAAGCCAATTGGCAGACACCGGAGCTCATCGATGTCAAGCCGATTTATACCAAAGAAGACCTCGAGGGTATGGAGCATCTCGACTATGTGTCGGGTATTCCGCCTTTCTTGCGTGGTCCGTATAGTGCCATGTACCCGCTGCGTCCTTGGACCATTCGTCAGTACGCAGGTTTCTCTACGGCACAAGAGTCCAACGCCTTCTATCGTCGTAACCTTGCCAGCGGACAGAAGGGTCTATCTGTGGCGTTCGACCTGCCGACCCACCGAGGCTATAATGCCGACAATATGCGTGTCGTGGGCGATGTCGGAAAAGCGGGGGTAAGTATTTGCTCCGTAGAGGATATGAAAGTCCTTTTTGCGGGGATTCCGTTGAACAAGATGTCCGTCTCCATGACCATGAACGGAGCCGTGCTGCCTATCTTGGCATTCTATATCAATGCGGGATTGGAGCAGGGTGCCAAACTCGAAGAGATGGCCGGTACTATCCAGAACGATATTCTCAAGGAGTTCATGGTGCGTAATACCTACATCTATCCGCCTAAGTTCTCAATGAAGATTATCGCCGACATCTTCGAATATACCTCACAGAAGATGCCTAAGTTCAACTCCATCTCCATCTCCGGCTACCACATGCAGGAGGCGGGTGCTACGGCAGACATCGAGTTGGCTTATACACTTGCCGACGGTATGGAATACCTGCGTGCCGGTATCAATGCGGGTATGGATGTCGATGCCTTTGCACCACGTCTGTCCTTCTTCTGGGCTATCGGTATGAACCACTTCATGGAGATTGCCAAGATGCGTGCAGGTCGTATGCTGTGGGCAAAGATTGTCAAATCGTTCGGTGCCAAGAACCCCAAGTCGATGGCGCTGCGTACCCACTGCCAAACCTCCGGTTGGTCGCTCACGGAGCAGGACCCGTTCAACAATGTCGGTCGTACTTGTATCGAGGCTATGGGTGCCGCACTCGGACATACCCAGTCGCTTCACACCAACGCACTCGACGAGGCAATCGCCCTGCCTACCGACTTCTCGGCTCGTATTGCTCGTAATACACAGATTTACATTCAGGAAGAGACCAAGATTTGTAAGGAAATCGACCCGTGGGGCGGCTCGTACTATGTCGAAACGCTCACCCAAGAGTTGATGGACAAAGCATGGGAGCATATCCAAGAGATTGAGAAATTGGGCGGTATGGCAGCCGCTATCGAGACGGGTATTCCTAAGATGCGTATCGAGGAAGCCGCTGCTCGTACGCAAGCGCGTATCGACTCGGGTACACAGAAGATTATCGGTGTCAACGAGTATCGCCTCGACCACGAAGACCCCATTGATATTCTCGAAATCGATAATACGGCCGTGCGCGAGGAGCAGGTGGCTCGACTCAAAGAACTGCGTGCCAATCGGGATGAGAAAGCGGTGCAAGAATCGCTTGCCGAGATTACGGCTACCGTACAAGAGTGGGCAGACGGCAAGAAATGCTCGCACAACTTGCTCGATTTGGCGGTAAAAGCCGCAGGACTTCGCGCCAGTCTGGGAGAAATCTCCGACGCTTGCGAGAAGGTAGTAGGACGATATAAAGCAACCATTAGAACTATTTCAGGCGTGTACGCATCAGGAACCAAGAATGACAGTGATTTTATCCGTGCACAGGAACTCACTGCAGCCTTCGCCAAGAAAGAAGGTCGTCAACCTCGTATTATGATTGCCAAGATGGGACAGGACGGTCACGACCGTGGTGCCAAGGTGGTAGCCACAGGTTATGCCGATTGCGGCTTCGATGTGGATATGGGACCGTTGTTCCAGACTCCGGAGGAAGCAGCCAAGCAAGCCGTAGAGAACGATGTCCATGTATTGGGTGTCAGTTCGCTCGCCGCAGGACACAAGACGCTCATTCCGCAAGTGATTGCCGAGTTGAAGAAACTCGGGCGGCCTGATATTATGGTCATTGCGGGTGGTGTCATCCCCGCACAGGACTACGACTTTCTCTATAAGGCAGGTGTAGCGGCTATCTTCGGTCCGGGTTCTCCGGTTGCCAAATCCGCCTGCACCATTATGGAACTCTTGATGCAAGAGTAATACTTGCCTATCCGAATCTATCCCTAAGTCATTCCTGCTTAGGGATAGATTTTTTCTATCTGTTTGTTATGCTTAGAGCAATAAGCCCTTTCCAACACATTCTTACATGACCGCTCGAGAAATTCTGCAATACTATTGGCACTACGATGATTTTCGCCCTTTGCAGGCAGAAATTATCAGCTCCATTTTATCGGGACAAGACACACTTGCCCTTATGCCGACGGGTGGCGGCAAGAGCCTCTGTTTTCAGGTGCCGACTATGGTTCGTTGCACCGAGCATTGCACAGCTGATACCGATTTGGAGCCGGAGCAAGGTCTTTGTCTTGTCATCACCCCGCTCATTGCCTTAATGAAAGACCAAGTCGAAAACTTGAACCAACACAATATCCGAGCAGCGGCCATCTATACAGGCATGACTTACGACCAGCAGAAAGTAGCACTCGACAATTGCCAGTTTGGCCCATACCATTTCTTGTATGTTTCGCCCGAACGCTTAGAAAGCCCTGACTTTCGTAAGCGTATTGTGCAATTGCCCATTGTCCTTATCGCTGTCGATGAAGCCCACTGCGTCAGCCAGTGGGGGTACGATTTCCGCCCATCCTATTTACGCATTGCCGAGATACGAGAAATTCTGCCCGACATTCCTATTTTAGCTCTTACTGCCACCGCCACTCCCGAAGTGGCTAACGACATACAGGAGCAACTGCATTTCCGCTCCAAGCACCTTCTCCAAAAAAGCTTTCATCGTGAGAATCTGCAGTACCTTGTACGCTATACCGACGAAAAGGAAAAACAAATCATCCATATCCTCAGCCGTGTCGAAGGCTCGGCGATTGTCTATGTCCGTAATCGAGCTCGTACCGTCGAGATAGCCAACCTACTCTGTCAGGCAGGACAGTCGGCCGACTTCTACCATGCAGGCCTCACCCCCACCGAACGAAATGAGAAGCAGAATGCTTGGAAACAATATAATGGGCAGACAGGTACGCGTATTATGGTGTGTACCAATGCATTTGGAATGGGTATTGACAAACCGGATGTGCGTGTAGTTATCCACCACGATTTGCCGGATAGTCTCGAGGCTTACTATCAAGAGGCGGGACGCGGAGGTCGTGACGGCAAGACGGCTTATGCCGTCTTGTTATACAATGCCAAAGACAAGACCAAAGCGCAAAAACGAGTAGCGGACAATTATCCACCGAAAGAATTTGTAGAGAAGGTGTATAATTGCACTTGCGATTTTTTCCAGATAGCCCTCGGATTCGGTTATCAAAAATCGTTCTCGCTGCATATCGACCAACTATGTTCCGTTATGCACCTTCCTATTCTACAGACCTATTCGGCTCTCCATCTGTTAGACCAAGCAGGTTATATCCATTTTGAGGAAGACCACGAGACACGTCCTCGCATTTTATTGCACATCACCTACTCTCAACTTCACAATTACCATCTTACCGCAGAACATACTGCAGTATTAGAGTATCTCATGCGCCATTATCCCGGTATTTTTACCGATCTCCAATATATCAATATAGACTCCCTCTCCGATGCTTGTCATTGCCATATCCCGGTGCATAAAATTTTAGTCGAATTAGCTCAATATCATATTCTTACCTACATTCCGCGCACCGTAGCTTGTACCTTCACAATGGCCCAAGAGCGCGTAGATACGATATGGTTATCGCCTAAAGTTTACGAAGAGCGGCAACAACAATATATCACGCGCCTACAATCGATGGTCGAATACGCAGAGCAGACCCAGTTCTGTCGCGAACAACTGCTGCTCAGCTATTTTGGAGAGATAGATGCTCCCGTTTGTGGCCATTGCGATGTCTGTCGGTCCCGAATCAAAGAATCGGCTACTCATAGCTAACCATCCCCGCATAAACACGAAAAAGGGCTGTCCGCATTTGCAAGACAGCCCTTTTTCATATAGTACACTTATTTCTTTTGTTTCGCTTTTTTCTCTTTGCTTCCGAATAGCGAGAAATGGACATATCGCTTCGGATTCGCTTTCAAATCGGTCAGCAACGAATCGGCAGAAACCACGGTCGCATCTATATTTTGATAGAGTGATTTATCGTGCAATAACATACCGATTGTACCATTGTCCGAACGGAAATCCGTTACAACCAAATTTACATTATCAATGGTCGAATCCAATCGCTGTACCGTTGCAGCTATATCCGCTTTTTCTACATTAGCGGCAATAGTCCGTATCGATGCCATGGCGCTATCTGCATTATCCACAATTGCAGGAACTTTCTTCGCCATCAGTCCCTTCACATCCCGTGAAACGACCGTCAAATCGGAAGAGATAGCATCTATATTTTCCAACGATTTTTTTAGGTGGTCATTGTCTAATTGGCTATTGAGTTGAGCCACAAGGCTGTCGATTCCTTCCACTGCATTTCCTAAAGACGCCAATAGATTCGTTTGAATATCATCCACCAATCCGGGCACATAGATAGTCGGTAACGTAGTCCCTGATTCGCAAAGGTCTGTCGTATGTTCAGCCGGCAATTGCAATTCTATCGCCATACCACCCAACAGCCCATCGGCTACAAGCGCCATTTTCGTTCCTTTTGGCAGGTCTATATCCCGATTGATCGAAATATCCACCACAAAAGCACTATCCTTGGTGAAGTCATAGTGAATCTTATCCACTTGCCCTACTTTGTATCCATGAATATAGACGGGAGCTTGTTCCTCTAATTTGTGAATATCGTCGTATACGCCATGAAAAGCATACATCGACGAGAAAATATTCACGCCTTTCAGGAAATTAAAACCAAAGAACAATAAAAAGATACACAAGATAGCCAACAATCCTACCTTGATTTCACGCGAATATTTTACCATATACGTTTTTATTTGCATAGTTAAAAATTTTACAATGTATGATTATTTTCGGGGCAGACTAAGTTCAAAAAATAGGCTCCCCTACTCCATTCATCCCCAATATTTTACTTTGTGTTAGGGTCCATTTTGATAATCCAACAATCCGGGAATTGTCCTTGAATTTTTTCTTTTGTTTTCACCACTTCTTCTCGATTGGTAGACTCCCCATAATAGTATTTATACCATCCGTCTAATTGCAAGCATTTGCACTTCAGTCCATGCAGGCGCGAATCATTGGCAGCCACAGGCACCCTCGATGCGAGTACTTGAATGGCATAAACGGGCAGAACCTGTTTCTCTGCCTTTGCGGGCACACTATCTCTTACCACAGAATCCTTGTTTGTACTCTCCGGTATGATGCTGTCCTTTTTTGTTTCCGTAACAGATTGCAAACCAACTTCTTTTATAGTATCTTGTGGATTTACGACCACCTCTACCTCTGCATTCGGATCTATTTTCGGTGCAACCTTACGATGCACAAACTGTGCAAATGCATTGCAAATCGATTGTGCAATTTCTTGTTGTCCTTTTGTAGAGTTCAAATATTTCTCTTCCTCCGGATTCGAAATAAATCCCATTTCAAATAGTATACTCGGACAGGCCGATTTCAGCAGCACCCAGAAAGCTGCTTGTCTCACCCCGCGTTCCGCCCGATTCAGTTTCTCCACACACTGACGCTGTACCAATGTGGCAAATTGGAGCGATTGATCCATATAGGCATTCTGCATCAGCTCAAACATGATGTACGAGTCTATCGAGTTCGGGTCAAATCCTTGATAAGCAGTCTGATAATCGGCTTCTAACTTGATTACCGAGTTCTCTCGCATTGCCACATCAAGGTTTTTGTCCATTTTCTCCGTACCTAGCACAAAGGTTTCCACTCCTTGCGCCGCCTTCGATTCCGAAGAGTTGGTATGAATACAGATAAACAGATCCGCATTATTGGCATTCACGATGTCCGCCCGTTGTTGAAGCGGCAAGAATATATCCGTTTGTCGCGTATATACCACCTTGATATCCGGAAATTGTTCGCTCAGCATTTTGCCTACCAACAAGGCAACATCCAGATTCAAGTTCTTTTCCTGTGATATTTTACCTACCGCCCCCGGGTCTTTTCCGCCGTGCCCCGCGTCAATCACTACCGTATACGTTTTAGGTGCTACTGGCTTTGCTACGAGCGGACTGCCCCACGATAGCAGCACTATCCCAAGCAGAAACGGACTCAAGAACAAACCAAATATATGATAGAACAATTTATTTATATGATGTTTCATGCTATATCTATTATGTTTCGCACTAATATATGTGATATTTGCGCTATATTATATTGTGATGTTTCAAACTATATATGTGATGTTCTCCGCTATATATGATGTTTCACACAATATATGTGATGCTTTGTGCTATTATATGATGTTTCACGCTATGTATAATGTTTCGCACTATATATGTAGAGTTTAGCTATTCGCCTAATTACACAATTTGGCAGCAAAGTTACACTTTTTTGTTGAGATACCAAAGTGCCTAATTCATTTTTCCCATCCATTCCCTTACCACTCCCGAACCAACTCATACTTTTTACCATACGGAAAACTTATCTCAGCCCCGATCTTCCATGTACCAAACCACAACGTGTCCATCATACACATACAAAATCGGCTGTCTAACCAATTGTCAGACAGCCGATTTCTTACTATTCAGCCTTGCTGAGCCTTTTTCGGGCTATGGCAAGTTCCTATTAGCTCTTATTATTTAGACCTTATGTAGTCCGATTGAGGCCTCACTTTTAGTCTTTCTTTTCCTCATCGAAAGACTCCCAAGAGGTTTGGAGCATACGCTGGTAGGAGCGGTAACGCCATTGTGCGTTGTCACGCGCTGCATTGAACAGGTCTGCTGCCTCCGTCGGGTACTGCTTCATTACGCTGGCGAAACGAACCTCACCCTTCAGGTAGTCTTCGAATTTATCCCACTGCGGCTCCTTCGAGTCGAGCGAGAACGGATTCTTGCCCTCTGCTTCCAAAGCAGGATTGTAACGCCACAAGTGCCAGTAACCACATTCAACGGCTTTTGCCTCCTCGGCTTGGCTCTTGCCCATACCTGCTTTCAGACCGTGGTTGATACACGGAGCGTAAGCAATCACGAGCGAAGGTCCGGGATATGCCTCTGCCTCGCGGATAGCCTTCAGGGTCTGTGCTTGGTCTGCACCCATAGCCACTTGTGCTACATAGACATAGCCGTATGTGGTGGCAATCATACCAAGGTCTTTCTTGCGTACACGCTTACCCATAGCGGCAAACTTAGCAATTGCACCGAGAGGTGTCGATTTCGAAGCCTGTCCGCCCGTATTGGAATAAACCTCTGTATCCAGAACCAAGATATTGATATCCTCGCCCGAAGCGATGACATGGTCGAGTCCTCCGTATCCGATATCGTACGAAGCACCGTCACCACCGATAATCCACTGGCTGCGTTTAACGATATGGTCTTTGTACTTGAGAATCTCCTTGCAGGTGTCGCAACCGCAAGCCTCCATAGCAGCCACCATCGGCTCATAGAGTTTCTTGGTCGTCTCTGCGCAGTTCTTATTTTCAAGCCACTCTTTGAACATTGCTTTCAGTTCGTCGGTGCAGCATGCGCACTCCAAGCCTTTCTTCATCAGGCTCTCCAGACGCTCGCGCATCTTGCGATGTGCAATCTCCATACCCAGACCGTACTCGCAGAAGTCCTCGAACAACGAGTTCGACCATGCAGGACCGTGTCCCTTTTCGTTAGTCGTATAAGGAGTGGAAGGAACAGAACCCGAGTAGATAGAGGTACAACCCGTAGCGTTGGCTGCAATCTCACGGTCGCCAAAGAGTTGGCTGATGAGTTTCAAGTACGGTGTTTCACCGCAACCCGAGCAAGCACCCGAGAACTCAAACAGCGGCGTAGCGAACTGCGAGTTCTTAACATTCGATTGGATGTCAATCAAGTCTTGTTTGCTCTTCACATTGTTGACGCAGTAATCCCAGTTAGCTGCCTCTGCCTCTTGTCCCTCCAACGGAACCATAGACAACGCCTTGCCGGTCTTCGGATTACCCGGGCAGACATCCACGCAGTTGCCGCAGCCGAGGCAGTCCATAACACCCACTTGCATACGGAAGTGCATACCCTTCAATGCTGCCGGTGCTTTCATCTCGCGAGTGGCTGCGCCAAAGCCCTTGAGTTCCTCCTCGTCCATAACGAACGGACGCAAGCAAGCGTGAGGACATACATAGGCGCACTTGTTACACTCGATACAGTTCTCTGCGTTCCATACAGGCACGAATGCCGATACACCACGCTTCTCGTATTTAGCCGTACCTGCGGGCCATGTACCGTCTTCAATGCCCTTGAATGCCGATACGGGCAGCAAGTCGCCGTCTTGTCCGTTGATAGGACGCACGATGTTGGTCACAAACTCCGGCTCGTTGCCATAGTTCGGCTTCTCGTCTGCGCCGAGGTTCGACCAAGCGGGGTCGATGTCGAGCAAGTGGTACTCTCCACCACGGTCAACGGCAGCGTAGTTCTTGTTCACAACATCCTCACCCTTCTTGCCGTAGGACTTCACAATGAAGTGCTTCATTTCCTCAACGGCTTTCTCTACAGGGATGACACCCGTAATACGGAAGAATGCCGATTGAAGAATGGTGTTGGTACGGTTGCCCAAGCCAATCTCTTGTGCAATCTTGGTAGCGTTGATGTAGTAAACCTTAATGTTGTTGTCTGCGAAGTACTTCTTCACCTTGTTCGGCAGGTTCTTCTTCAGTTCCTCGCCCTCCCAAATGGTATTCAAGAGGAAGGTACCGTTCTTCTGCAGACCACGGGTAACATCGTACATGTGCAGGTATGCCTGTACATGGCAAGCCACGAAGTTCGGGGTTGTAACCAAGTAGGTCGAGTGGATAGGTTCATCACCGAAACGCAAGTGCGAGCAGGTGAAACCGCCCGACTTCTTCGAGTCGTAAGAGAAGTATGCTTGGCAGTATTTGTCGGTGGTGTCACCGATAATCTTTACCGAGTTCTTGTTGGCACCTACGGTACCGTCTGCACCCAGACCATAGAACTTGGCTTGGAACATACCCTTGCCGCCCATAGCGATTTCCTCGCCGACGGGGAGCGAAGTGAAGGTAACATCGTCGTTGATACCCACGGTGAAGTGGTTCTTCGGGCAGGGCAATGCCAAGTTCTCATAGACAGCAACCATCTGTGCGGGGGTGGTATCGTTCGAGCCTAAGCCGTAGCGACCGCCCACTACCAAGATGTTGTTCAGTCCGAGTTCGTCCAAAGCGTCTTTTACATCGAGATACAACGGTTCGCCGTTTGCACCCGGCTCTTTGGTACGGTCGAGTACGCAGATACGCTTTACCGAAGCGGGCAGTGCCTCTTTCAGGTACTTCAGGCTGAAGGGACGATAGAGGTGTACATTAATCATACCCAACTTGTTGTTGCCCTTAGCAGCCTCATAGTCAATCACCTCGCGGATTGCCTCGCAAGCAGAACCCATACAGATGATGATGTTCTCTGCGTCAGCGGCACCGTAGTAGTTGAACGGACGATACTTGCGACCGGTAATCTCCGAAATCTTGTCCATATAGTCGCTTACGATATCTGCTACGGCGTTGTAGTAGGTATTGCAACTCTCGCGGTGGGTGAAGAATACATCGGGGTTCTCTGCCATACCGCGCATAACGGGACGCATAGGCGACAGCGCACGCTCACGGAACTCTTGGAGTGCTTCCATATCCACCAGCGGACGGAGGTCTTCCATATCGACTACCTCAATCTTCTGATACTCGTGGCTGGTACGGAAACCGTCGAAGAAGTTCAAGAACGGCACGCGGCTCTTGATGGTCGAGAGGTGTGCTACCCCGGCGAGATCCATTACCTCTTGTACGCTGCCTTCTGCCAGCATAGCGAAACCGGTCTGGCGACAAGCCATTACATCTTGGTGGTCACCAAAGATACAGAGTACATGGCTGGCCAAGGTACGAGCCGAAACATGGAATACGGTCGGTATCAACTCACCGGCAATCTTGTACATGTTCGGAATCATCAAAAGCAGACCTTGTGACGCTGTGAAGGTAGTCGTCAGTGCGCCTGCATTCAGCGAGCCGTGTACTGCACCGGCAGCACCACCCTCCGACTGCATCTCTTGTACCATAACGGTCTCGCCGAACATGTTCTTGCGTCCGGCAGCAGCCCATTCGTCGACATTCTCTGCCATTGGCGATGACGGCGTGATAGGATAGATAGCGGCTACTTCTGTGAACATATACGCGATATGTGCAGCAGCAGCGTTACCATCACAAGTCATAAACTTTTTTTCTTTCATTGTGTTTTGTAATTAGTTTATTGAGTTGATTTATTGTAGTTTTTCTGTAGTTTCTATTAGTCCAATGGACCGAAAAAATCTAATCAGTAATTCTAATCAGTAATTATTCCAATAAATTGTATTCTCTACCCCACCCTGCATGTTAATTGTTAATTTTTAATTGTTAATTATTACAGAGGGGCTTGGGGAGGTCGCTAATATAAGAACCCTAATAGCCACAGCGGGATGAAGTTCCCTCGTCCCGTTTCTATGGTACCGATGGCGCAAGGGCGGATACTCTCTCGGGCGGGCAGGTCGCTCTTCACATCGAAATAGTATTTCCCGTCCACGACAAACATTGCATTGCGTTCTGTCGCATTCACTTTGTGCCCGCCGTGGAGTGCACAATAGAAGAATGTCTCGAATATATCCTGCGGCTGCAGGTCGCGGGTATGCGCCATGTATAATAGGTTCGTATTCTGCATATACACTTTGGCAGGTTTCATAGGGAAAGTCTTGTCCTCTGTGTAGAGCAGGTTCAGCAGTCGCGCATCTTTTAGATACTTGATGTAGTTCATCGTCGTGGCACGCGACAGCCCAATCTCGTCTGATATACTGCTGATATTCAGCGCACAAGGTGTGGTCTGCAGCATGATATAGAGCAGTCGTCTGAGTTTGGGCAGACACGCCACATCGATCTGTTTTATCATCAGCACATCGATCTCAAGCATCATATTCATCGTCTTGAGCAAGTCGTCCTCGAAGTTCTTACGCTCCAGATAGGACGGATAATACCCATGCTTCAGGTAGTCCTTAAAGTAGTCCAACGGATGCACATGCTCGCAAATCTCTCGTGCTATCGAGGCGTGCGAGTGCAGTATCTCCTCTAATGTGTAGGTGCGAAGCCGAAGCCCCGTCTGCAAGTTTAGATATTCGCGGAAAGAGAAGCCCCGCAGGTTATACATCTTTACGATAGAAGAGATATCCTTATTGTCTTCTATAAGACGCATCACAGGCGAGGCGCAAAAAACGATGTGCAGGTCTTTGTACTTGTCGTAGCACTTTTTCAGCTCTTTCGACCAAGTGGGGTACTTGAACATCTGATCCACGAGCAGCGTGTGTCCGCCCGCCTTCACAAACATTCCCGCAAACTCCACCAACGAGTGTTCGGTGAAATAGAAATTATTCAGATTCACATACAGACAGGGGCGATTGACTCCTTTCTTATGCCCATCCACCACGCCGGTCATCTCTTGGTCGGCTTTTTCTATCTCTTTGGCACGCGCCAATAGGAAATCGGTTTTCCCTACGCCACGACCACCCTTAATAGCAATCAGTCGCTCATTCCAATCTATCTCATCCATCAGCAATCGACGGATGGGCATCTCAGAATGTGCAACCAAGTAATCGTGTATACGAAAAAATGCTTCTAATTCCACCATATCTCGTGTCTTTCATGCTAATAATCAAGCGTTTATGCAAACAGCCGTTTCATTAGCCCTCATTTTGGCTGCAAAATTACTACAAATATCCAAATTTTGCAACATACACTTTGCATTTTTGTCATTTTTTGCACGTTTCCTGCCGATTCAGACCATTTTTTCGCACTCCACTCGTTCCTTTTTTCATTCACTCCATACACCAATTTTCAATCTCTATTTTAATGGTACGACTCTGCCATCAAATGGCAGGACACCACCCTCAAATGGTGGAACACTACCCTCAAATGGTGGGACTCTACCCTCAAATGGTAAGACACCGCCCCCAATGAACCATTCTTCTCTGGTGAATTCCCTTACCACTCCCTTACCATTCCCTGTTTTTGAGCCGTTTTTGTGCTGTTTTTGAGTGGGTAATATATTTCAACTTTGCATACAACAGAAGCATTTTTTGCTGTTTTTGAACTGTTTTTTAGTAGATAATATATTTTGTTTTTCACTCATTCATCGCAAGCATAGCACCAACATAATTTATCAAAATATAATTTATCAAGAAGTAAGAAATAATTACCAAATAATGGCATAATTTCCGGAGA
>CAVHGD010000049.1:0-17187 GCA_963635385.1 Dialister sp. CAG:486 | reverse complement strand
GCTTTGCTCAGTGGGGTGTTAGAACGGGGTCCCCACAAGCTTTGCTCAGTGGGGTGTTAGAACGGGGTCCCCACAAGCTTTGCGCAGTGGGGTGTCAGAACGGGGTCCCCACAAGCTTTGTGCAGTGGTGTGTCAAGCGAGCAGGAGACTATATCAAAGCGAATGGGACTTACTGCCCGGGTGCATAGTAATTTTGATTAAGAATTGAGATTTATTTTATGAATGAGCAGGCAGGATTTTGGCAACTTTTTTGGACTTATCTGAAGATAGGTACGTTCACGCTGGGCGGGGGATATGCCATGATTCCGCTTATCCAACGAGAGGTGGTAGATACCCGCCGTTGGATAGACGAGGAGGAATTCCTAAATATGATTGCGTTGGCGCAAGCTGCTCCGGGCGTGATAGCCGTGAACTCTGCTATCTTTATCGGATGGCGCTGCGGCGGTTGGAAAGGCGTGTGCGGGGCGGTGATAGGAGCCATACTGCCCTCTTTCCTTATTATATTAGCCGTAGCGATGGTGTTCCGCAACTACCAAGACCAACCCGCTGTGGAGGCGGTCTTCAAAGGCATTCGACCCGCTGTGGTGGCACTGATAGCCGCTCCGCTGCTGAAAATGGCGAAGTCCGCCAAGATTACGTGGGCGGCCTCGTTGGTGCCTATTGCTGCCGCCCTGCTGATATGGTTGGCCGACCTATCGCCCGTGTGGATTATCTTTATCACATTAGTGGCGACACTGCTCTACACGTATCTGAAAGAACGGCACCTAAAAAATAATGCGGATGCCAAATAATGCTCGCTGAGAGAAGGTTCGGGAGTGCTATGGCAAAATGGGCTTGCTCGATAGGGGAATGACTGCGCAACGGTGCTCCGTATGGTAATTATTCGTTGCTGATTGTTAATTATTAGCTTCTTTTTTTTCTTGCAAAATTGGGGTATGAACAAGGTAACCTCAAGGAAAAACAAGGAAAAAACAAGGAAGGAACAAGGAACTCAGCGTTGCATACTAATTGTTAATTTTTAATTGTTAATTGTTTCGTGCTTTACTTACAACTATTTCTTAGTTTTGCCAAAATAGGACTCTTTGGTTTTGGTGGGGGACTGGCGATACTGTCGCTGATTCAACACGAGGTGGTGGCGCATGCGTGGATGGAGGAAGCCGAGTTTGTGAATATTGTGGCTATCAGCCAAGTAACGCCCGGCCCTATTGGTATCAACTGTGCCACATACGTGGGCTACACGACCGGATTCGCCGCCACGGGAACGATGTGGGGCGGCGTGCTGGGGAGCGCGCTGGCGACTTTTGCCATTATCCTGCCGAGCTTGATTATCATGCTCAGTATCTGCAAGTTGTACTTCTTTTTGAGCACTCGCTTTCAGACAAATCCGTATTTTCAGAACTCGCTCCGCATGTTGCGTTTTGCCGTGCTGGGACTGATTGCCGCGGCGGCACTCGTGCTGATTGATTCCGACCCGTTCGACCCGACGGTGCATTCGGCATCGTTTATCGATTGGACGAGTTGGGTGTTCTTTGCGGTGGTGTTCGTGCTGACGATACTGCCGCAGCTGATTGCGCCTGTAGCCAAGACGCATCCGCACCTCAAGAAGTGTGCGGAGAAACTCTCGCACCCGATACTGCTGATTGTACTCGCCGGGGTGGCGGGATATGTAGTGTACGGGTAGGTAAGGCGTAGCGAGCGGCGACTAAGGCGCCTCGACGGGCGACCGAGGAAAAGACAAAAAGAAAAGAGCGGGTGGGTAACACCTGCTCTTTGCTTTTTGTGGGGCTTTTCCCTTGTCTATGGAAAGGTTAGTCCTTCTTGAGGAAGCCGAAAAGACCTTTTTTCTTCGGTTCTGCTTCGGGATCTTCGGCATTTCCGGCTGCGTTGGCATTCTCAGCTGCGTGGGCAGCGTCCGAAACGTTGGCAGCATCTGCGTCGGCAGCGTGAGCTGCGTCAGCTGCGTCGGAAACGGGGGCGGAGTCGCTGTGCTCGCCGGGAACCCACTCTTGGCGCTCCTCGATGGTGCCCAACTTATCTTGTACGTAGTTGATGACATCTTGCAACCCTTCGGTGAAGTGAGCAAAATCCTCTTTGTACAAGAACAACTTGTGCTTCTCAAATTGTGGCACCTCTGCCTCACCTGCTGCTCGCTTCTTGCTCTCGGTAATACACAGATACAAATCCTCATTGCGCGCCTTACGTACATCTAAGTAGTAAATACGCTTACCTGCCTTAATCGAACGGGAGTATACAATCTCGGGTTCTTTGCGGTCTTCAAATCTACGATATTCCATCTCTTTTTGTTTGTGTTTGAAAAATTATTTCGCTTGCAAAATTAGTGCATTTTTTGCATAGTACAAAATATTTGTGTAATTTTGCAGGTAATTTTGGGTAATAAGCTCGGCTGTGCCGGGTTGCCCACGGAAACAAAGGTACAAAACAGTAATCAAACCCACACCGAATGATAAACAGAACACTGGTACGAACCCGAATTGTACAAACCGTTTTTGCTTACTACAAGGACGGTGACAAGACATCCCTGACGGCAACGAAAGAACTCGAAAAGAGCTTTGAGGATACGTATTGCCTATACATGATGCTTCTCGAGTTTGTCAATGCCCTGACGAAGTTTGCGGAAGGACAGATAGAGCAAGCCGAACAACGCGCCAAAGCCACGCACACGGAATACACGCCCAACTATCGATTTGTGCGCAACCGTTTTGCCGCACAGCTGTACGAAAACCGAGAGCTGCGCAACTATGCGGATGCACACGTACTCGATTGGGAAAACGGCATGAGCGCTGTGGCGGCTATTCACAAACAGCTGTTGGCAAGCTCGTTCTATACGGAATATATGGAGCAGGAGGACTGCAGCTACGAGGACGACAAGCGTATTTGGCGAAAGATTTTCAGCACGCTCGTGCCTGCATCGGAGGCGTTTGCAGACGCATTGGAGGAAATGGAAGTGGCGCTCGACCATGCCAACTGGGTGACCGATTTGGAATTAGTGCTGAGCTATCTGCCCAAGACCTTCAAACGATTTGAAGAAGAGAGCGGGGCAGAGGTGAAACTGCTGCAGATATTTGACACGGAAGATGAGCACCGATTCGGACTCGACCTGCTGCGCTTTACCCTTAACGGGCATGTGGAGTATGAGGAGCTGATTAACTCGCACCTGAAAAACTGGGAGGCCGACCGTATTGCCTACATGGACCGCATCATACTGGAAGTGGCGTTGGCGGAGATTCTGCATTTCTCGAATATTGCATTAGAGGTTTCCTTCAATGAATACATCGAGCTGAGCAAGGAGTACTCGAGCGACAAGAGCTACCTATTTATTAATGGTATTCTCAACGAGATAGTTCGAGACTTGAAACGCGAAAACAAGTTGGTGAAGGCCGTGACGCTGAAAGACTAAAGTCGGCGCACGGAATAAATAAGTGAGTAATTAATTGTAAATCATAAAATTATGACATTGAATCTGATTCTACTGCAGGCAGAAGGCGCTGCAACACAAGGTATGGCCGGTAGCCAATGGTCTTTCTGGATTATGATGATCTTGATCTTCGTGGTATTCTATTTCTTCATGATTCGCCCGCAGACCAAGAAGCAGAAAGAGCTGCAGAAACAACGCGACGCCATGAAAAAAGGCGACAAAGTGGTAACGGCCGGCGGTATCTACGGCGAAGTGAAGGAAGTGCTGGAAAATGCGTTCATCATTACGATTGCCAAAGATGTAACCATCAAGGTTTCGAAAGATAGCGTGTTTGCGGAAGTGGCTGAGGCTCCGAAAGAGGACAAGAAAAAAGAACAGCCGACCAAAGACGAGAAATAAAATTCGCAACGGCGAAAAGGCGATAGTACGAAACGGGAAAAGCTGCATAAGGCATTCAAATCGTGCATTCGTGCGGTGCGCGGCATAAAATGGCGGGATGTGTGTACATTCTGTCTGTTTGTGGTGCTGTCGACGGTGCTATGGTTCGGGCACGCGATGAACTCGGTGCGTAATGCGATGGTAACCATACCGATAACCTACACCGGAATACCGAACGAGGTGGGGATGACGGGCAAAGGGCTGCCGCAGACACTGGAGGTGGAGGTGCGTGATGCCGGACAGCGGCTGCGCCTCTATCAGCGCATCCCGCCGCGGCTGACCATCGACCTATCGGCTCAGACACACGCCAAGAAAGGTACGATACGCGTATCGTCGGATGTGCTTAGGCGAAGCGTGACGGACCTGCTGCAGGGTACGAGCAAATTGGTGCAAGTGTCGCCCGAAGAGATAGTGTGCGAATACTATCGCCAACAGCAAAAAACGGTGCCTGTCGTTTGGCATGGCGCTGTGGTGCCGGCTCCGGAATATCAGCAGACTGCCGAACCGATACTGACCCCTTCGACCGTGAAAATATACGGGCGTGCGGAGGTGCTAGATACCATTCGGGCGGTGGAAACGGAACCCGTGGCGGTGCAAAACGTGAAAGATACGATGTCGTTCGCGTTGGCGCTGAAAGTTCCTGCCGGCACGCGATTGGGAACGGACAGCGTGGTGCTGACCGCCTACTCGGAACGCTACACGGAAAAGGTGCTGAAAGTGGTTCTGCATACGGAAAATGTGCCCGCCGGGGAGTATCTGCGTATATTCCCGGAAACGGTGGAGGTAACGCTCCGAGTGAGCGTGTTGCATTTTGCGGATGTGACGGAGAACGATGTGGTGGCCTACTGCAGCTATCCGAATTCGGCGAAAGGCTCAACGCTTCCGATAGAACTGCGCTATAGCAATCCGTATATCTCCGCCGCTCGGGTCTATCCGGAAGAGGTGGAATATATTATTGAAAAATAGTTTGAAGCAACGGAGGGTATGAGAAAAATACAGATGGTCGACCTGCAGACGCAGTACCAACACATAAAAGCGGATATCGATAAGGGCATTCAAGAGGTGCTGGATTCGGCGGCTTTTGTAAAAGGACAAAAAGTGACGGATTTTCAACAGCACTTGGAGGCCTACACGGGCGCAAAACACGTCATTCCGGTCGGGAACGGTACGGATGCGCTGCTGATTGCCCTAATGGGATTGGGGCTGCAGCGAGGCGACGAGGTGATAACGCCGACCTTTACCTTTATCGCTACCGCAGAGGTGGCTGCTCTGCTCGGACTGACGCCCGTGGTGGTGGATGTGGATTGGCACACGATGAATATGTCCGCTGAATCGGTTCGCCGCGCGATAACACCACGCACGAAAGCGATAGTGCCGGTACATCTGTTCGGGCAATGCGCCAACATGGAAGAGATAATGCGCATTGCGCACGAACATAATCTGTACGTGGTGGAGGATGCGTGTCAGGCCATTGGGGCAAAATATACCTTTGCAGACGGTACGACCCGGCAGGCGGCAACGATAGGCGACATAGGCTGCACGAGCTTCTTCCCATCGAAGAATCTGGGTTGCTACGGCGATGGTGGGGCGATATTTACGAACAGCGATGAGCTGGCGGAACGCTTACGAGCCGTGGCGAATCATGGTATGGTGGTGCGGTATCACCACGACCGAGTGGGCGTGAACTCACGATTGGATAGCATACAGGCGGCGGTATTGGACGCCAAATTGCCGCATCTGGATGAATACATCGAAGCGCGTCGGAAGGCTGCCGCCTACTATGATAAGGCGCTGGCCGGGAACGAGCACATCCTGCTGCCGGAACACGAGCCGAACGCCACGCACGTATATCATCAATATACGCTCCGCCTGATCGGAGTGGATCGGGACAAGGTGCGTGCCGCATTAGCCGAGCGGGGAATACCCTCGATGATATATTATCCCGTGCCGCTCCACCTGCAAAAGGCTTATCAGGACCCGCGCTATCGGGAAGGCGATTTTCCTGCGGCGGAACGGCTCTGCCAAACGGTGCTGTCGCTGCCGATGCACACGGAATTAGACGAAGAACAGCTGAGCTATATCACCTCGAACGTGCTGGAAGTGGTCAATCAGGGGAATTGATTCGGGACCGGTTCGGCATGGAAATTGCTCTTAGCCTATTGGCTGACGGAAAAAATCTGAATGTCTATTATGAAATAGATTGATTATTCATACGATTTGCAACGCCACAACGACTTGCATCTCACAAAAATAATAAGCTGCTATGCAATCATCCTTATCGCTTACACAACAGCAGAAACTGCAAACAAAACTATCGCCTACGCAAATACAGGTGATTCGAATGCTTGAGCTGCCATCGGTGGAGCTCCCGCAGCGAATCAATGAGGAATTGCAGGAAAATCCGGCCTTGGTGGAAGGACCCGAAGAGGTTACGAAAAAGAAGGACAAAAAAGAAGGACGGGACGAGAACGAACAAGAAGGTGAGGATGAATACGGACAAGAAAGCGGGGAGGAACACGGAAAAGAAAGTGAGGATGAATACGGGAAAGAAGATAAGGATGAATACGAGCGAGAATATGAGGATGAATACGGGGATGAATATGAGGATGAATACGGGAAGAAAGGTAAGGATGATTTCGAGCGAGAAGGTGAGGATGGATACGAGCGAGACGACTATGGGAACAATAGGATTGAGCAAAACGAGGATTTCGACTACGACCAATATGCGAGTGACGACGAGACGCCGAGCTATATGCTGCGCTCCAACAATGGAATGTCGGAAAATGACGGGCAGGATATTGCCATTTCGGGCGGAACGAGCTTCCTCGAGGAGCTGAAGGCGCAAGTCTATCTGACAAAGATGACAAAACCGCAGCGACACATTGCCAAATGGGTGCTGGGAAACATAGATGACGACGGCTATTTGCGGCGAACGGTAGAACAGCTGGTGGACGACCTGAGTTTCCAAGAAGGGCTGACCGTGACCGACGAGGAGATGACGGATATCGTGAACCAAATCAAGCAGTTTGACCCGCCCGGAGTGGCTGCCGCCAACCTGCAGGAGTGTCTGCTGACGCAGCTGAAACGCAAAACGAATACGCCGGCGGTGGCGTTGGCCATAAAGATAATTGAAAACTATCTCGAGCCGTTCAGCAAACATCACTTTGACAAAGTAATGCAACGGTTGGGCGTGTCGGAGGCTCAATTTAAGGAAGCCGTGGATGAGATTCTGCGGCTGAACCAAAAACCGGCCAATGCGTTTACGGGCAATGTGTATGAGATGCAGCGCTCGGCCATCATTCCGGATTTCTTTGTGGAAAACAGAGAGGGGGAACTGATATTGACGCTGAACACGGGCGATATACCCGAACTGCACGTGAGCCGTAAATACAGCGAAATGCTGCAGGAATATTCGCAGGAAAAGTTGACGGCAAAATCGAAAGAAACGGTACGATTTATCCGCAACAAGATAGATGCGGCGCGTTGGTTTATCGATGCGATCCGTCAGCGCAATGAGACCCTGACAAGAACGATGACGGCGATTATGCAGTTTCAGCAAGAATTCTTCTTGGAAGGCGATGAGACGCAGCTCCGACCGATGATTCTGCAAGACATAGCGGAAAAAACGGGCTACGATGTGAGTACGATTTCGCGCGTGAGCAACAGCAAATATGTGCAAACACAGTTTGGCATCTATCCGCTGAAGTATTTCTTCTCGGAATCGATGACCAACTCGCAAGGCGAAGAGGTTTCAACACGAGAGATAAAACATATTCTGCAAGAGATAATATCGAACGAGGATAAGACGCAGCCGCTCAATGATGACCGGCTTGTGGAGATGCTGAGCGAACGCGGCTATGTGATAGCTCGGCGTACGATAGCAAAATATAGAGAACAACTGGGCATACCCGTGGCGCGGCTGCGTCGCAAGGTGGTGTCGTGAGACAAGGTACAGTCTGCAAAACCGAAACCTAACAAAAAATGAATCGTTTTTTCCAAATAGCGGCAAAGGCGTGGAGCATTATGCTCTATCCGTTGTTTGTCCCGACTTACGGGATGGCTTTGTTTTGCCTAAGCTATTCGACGATGTGCGTGCCCCTGATGGGAAAATGGTGGGCGGTATGCATCGGATTTACGTTTGTGATGACCTGCCTGCTGCCGCTGACGGCGATTGGGATACTGATGCGACACCATATAGTGAAGGATTGGTACATCGAGGCGGCACAAGAACGGACGACGCCGTATATCTACACGCTGCTGGGATTCGGATTTTGGTGTGTGATGCTCCTGCGGCTGCACGTGCCGGCCTATATATCGATTTCGGCGATTGGCGCTACGGCGGCGCTGCTGGCGGTGACGCTGATCAACTTGCGATGGAAGATATCGGCGCATCTCACGGCGATAGGCGGACTGACCGGCGGAATGTTTAGCATGTATTTAGGAATGGGAACGATGCCCGCACTTTGGGTGGTGGTCGTTTTTTTGATAGCGGCACTGCTGCTGATGTATGCGCGACTGTATCTGAATGCGCACACGCAATGGCAAGTGATAGCCGGATACGGATTGGGGCTGCTCTGTACGTTCGTGCCGACATGGGTGGTGTATAGCTGTTTGCAATAGAGATGGTTCGGGATTGGATAACAAATAGACGGTTCGGAAAGATTCGGCGGTGGACTTTGGTACTGCTCGGATGGCTGTGGGCTATGGGGAGCATGGCGCAACCGCTGAGCGAGCAGGCTGAGATTTCGCTGCTGACCTGCGGGCCCGGAGAGGAACTGTACACACGATACGGGCACACGGCGATTCGCGTGGCGGACCCGTCGTATGATTTGGATGTGGTTTTTAACTACGGCATATTCGATTTCAATACGGAGCATTTCTATTGGAAGTTTATGCGGGGAGAGACCTATTACCAATTGGGAATAGAGCGTTGGGAGGACTTTCGGGTAGGATATGCCTATATGGGGCGTTCGGTGGTGGAGCAGGTGCTGAACCTGACGCAAGCGCAGAAACAGAGCCTATTCGATGCGCTGGTGGAGAACTATCAGCCGGAGAATCGATACTATCTGTATAATTTTGTGTTCGATAACTGCGCCACACGGCCCTATCTGTTGATAAAAAAAGCGGTGGGCGATACGATAGTGTCGGATTACAAAGGGGCGGAAGGGAAATCGTATCGAGCATTCATACGACACTACACGCGACCCGCCTCGTGGGCCAACTTTGGAATCAACTTGCTATTCGGTCCGAAAGCGGATCGGGCTATGCGGGGAGAGGCGCGGCTGTTCTTGCCCGAAGAGCTGATGTACTACATGGAAGAGGCGAGAACGGCAGACGGAACAAAGATAGTGAAGGCGAGCGATGTGCGATCGTTCGGGATTGCTTCGGTACCCTTCTATGCGACGTGGTATTTTGGTGTGGCGTGCTTTGCGGTGGTGATGTTGGGGATTAGCTGGATAGACCGGCGGCGGGGCAAGCTGTCGTGGGGCGTGGATGTTGTACTCGGCATCGGGTATGCGCTGGTGCTGCTGTTGGTGGGCTTTTTGACATTTTTCTCGCTCCACCCGTTGGTCGGGTTCGGATGGCGACTGCTGATTATACCGGTGATACATTTATGCACAAGACTACTATACATTTTACGCGCCTATTTCTAACGCTATGGCTTGTGTCGGGAGCCCTATCGGCTGCGGCTGCACCACGACTAACGGTGGTGGCCGTGGTGGATGGTATGAGCTCGGAGAGCTTGGCACTGCTGCGTCCGTATTGGGGCAAGGGCGGGCTGCGCACCCTGAGCGAGGAAGCGTATCAGACGACCATCGATTTTCCGCACATCGTATATGGCGGAAACGAGACGACGGCAACGCTCATGACGGGGACCACTCCCTCGGAGCACGGGTACGCAAGCGACAGCTACTACGTGCGGCGAACCCGTGAGGCGGAACGACTGCTGACGGACAAGAATGTGCAAGGAATAGGCACCAAGCTGCAAGTGTCGCCCCGTGCGCTGCTGTCACCGACTATGGCCGACAAAATGCGCCTGCAATATGGCGAGAAAGCAAAGATATTTGCCGTGGGCATCCATCCGGAAACGACCATTCTGCTCGCCGGACACGGAGCGAATGCGTGCTGCTGGATAGACACGACGGAGATGCATTGGGCTACGACCTCGTTCTATCAAGGCGGCCTCCCGAGTGCGGCCGACGAGCAGAACACGAACGGTCGATTTGCCGAAGTGGCGAATCGGATTTGGACACCGCGCATGGAAGTGACGATGTACAACAACCCGACGGACACGGAACGAAAGAAATCGTTTAGCTATCAGTCGGCAAGGGTGCTGCTAAAATCGCCGGCCGCCAATACGCTGGTGGTGGAACTGGCTCTGGCCATTCAGAAATCGGAGCAAATGGGGACCGACCGCACGCCGGATATGTTGCTGCTGGAACTCAACACGCTGACGCCTCGTGCGCATGCGGACCGAATCGAGTCGGCGGAACAAGAGGATATCTATCTGTGGCTCAACCAAGATTTGGGCTACTTGATGGAGCAATTGGACAAGCGTATCGGGCGAGAGCACTACGAGCTATTAGTAGTGGGGCGGCCGGTACTCGGGACAAGCCAAGAGGCGATGGAACAGGCTCGGCTGACGGTGCAACAATTCAATGTGGACCGTGCGGCGGCACTGACCGGAACGTATCTGATGGCGATATACGGACACGAACGATGGGTGGACGGCGGATTTGGACAATCCATATTCTTGAATCGCACGCTGATAGAGCAGAAACGACTATCGTTAGAGACCATTCAACGGCAAGTGGCGAATTTCTTGATGGATTTTGAGGGCGTGCAATGGGCCTACCCGCAAAGCGAGGCGCTGCTCTGCCCGAGCTACCAAGCATCGCTGACCAAATTGTCAGTGGGAGATGTGTTTTTTACGCTGCAACCCGGTTGGCAGCTTATGCATACGGAAAAATCGACGGCCGACGGGGTGATAGATGCGCATCCGAAAGCGCCGTTGCTGCTTTGGTCGGGGAGCCTTCGGGCAATGCCGACGGGAAAGCTTTCGGCAACGGATGTGATTGACCTTGTGGAGTGATTTTGATAGTTTGTGGAACAGATTGCTGTTCGACTTGGAAATAATACTGAAAATTGGAATTAAATTTATAAAATAATGATACTTTATGAAATAAAGGCGCACTATCAGCGTCAGACCGGAGAAGAGAATCCAAAGGGCGTTCGCGAAACCTACTTGGTGGAGGCTATCAATTGTGCCGATGCGGAAAATCGACTGACGGATGAGATTAAGGCGTTGGTTTTTGGAGATTGCGAAGTGCCGTCGTGCAAGAAGGTGCAATATGCTGAGATATTCGAAAATCCGCAATCGACGCTGAGTTTTTGGTTCAAAGCGCGCGTGGAGATGATCACCATAGAGGACGACAAGGAAAAACGCAAAGCGGTGAATATGCTGATTCAGGGCGATTCGCTGGACGATGCGCTCACGGACCTTCGGAAGCGTACGGGGAGCTATGACTGCGAGATAATTTCCATTGCGAAGACCCAAATTATGGATTTCCTGCGTGCCGTGAATGATATAAAAGCAGAATAAAAACGGCTTGCTCGGGAAACGAAAATTTTTGATAGGATACGGACACAGTGTGTCGGAGGTGCATTGTAAGTGACTGCCATTCAAGAACATATTGAATCGATTCGGGCTACGCTGCCGAGCGGGGTGACGCTGATTTGTGTCAGCAAATTTCACCCTGCTGAGGCTATTGCGGAGGCGTATCAGGCCGGGGAACGAGACTTCGGCGAGAGCCACGTGCAAGAGTTGGCACGCAAACAAGAGAGCTTGCCGAAGGATATTCGCTGGCACTTTATCGGGCATTTACAAACCAACAAAGTGCGCACGATAGTTCCTTATATCTATCTGATACACAGCGTGGATAGCCTGCGATTGCTCGAAACACTGCAAAAAGAGGCGGCTCGAATCGGTCGGCGCGTGGCGGTGCTACTGGAAGTGCATGTGGCCAAAGAGGAAACCAAGAGTGGATTTCTGCCGGATGAGTTGCAGGCGCTGCTCGAAAGCGGTGTGCTCTCAGCGATGCCCAATATTGAAGTGAAGGGAATCATGGGAATGGCTACCAATACAGACGACACGACAGAGATAAAACGCTGCTTCGATGCGTTGGCGGCTATCTATCGTGCCCACACAGAATGGACGGTGCTGAGTATGGGCATGAGCGAGGACTATGAGTTAGCTATAGAGGCCGGAAGCAACATGGTGCGGATAGGAAGCGCTATTTTCGGGGAGCGAGACTACACCAAATAGGAGATGGTTCGGGAATGGTAAGGGGATGAAAAAGAGTCAATTTGAGATATGGAAAAGAGTCAAGTTGAGGGATGGAAAAGAGTGAAGATGAGGTATGAAAAAGAGTGAAGTTGAGGTATGGAAAGGGAGGAGAGTAGGGGCATAAAAAATTGGAGAGAAGGTATGAAAAAGATTGGATATTTTTTTGATATGGATGGGGTGCTGTTTGACAGTATGCCGATTCATGCGAAAGTGTGGGAAGAGGTAATGACTGCACACGGACTGCATTTCACGGCCGAGGACTGCTACATCAATGAAGGTAGGACCGGTCAGGACGTGATACGAGAAGCGATACTGCAGTGCGAACATCGACAAGCCACCGAAGACGAGATTTGGGCTATTTATCACGAGAAAACGGCTGCATTTCAGGCGCAAGGGGTGACCAAACCGATGAAGGGCGTGGCCGATGTGTTGCGGTTCCTTCAGCAGCAGGGCGCACAAATTTGGATTGTGACCGGCTCGGGACAAAAGAGCCTGTTCGATACGCTTAATGAACATTTTCCGAATGTGTTCAGCCCCGACAAAATGATTACGGCTTATGACGTGACAAACGGGAAACCCAATCCGGAGCCCTATCTGAAGGCATGGGAACGGAGCGGATTAGACAAAACGGATTGCTGCGTGATTGAAAATGCGCCCTTAGGGGTGCGGGCCGGGAAAGCCGCCGGGCTATTTACGATCGGTGTGAACACGGGACCGCTGCCGGATTCGGCCTTGCTACAGGAAGGAGCCGACATTGTGTTCCCGGATATGGCGGCGCTGCTGCACTATCTGCAAGAGGAGGCGAACACGGAAAAATGAAATCGACGACGATACAAGGCGTAAAGACTACACAAAAATGAAATTATCCATAATGAAACGAATCGGATCGCTACTGGTCGCTGTATGCTTGGCGACTGCACTGTTTGCCCAAGAATACAGAGGGGCGTTTGTACTATTCCCGGATGCAAAGCCGCAAGGAAAGGAATATAAACCGCAACTGGCTATCGCACAGACCAATGTGGGGACCGAGACAAAAAGCTATGCGGTGTTGCGACTGACCGGCTCAACGGACTACACGGTGTATGACGAGACGACTCGACTGCTGATTCGGTTTGCGGATAGCACGAAAGCGGTGCTGCCGCAAGTGGCCGGCGACAAGATACGCAAAGAACACAATAATAATGTGGTGAATGGAGCCACGCTGTCGTTCTATCGCACATTTACCAGCTATCAGCTGACGCCGGAGGTGGCGGAGAAGTTACAGCATGGGGTAGGGATATTGAAAATCCGTGTGGTGACAAGCAAGGGAAATGCAAAGGATTATGATATAGCGCCGAGCTATCAAACGAAATTTGCCGAGCTGCTGCAAAAGTCGTACGCTGAGGCTGCGGCAGCCGCCAAGAAGGCGCAGACTGCCCTAAGCGATGATGATTTTTAGGAATCGTCAGACCGAGAGAGCGAACACAATAGGACAAGGGTGTGCCGAGAAAGGCGAACTTTTGGAAAATAAGCATTGAAATGGAAAATAAGCATTTTGTTTATACAGACGGGGTGATCGATATGGTGGCGACGGCGGCACGAATTTGTCTCTGCTTGGAACACAGCGCCGAAATGGATCGACAGACCCTGCTCGATGAACTGCTGTGTCTGCTGCCGATACTCTACGCCAAGACACGCCTCGTAAAAGAACCGGAACGGATGTCCGACGATGAGGCGCAGCATTTTGTGATGGAAGAAGACTATGACTACATAGAAGCCGGCGTGAAAAATCTGCTCGGAACGGATGATGCGTACCTTGAGCTGCTGACCGACGACCAACGATACAACGATGAGCCGACGACAGCGTATATCTCTGAAAATGTGGCCGATATCTATCAAGAACTGAAAGATATGGCTGCTGCCTATCAGACCGGACAGGAAGCGGTGATGAACGATGCGGTGGCTGCCTGCATAGAGGCTTTTCATACGCATTGGGGGCAGAAACTGCTCAATGCGGTGCGTGCAATGCATGCCCTATCGGAGGAATACGCAAACGAGGAGGAATAAGCGAGATGGAAGCACAAAATCCGGAACAAAACAAGAAAAAAGGCGGGAAAAAGGAAAATCAATACCTGCACCACTACTCGAGAGAGATGTTGCAATGGCTGCCGATAGCTCAATTTGACGGCGAAGTGGTGATAGTGGACCGAGAAGAACAGGTGGCCGATGCCGTCGCCTATCTGAGCAAACAGCGATTTGTGGGGGTGGATACGGAAGCACGGCCGAGTTTTACGAAAGGCGAACACTATCCGACCTCGCTGGTGCAAATAGCGACCCACAAGCGGTGTTATCTTTTCCGGCTGAGCAAGATAGGTATGCCGCAAGCACTGGCCGACCTGTTTGCCAATGCAAAGGTGTGCAAAGTGGGGCTCGCCTTCAAAGAAGACATCAACGGACTAAGGCGACTGCGGGATTTTGAGCCCGTGAGCTGTGTGGATGTTCAGAATATGGCCAACAACTACGGCATATTTGACTTAGGGCTGCAGCGGATGTTTGCCATCTGCTTTGCCAAAAAAATATCGAAATCGCAACAGCTGACCAACTGGGAAAATGTGGAGCTGACGCCCGAACAGGCCCGCTACGCCTCGACCGATGCATGGGCCACGTTGTTGATATACGAAGATTTGATTCACACAAAAGTTTTGCCCAAACGAGAGGTGGCCGCCCTGAAACGCGCAGAGAAAGAGGCGCAGTTGGCGCACCAAATGGAGGTGATGGCCGCCCGAGAGGCGGGATTAGCGGCAGATGTAAATCCGGACCTTTTGAAAAACAAAATACAATGAAAAGAACGGCAATTTGGTTAGCGATGGTGCTTTGCTCGGTGGTGAGCATGGCACAAGCAAAGTACATTTTCTATTTTATCGGCGACGGAATGGGCGTGAATCAGGTGTTGTCGGCGGAGATGTATGCGGCAGAACTGCAAGGACGGATAGGGCGCAAGCAACTGCTCATGACGCAATTTCCCTACTCGGGACAAGTGGCGACCTTCTCTGCTTCGAACGGAATCACCGACTCGGCGGCGGCAGGGACCTGCTTGGCGACCGGCACGAAAACGACTAACGGGGTGCTCGGGCTGACGCCCGCCGGCGATACGCTGCAGACCATTGCGGAACGGCTGCGGGATATGGGGTACGGCATAGGAATCATGACCACGGTGGCCATCGACCACGCTACGCCCGCTGCCTTCTACGCGAATGTGGCGAACCGAAAAATGTACTACGAGGTAGGGACGCAGCTGGCGGAGACAGGCTTTGACTTCTTCGGCGGTGCAGGATTTCATCAGCCGGTGAACAAGCATGACGCAAAAGCGGTGAATCTGTACGACCTCTGCGAGCAGAAGGGCTACACCTTTGCGCACGGCTATGCTGACGCACTGACCAAAACGGATGCCCAAAAACTAATCTTGACGCAAGCGGGCGACGGCATTGACCGTACAAAAAAAGCGGAGTGCCTGCCCTACACAACGGACCGAAAAGCGGATGCGCTGACCCTGCCGCAGATTGTGTCAGTGGGCATTCCGTATTTGGAGAAAAAGCATGACCGGTTCTTCATGATGGTGGAAGGCGGCATGATAGACTACGCATGCCACAGCCAAGACGGCGCCACCTCGATAGGCGAGACGCTGGATATGGACTCGGCGTTGGCTATTGCGTACCGATTCTATCAGGCGCACCCCGACGAGACGCTGATAGTGGTAACCGCCGACCACGAAACGGGCGGGATGGCGTTAGGCAACAGCGACTATACGCTGAACTTGCAAGTGCTGCAGAATCAACATTGCTCGGCGTGGGTGCTGTCGGATAAGCTGGCGGCGCTATTCAAAGACAAGACTCCGACATGGGAAGAGGTGAAGGCATTCTTGGGCGAACAGTTGGGCTTCTATCAGGCCGTGGAGATAACCGATGAGGAAGATGCGGCGCTAAAAGCCATCTACCAAAAAACGGTGGCACACAAAGAAGGCGAGCTACGCACGCTCTACAAGACGATGGGCGAACTGAGCAACGAAGCGATAGCGCTGCTGAACCGCAAAGCCAAATTGGGCTGGACAAGCTATGTGCATACCGCATCGCCCGTGCCCGTGTTTGCCGTTGGCGTAGGAGCGGAACGATTCACGGGTTGGCATGACAACACGGAAATAGTGCCGTTGATAATGAAAGCTGTAAATCAATAAGATATGAGCAAAATAGCACTGATAACAGGAGCAACAAGCGGAATAGGTGAGGCTTGCGCCCGAAAATTTGCGGAAGGCGGATACGACCTGATACTGACCGGCCGGCGAGAAGACCGATTGGAGAGCATTCGAAACGAGATAATGCGCAACGGAAAGACGGATGTGCTGTGCATAGCCTTTGACGTACGCAACACGGAGGCGGCGAAAAAGGCCGTGGAGGGGCTGTCGGGCAAGTGGCAGACGATAGATGTGCTGATAAACAACGCCGGCTTGGCGATAGGACTCGACAAAGAATACGAGGGTGACTTGGATAACTACGCCACGATGATAGACACCAACATAAAAGGACTGCTGACTATGACACGGCTGGTGGTGCCCGGAATGGTGAAACGCAACGAAGGACACATCATAAATATAGGCAGCGTGGCAGGCGATGCCGCCTACGCCAACGGCTCGGTGTATTGCGCCACCAAAGCGGCGGTGAAAGCACTAACCGACGGGCTGCGCATCGACTTGGTGGATACCGCCCTGCGGGTGACAAACATCAAACCCGGACTGGTGGAGACCAACTTCAGCGTGACTCGATTCGGCGGCGACACGGAGCGGGCCGCAAAGGTATATGAAGGCATCCAACCGCTGACGGGCGCTGACATAGCCGACGTGGTGTTCTATGCGGCTTCGGCACCGAAACATGTGCAGATTGCTGAGGTATTAGTGCTGGCGACCCACCAAGCGAGCGTGAGCCATATTTGGCGA
>CAVHGD010000048.1:6467-17299 GCA_963635385.1 Dialister sp. CAG:486 | reverse complement strand
ACGAAGGCGCCAACAACACACCCAACGAGGCATAATAAATCCCCACGCCCCAAAAAAAATTGCTATTCCGCCCCCAAAAAAGTAGCTATTCTCCCCCAACCTACCCACATCTCAAAGGAGCACCCCACTCCTCCCCCGCTTACACAAAGATAGCAGAATCCGCCCCGTCGAATAATTTAGTTTGCAATTATAGAGAAAAAGTATTAACTTTGCACGCTGTTTGCATTTTGTGCTTTATGGCAGCTAAAACCTGCATAAATATGCGCACAACTTGTATAAATATACATAGAATTGCATAAATATACATACTTAGCGTTAAGCAAAGACGCCTGCGAGATGAAAAATTTCAACGCCATACCGATACATTTCCCGAACCACTCCCGAACCAACTCTTCGGAAGTGCCTCATTTGGCCGCTGTATGTCGCTTATTTTTCTCGGAGCACCACCCTGCATATTCACTGCATACCTGCATATTCTCCCTTGCCCTCGCCCTGCTGTCGCTTTTGGCGCTTCCTACCCAAGCCGATGAGCGCCCCTATTTGTGCGAATTGGGCATACAGGCCGGCTGCGGCTACTATGTAGGCGACGCCACGACACATATTTTCAACCACCCACGCGAGGCCTACGGAGCCCATTTCCGCTATAAGTTCGATCAGCGGTGGGCGCTTCAGGTCAAAGGGCTCACCCAGCGAATCGCCGGCCCCGACTACAACGACCAACGCCAACGCAAGTATGATAGCAACGGAAAATCCGTTCTTTGGCAGAACAATCTCATCAATGTGGATGCCATGGCGGAATTCAACTTCTTCCGTTTCGGCGCCAAGTCCTACGATCGGCGCGTCAAGCCCATCACTCCGTATATCTTTCTCGGAGCGGGTGTGGCGCTCTACGGCAATGGGCAAAACGCATTCAGCAATATCGCATTTTACATTCCCTGCGGATTGGGTATGAAATGGAAATTCTCGGAGCGCTTCGGTCTCAACCTCGCATGGCAGCACAATATCTATATGGCTGATAATCTTGAAGGTGTAGCCATTTTAGACAACGCTTACCATCTCAATGGGAGCAACCTTTTGAACTTCGACGTCACCTCCCAACTCACTCTCGGCATAGTTTTTGAGTTTGCCAAAGAGAAAAAAGTTTGTCGCACGTGTCGTTATTGATTCCGACGCTCTACACGCATCCACAAAGCCACACACTGATATGAATTATAAAGACCGGATAGATCCAGCACGCATGCCTCGCCATATCGCCATCATTATGGATGGCAACGGCCGTTGGGCAAAGCGACAAGGGCTTGCACGCATGTTCGGGCACCGACAGGGCGTACAGACGGTGCATGCCATCACCACCGCCGCTGCCGAGTTAGGTATCGAATATCTCACGCTCTACACCTTTTCCACCGAGAATTGGAATCGGCCCAAAGAGGAAGTCGATGCGCTTATGAGCCTGTTGGTCGATACCATCGTGGCGGAGACGCCCACGCTCATGGAGAACAACGTGCGTCTGCTCACTATCGGCGATTTGGGCCGTTTGCCCGAAGAGGCACGCCGCAAGTTCGAGCAATGCATCCGCGATACAAGCAAGAACACCGGTCTTTCGATGGTCGTGGCCCTCAGCTATTCCGCTCGTTGGGAGATTACCCGGGCCATGCAGGACGCCGTTCGTATGGCGCTCGCGGGTGGAGTTCGGCCGGAGGACATCACCGAGGAGTTTGTCTCTTCGTGTATGACCACCCGCAATATGCCGGACCCCGACTTGCTCATTCGTACCAGCGGGGAGCTGCGTATCAGCAATTTCTTATTATGGCAAATCGCTTATTCCGAACTGTATTTTACCGACTGTCTGTGGCCGGACTTTACTGTAGAGGAGTTCTATAAGGCAATCGTAGATTATCAACATCGTGAAAGAAGATTCGGCAAGACAGGTGAACAAGTTCGTTAATATATTGATTTTACTGCTGCTCTGCGGTGCGGTGGCCATGGCGCAAGCTATGGCCGTTGATAGTGTCTCCACCTCGTTGGCAACCGACACCGCTTCTCAACCCCAAAATCCCGAAGCAGCCCCGAAGGAACTCGCTCCCGACATCGAATATTCCTACCAGCGAAAGACCTACGAAATCGCAGGAATCGAAGTGGTGGGTGCCGATAGCTACGAAGATTTCGTTCTCATCGGCTTCTCGGGCCTTGCGGTGGGCGACAAAATCGAGATTCCGGGCGACCAGATCACCAAGGCCATCAAGCGTTTTTGGAAACAAGGCCTTTTCTCGGACGTCAAAATCAAGGCTAAAAAGATCGAAGGACAGAAGGTGTGGCTCCAGATTGCGCTCAAGCAACGCCCTCGCGTGTCCGAGGTAGCGTATAGCGGACTCAAAAAGAGCGAGCGCGAGGATGTCGAAGTAAAGGTCGGAATCCGCAACGGCAGCCAAATGACTCCGAACCTATCCGACCACGCTAAGACCGTGATTAAGAAGTACTTAGCCGAGAAGGGCTTTCACAACGCCGAGGTGCAGGTGCTGCAATTCAACGATCAGGACCACCCGGGCTATGTCAAGGTAGCCATCAACGTGGATAAGAAGGCCAAAACAAAAGTGGGCAAGATTTATATCACCGGCAACGAGGCGTTGACCCACACGCAGATCAACAAGGCGATGAAGAAGACGAATGATAACAATATCATCAACCTCTTCCGAACCAAAAAATTCGTCACCGAAGAGTACGAGAAGGACAAGCTTGCCGTCATCGAAAAGTATAACGAAATCGGTTACCGCGATGCCTACATCGTGGCGGACAGCGTCGTTCCTAACCCCGACGACCCCACTCGTGTCGATGTCTATATGACCATCAGCGAGGGCGAGAAATACTACGTGCGCAATATCAACTGGGTCGGCAACACGGTCTATCCCTACGAGCTGCTCGATGCCACGTTGGGTATCAAAAAGGGCGACACCTACAATCTCAAGGTGCTCAACGAGCGTCTGCAGAGCGATGATGATGCCGTCTCGAAGCTGTATACCGATCGCGGCTATTTGTTTTTCAATGTGGAGCCGGTCGAAGTCAATGTCGAGAACGACAGTATCGACTTCGAGATGCGTATGTACGAGGGCAAGCCCGCAACTATCAATCAGATCAACATCACGGGCAACACGCGCGTCTATGAGCATGTCGTTCGCCGTGAGCTCTATACCAAGCCAGGTCAGCTCTACTCGCAGTCGGACATCATGCGTTCGTTGCGTGAGTTGGCGCAGATGGGTCACTTCGACCAAGAAAAACTCGTGCCGGATATCCAGCCGAACCCCGAGGAGGGAACCGTCGATATCACCTACCAGCTCGAAACCAAGTCCTCCGACCAGATCGAATTCTCGCTCGGTTGGGGTGCCACGGGTCTTGTCGGCAGCCTTGGCTTGAAATTCACCAACTTCGCCATTCAGAACCTTTTCAACAAAAAATCGTATCGTATCGTGCCGCAAGGCGAAGGCCAAACCTTCTCCATCAATGCCCGCACCAACGGTATCTACTATACCTCCGCCAGCATCTCGTTCTTGGAGCCGTGGTTAGGCGGCAAGCGGCCTAACTCGTTGAGTGCCAGCATCTATTTTGCTTCTCAGACCGGCTACTCCGACCGCTATTACAAGGCGTACCAGAACCTGTACAACACCTATTCGAGCTACTACTACAGCTACGGCAACTCCGACTACTACCAGCAGTTGCAAGAGTCGGAGGCCGACAAGGACAAGTACCTGCGCACGTTTGGTGTCAGCCTCGGATACGGTAAGCGTCTCCGCTGGCCGGACGACTATTTCACGTTCTACGGCGAGCTGAGCTACCAGATGTATATGATGAAAGATTGGCCCTACCTGCTTATCTCCAACGGTACGAGCCACAATCTCTCGCTCAACCTGCAGCTCTCTCGTTCCAGTATCGACAACCCTATCTACACCCGTCGCGGTTCGCAATTCACGTTGGGGCTGAAGATTACGCCGCCTTACTCGCTTTTGAGCAAGAAGGACTACTCGCAGATGACCACTTCTGAGCGCTACCACCTGATTGAGTACCACAAGTGGAAGTTCTCGGGCAAGGTCTTCACCCCGCTGTCCAAAGACTCGAAACTTGTGCTGATGACGCGTGCCGAATTCGGTTACTTGGGACACTATAATAAATACGCCAAGTCGCCCTTCGAGAGCTTCTACATGGGTGGTGACGGTATGTCGAGCTATACGAGCTATTCCACCGACTATGTGGCCATGCGTGGTTACTCTTCGGGCTCGCTCACGCCGTACGATGCCACCACGGGGCGCAACATGGGTTATGTGTATAACAAATTCACCATGGAGTTGCGCTACCCGATTGCTTTGGAGCAGAGCGCCACGATTTGGGCGTTGGCTTTCGTCGAGGCGGGTAACTGTTTCTCGGATATCTCCAAATACAATCCGTTCGACCTTAAGCGTAGTGCGGGTCTCGGCGTACGTATTTATCTGCCTATGTTCGGCTTGCTCGGTATCGACTGGGGCTGGGGCTTCGACAAAATTAACGGCTCCGACCAGTACGGCAAGAGTCAGTTCCACTTCGTCCTCGGCCAAGAGCTCTAAAATCCGGCAACAAATTATTTCGAAAATTTTTCAGTACCTTCAATTGAAAAATAAATCGTACATTTTCAGTAAAATTCAGCACTAATTTCAGCAATAAACTCAACACTAAAATCAGCACTAAAATCAACACTAATTTCAACGGTAATTTCAACGGTAATTTCCTCATTTTCCCGAACCACTCCCGAACCAACTCCCTAAAAAGCATGAGAAAAAACCTTATATATATCGCCCTATCCCTTATGACGCTGCTGCCCCTGCCCGTATCGGCCGCCAAGGAGCAGTCTATCGCCTATATAGATATGGCGTACATTCTCAAAAACCTGCCGCAATATGAGTCGGCGAACGAGCAACTCACGATGATAAGCAAGCGCTGGCAGAAAGAGATCGACGCCAAGAACCAAGAAGCACGCGTGCTTGCCACCAACTACCAAACCGAGCAGATTTTCCTTTCGGACGAGATGAAACGCCGTCGTGAAGAGGAGATTGTCGCCAAAGAGCAGGAGGTTCTTGAGCTGAAGCGAAAATACTTTGGCCAAGACGGTGAACTATACAAGAAGCGGGAAGCGCTTATCAAGCCCATTCAGGACGAGATATATGCCGCCATACAGGAGCTTGCCAACGAGAAGCATATTGATATCGTCAAAGACCGCTCCGCCGACCCCGCCCTCATCTATATGTCGAGCAAGCTCGATGTTTCCGACCAAGTCCTACAGAAGCTCGGCGCAAAATAGGTACCACCCCATTTTTCAGCATACCGATCCCAAAACTCGGTCGCACAAAACAAACATAACAATCGAATTTAATTACATTCAAAATGAAAAAAATACTTTTAGCACTTGCTTTGGCGATGCCTCTCTTCGCCTCAGCACAAAAATTCGGACACGTCAATACGCAAGAGCTCTTTGCGCAAATGCCTGAGGTGAACACTGTCAAACTCAAAATGGATACCGTTCAGAGCCAGTACGAGACCATGCTTGTTTCCATGCAAGAAGAGTTGCAGAAAAAGGTTCAAGACTACCAATCGCAAGAAGCCACGATGACGGATGCCATGAAGCAGATGCGTCAGCAGGAGCTCCAAGACCTGCAGCAGCGCCTTCAACAATTCTATCAGACCGCAGAGCAGGACATTCAAAAGAAGCAGCAGGAGCTGCTTGCCCCGGTGCATGAACGTATGACAAAGGCTATCCAAGCTGTGGGCGCCAAAGAGGGCTATACCTACATCTTCGATTCCGCAGCCATGGTCTATATCGCTCCCGATGCCATCGATGTCATGCCTGCCGTAAAAAAAGAATTAGGCATTAAGTAACCACAATAGTCCGTGGCGACACGCCACTAATTGTGCATTTAGCATTGTGCATTGTTTATGGCAGACGGCTATCTCGAAACCCATTACGCTGAATACGAGAAACGCAAAGCAGCATGGCTCAAAAAGAAATCGCACCTCCCCCGTCCTCCCAAACCCGAAGACGAGGCACTATGACAATTGTGGCGTGTCGCCACTGACAATAAAAAATGCATAATTCACAGTGCCGCATAGCATGTACACCTATACAAACATACACATTTACAAATTAAACAACTAACCCCGTGGTAGAAAAACTTCAACAGACCTTGCGCGACTCGGCAGTAGCGCGTTGGACGGTGCTGGTCTTGGTAGCATCGATGATGTTCTTTGCTTATATGTTCGTGGATATACTCTCGCCCCTGGCGTCCTTGCTCGAGAAATCGTACAATTGGGATCAAGGCGACTTCGGCACCTACGCAGCCGGTGAATATCTGCTCAATGTCTTTGGCTTCCTAATTATTGCAGGTATCATCCTCGACAAGATGGGCGTGCGCTTCACGGGTACGCTCTCCGCAAGCCTGATGGTTATCGGAGCGGCAATCAAGTATATCGGTTTGAGCGATTGGTTCGATGCCAACCGTGTCTCATGGCTCAACTCGTGGTGGGTGGAGATGCCCGGGTCGGCGAAACTCGCCATGTTCGGCTTTATGCTGTTCGGCTGCGGCTGCGAGATGGCAGGTACTACGGTGAGCAAGGTTCTCGCAAAGTGGTTCAAAGGAAAGGAGATGGCGCTTGCTATGGGATTGGAAATGGCAATTGCCCGTATCGGTGTGTTTGCAGCGATGTACTTCTCCCCGCTGATTAGTCACAAGTTTGCGGTCAATGGCGTGGACTCGGTGGTAGCCCCTCTGCTCTTCGCTGCTCTCCTGCTTGTTATCGGACTGATTAACTTCCTTGTATTCACCGTTATGGATGCCCGTTTCGACAAACAGTTGGTTGAGATTGGTGAGGCTACGGCTGTCAAAGACCCCGAGGACGAGTTCCATATCTCCGACCTCGGTAAGATATTCTCGAGCAAGATGTTCTGGATTATCGCTATCCTCTGCGTGCTGTACTACTCGGCAATCTTCCCATTCCAGCGTTTTGCCACTAATTTCCTCGAGGAGACACTGAACATATCCAACGCTGAGGCAGCAGGCCTATTCAAGTGGTTCCCAATTTTAGCTATGGTACTCACTCCGTTCTTGGGATTATTCATTGATTATAAGGGCAAGGGCGCATCGATGATGATGATAGGCGCACTGATTATGATTCTATGCCACTGCGTCTTCGCTTTCGTGCTGCCCGTATTCCCGAGTAAGACTTTAGCACTCGTTACTATTCTTGTCTTGGGTGTCAGTTTCTCTCTTGTACCTGCATCGATGTGGCCATCCGTTCCAAAAATTATAGATGAAAAGATTCTTGGTTCGGCGTACTGTTTGATTTTCTGGGTACAGAATATTGGACTCTGCCTCGTGCCGTTGCTCATTGGTAAGCTGCGCGTAGCTACGGGCGGATATCTCGTACCGATGATTGTCTTTGCATCCTTCGGCGTTGTCGCTTTTGTTTTCTCGCTGCTTTTGAAGATAGAAGACAAGAAGAAAGGTTATGGATTGGAGCTTCCTAATAAGCAATAAGGACTCACTCTCGGTGAGTACGGATACACGCAATTTGCCTGCAGGTTGCGTGTTCTTTGCGTTGGTAGGGGAGTCCTTCGACGGAAATCGATTTGCGGGGCAGGCACTCGAGAGCGGAGCGAGCATCGCTATCCTATCCAATGAGGAGGTTTATAAGAGTCTCTTGCAGCAATATCCGAAGGAGCGATTGGTGCTGCTGGATGAGGAAGGGCGGAGACGCGGTGGAGTTACGGGACTGCAAGGGCTCGCACGGGCTTGGCGAAAAAAGTTGGTAAGGCCTATCTTCGGGATTACAGGCACAAACGGCAAGACAACCACGAAAGAATTGACGGCGGCCGTGCTGTCCACAAAGTACAAAATTCATTACACGCAGGGCAATCTCAACAACTCGATCGGGGTGCCGCTGACGGTGCTTCAGATCTCACGCCAACACGAATTGGCCATCGTAGAGATGGGCGCAAGCCATCCGGGCGACATTCAAGAGCTGGTGGAAGTGGCGGAACCCAACTACGGACTGATTACGAATGTGGGGCGAGCGCACTTGCAGGGCTTCGGCTCGTTCGAGGGCGTGCAACGCACCAAGCAGGAGCTGTACGACTATCTCGTGGCACACGACGGCACCGTTTTCCGCAATGCAGACAATCCGTATTTGGCGGCCATGTATGCGGATGCCTTATCGAAAGCACCGAATAGCCACTCGCAACTCATTGAATACCACACCGGTACCATGCCGGCGGGGACACATCTTGTGGGCGACTACAATGCGGAAAATGTTTCGGCGGCGTTGGCTGTCGGCGAAGCGTTTGGCATACCAAGGGAGCAAGGACTTGCTGCGATTCGAGCGTACATTCCATCGAACAACCGCTCGCAACTCGTTCATTCCGAGCGGAATAACACGATTGTGGTCGATGCCTACAACGCCAACCCGACCTCGATGCAAGCAGCCATTAACGCTTTCAAAGGCGACACCTATATACTCGGCGGCATGCGGGAATTGGGCGAGTACAGCCATCTCGAGCATCAAAATATCGTCAATATGCTAGCAGAGCGTAAGGCGGAGCGGGTGCTGCTCGTGGGAGATGAGTATGCGGAGACAACGGCTCCCTACCCCATCCTGCACGACGTAACGGAGCTGATAGCCTACCTGCAACAGCATCCGTTGCACGATGGTACGGTGCTGCTAAAGGGTTCTCGAGGTAATCAATTGGAGAAAGCACTGCCCTACTTGTAGTTCCCTTGCCCATCTTGCGAAATATACAAAACACAAAACATGAAGAAATCGATTGTTATCCCAATTATTATTGTGCTCGTTCTTGGAGTGGGCGCACTGCTGTTCCTCAATCTGCATCAGAAGAAACAAATGGATGCCATTGTCGAACAAATGGAGTATGAGAAATCGGAACTCGAAGATGAGTACGAGGACCTTGCGCTACAATTCGACGGGTATCAGCAGATGGATATCAAAAATGATTCGCTGCAAGAGCGGCTCGCTCAAGAGCAACAGCGTGTGCAGGACCTGCTCGAGGAGCTGCGCATCACCAAGGTGACCAACGCTCGCCGCATCGCTGAGCTGAAGAAAGAACTCGCCACGGTGCGTGCCGTGATGAAAGACTACGTGCGCCAAATTGATTCGCTCAACGCCACCAATCAGCGCTTAACCGTTGAGAATCAGCAATATCGCCAAGAAAATCAGCAGGTGAAACAACAGAACACGCAACTGACGACGATGAACACCAAGCTATCGGAGACCGTCAGCCGTGCATCGATGTTGGAAGTGTCCGCCTGCACGATGGTCACGCTGAACAAACACGACCACAAGACGCGCATCGTGAGCCAAATACGCAAACTGCAATTTGACTACACCATCGCCAAAAATATCACGTGCGAACCCGGGCTGAAAACGCTCTACGTGCGATTGATTGACCCGCAAGGCAACCTGCTCGGCGAGGCAAATGGCCTGCTATTCCACTTCGAAAACGAAGATATTCCCTACTCCGTGGCGCAAGAGTTTGAATACGCCGGCGAGGAGTATCACGGAACGATCTACTGGCCGCTCGACGAGCAACCGCAAACGGGGCTGTACAACGCCGACTTCTTTGCCGACGGAAACCTAATCGGCTCGATTCCGTTCTCGATAAAGAAGTAATTTCCTTTGCGTCCATCTTTCTCATGTCGGATATGCCTGCTCGCCGTGATGGTGTGCATAGAGGTGTGTCCGCTCTCGGCCGACTCGTATCCGCTGACGGAAGACATCATCGGCGACATCTACGAATACCTGACGGAGACCGGTGCGGTGGATTATGAGGAGCTGCAAGAGGACCTGATGGAGGCCGCCGCTCACCCCATCAACCTGAACACCGCCACCGCTGCCGAACTGGAACGGCTGCGATTCTTGACCGACCAACAAGTGGATGCCATTCTGCTCTACGTCTATGAGCACCCGATGCAGGACTTGGCCGAACTGCAACTCATCCCCATTCTGGAAGACTACACCATCCGCGATCTGCGTGCCTTTGTGTATGTTGCGCCCGCACCGACGGATAACAAGCTGAATATCAAAGAGGTATTTCGCGACGCCAAACACGAATTGACGTTGCGCCTCGACACACGCAATCTCGAAAACTATAACAACGACCCTGTTTTTGTGCAGACACGGTATCGCTTTCGCTACCACGACCGAGTGCTGTTCGGGCTGACGCTGCGTCGCCCCACCGGCGGGAAAGCGAGCGAGATGCAGTACGGCGGCTATCTGCAGCTGAACGACATCGGTCCGCTGCGCACGGTAGTGGCGGGCGATTTTCAGGCATCGTTCGGGCAAGGACTCGTGCTCGCCAATGCGTTCCACACCGGGCGCACCTCGTACATACTGGCGACCGGTCAGACCCGAGACGGGCTGCGCAAATACGGCAGCACGACGGGAGACGGACTGCACGGCATCGGGGCAACGGCGGCGTTTCGGAAAGGCGATGTGCGAACGGAAATCTCCGCACTGTACTCACTGCAGCTGCCTGCCGACACGATGCGGCACCACGTGTTGGGCGCCAACCTGACGATGCGTTACAAACGCTTCAAATGGGGGCTAACGGCGGTGGAAAATCTCTATTCGGACACGCTGCGCCCGTATCGGGACATGGCGTACAATGCGCATTACTTCCGTGGCACGCGACAAGCCGTGGTGGGGCTGAATATGCGCTACAACTACGGACTGTTCGACCTGTTCGGCGAAGTGGCGACCACGCAAAACACGCGCTGGGGCGTCGGCGCCATTGTCGGCAGCCATAT
>CAVHGD010000048.1:0-6169 GCA_963635385.1 Dialister sp. CAG:486 | reverse complement strand
CGGGAAAAAGGCAAACGGAGCACGTACTCGGCTCGGTACCGTTTTGAATGGACCGACGGGCATTGGCGGCTGCGCACCCAAGCGGAGGCGAACCTCGTGACAGACAGCGTGCAGAGCCTCACGTGGGGAGTGAGCGTGTATCAGGATGTCCAATATGCCTTTGCGAAGGTGCCGCTCACGCTGCAAGTGCGGCTGCAAGGGTTCGACGCACGGGACTGGAACAACCGCATCTACGCCTTCGAAAACGATGTGCTGTACGGATACGGCAGTGCCTTTGCCTATGGGCTGGGCGGGCGTGCCTATCTAAACCTGCGGTGGCAGATTATCAAGCAGTTAGGTCTTTATCTGCGCCTCTCGGAAACCGTCTATAGTTCCCATTGGGTGCAAACCCACTCCTTGAAATCTGCCACTCGCACGGACATTCACCTGCTCCTCCGCGCCACGCTTTAACGCCCTTTCCCGACAGGGATAACGGCAGCGGAAGAACCGACTGTCTTATCTCACTTTCATTCCTGTACCGGTATAGACATTCCCGCCTCGGAGAATGTATAACTCCCCGTCAATCAGTACTTTGCGTACCGACTCCTCGGCGTCGCTTTGTGTCGTGTCTATCTCGGTCGGTGTCTCCTGCACGAACTCCGCCTCCATGGTGAGGTCTTTGGTTACGACCAGTTCGTACGGGTTAGCCTTCGTGCCATCGCTCCATTGGGAGAATTCAAACCCTTTGTCAGGCTTCGCCGTGAGCGTAACCTGCGTGCCATAGTCATAAGTGCCGCCGCCCTCTACTGTGCCGTTCTTTGCCGTAGCAGTAATGGTGAAAGTCTTTTTCTTGAATGTCGCCGTCACGGTTACCGCATTTGCCGGCATTGTAAATGTGTATTCCGTAACCGTAACCTTCTTCCCGCCATCTTCAACCACCGTCAGTTCGTCGAGTTCGTACCCCGTATAGGGTATAACCGTCAGCGTTACCTTGCTTCCTGCGGCATATTCCGTCTGGTATACCGCAACATAACCATGCTCGGACGGGGTGATTGTAATAGCATAGCGGAGGTCTTGTACGAGGCGAACAGCGTGACCGCGGTAGCGGGAGTTTGGGTTTGTACTATTCTCATTTGAAGTAAAGTACGAATAATATGCCTTGGCCGAATCGCTCGGCGTGGAAGACCAATAGGGAGCATCCAGTTGCACATAAAACAGTTTCGTCCCTTCTCTTCGACCTTCAGCAGGCAAGAATACTGCGCCAACTGCCTCTAATTGCCGCCATTGGGCGAGGGTGTAAGTGTTTTGCGTGGCATAAGCATCAACAGAATATGTACTTGCATAGCCTTTATTGAATGTTATATCCGTCGGGCAGTCGTCGGGTAGGAGAATAAGCCCGTTTACATATCGTGAGCCATCGTCCGTGAGGTAAATACGGGCAACGCCTTTCTTCTTGACTGCATCGGTGCGAAGTTCGAGCAGGTAAGTCCACTCGGCTAATGTAAGAGTGCGGTAAGTATTCGGCGCAGAAGTGCCGATAGTGTTTTTCCCCCAATCGACGAAGTCGCCGCTGTAATCACTATTGTATGGGGAAGAACTGATGCCCCACTTGGCTGTCCCCGTGTTTCCGCTCCAACCGAACATATCTATCGTGTCGGCAAGAGCAGTGCCGTTCTTTGAGTAGCCGTTTGTCGCGCCGCCATACTGTTCAGTTCCTCCGCTGACATTATCCGTCCCGAGCATATCGGTTTGGTATTCAGCGAATGACCAGTTGTAACTGCCACTCGTTACGCCCGCGCATTGCAGGTTCCCTTGTGAGAAATACACCTGCCTACCTGCCGCGATAGAGAATGGGACAGGTGTAAAGGCAGAAGCGAGTTTCTCGAACTTGGCAGTGATGTTCACTTCGCCCGGGGGCATAATAAATGTATATTGGTTGCTTGCCCCCTCCACTGCTGTCGTCTTAATCTCTGTCGTACCTTGCAGAACAGTGAGTGCCTTCAGTGTGTAGTAAGTATCAGGCGTAACCGTCAGCGTAATCGTTTCGCCGGCTAATGCCGTCGCCTTACCCGCCGCAACAGAGCCGTGTTCGGATGTCGAGGTAGTAATGCTGTGTAGTGCATAGTCTTGCACGAGGCGGACTGCTTGCGCAATGTAGCTTTGGCTGCTGATAATCTTCGCGGTAAGCGAGTAGAAGTACAGGATGTATGCGTGGGGCGAGTCGAACATCGTAGCAGACCTATAGCGACCGTAGCCCTGCACATCGTACATTCTAAACTCGCCGCGCTCTCCCGAAGCAGGTAAGAATACCGCACCTGCTTTTTCTAATTGCTGCCATTGGGCAAGCGTGAATGTTTGGTAAGTAGCGTAGGCTCCTACGCCCCCATAAGTTGCATAACCACTCTTGAAGGTTACACCGGTCGGGCAAGTCCAACTGTCGGGCAGCAGGATTAGCCCATTCACATACTCCGTATCATTCAATTTGATACGGGCAATGCCTTTCTTTTCGCTTGCATTGGTGCGCGTATTTAGCAGGTATTCCCACTCATCGTAAGTTAGTGTGCGGAAAGTATTGGGCGCATAAATGCCGATAGTGTTCGACCCCCAATCCACGAAATCCCCCGAGTAATCGGAAGCCTCTGTAGAAGTACTGATGCCCCATTTCGCAGTTTCGTTGTCTCCGCTCCAACCGAAGAGATCTATCTTGTCGGCGAGAGCAGTGCCGACCTTTGCGTAGCCTTTTGCGTCGTCATAGTCCTCTGTCCCTCCGCTTACATTTTTGATACCCAACATATCATATTGGTTCTCCGCAAATGACCAAGTAGTGTCGGTCGCAGTAAGGGTGCATTGCAGATTTCCTTGCGAGAAATATACCTGCTTGCCTTCTCGAACAGTGAATAGGGCAGGGGTAAAGTCCCCCGCCCAAAGGTCAGTGCCTCCAAAAAATACCCCAAGCAAGGTCATAATAACCACCACCAAGACAGAGCCGTGCACCCTTGTCAAGAAAGAGCCGCGCGTCCCAGCCAAGAAAGAGGTATGTACCTTTGTTAAGAAAGAGGTGCGCGCCCCGGCCATGACAGATGTCCGCGCCCTTGTCAAGAAAGAAGTATGCGCCCCAGCCAATGAATAGGTACGAGAGGCAGCCTCCGAAGAGCCGTGCGATTCTTTGAGAGATGTGGCGCGAAATGCCGTCCAGAAAGAGAGAATTCGTTTCATTTTGGAATGATACATGTATTTGCTTATAATTGGTTTATAATGTATTGGCTTGCGTCTTGTCCGCCACCCGTTGGCGTGTGTGAAAGCAGCACATCGCTCCACATGGGGGCGTGGGTGTCCCCACCCGCGGCAGTTCGCTAGAGCCGGTTGACCATACCGTGCCGCCTCCCCTACGCCTATCAGACTTGTTGGAGTATTAGAATGATAGTAGTGTCTTACCACCCACACACCCGTGCTGTATTTAGCAGCAAGCAGCATAGGTCTTAATTTTCGGCAAAGGTAGTACCTTTTTCTTACCTACGCAAATAATAATGTCTTTGGGGGGCGTAATGTTCATTTTGCAGCCTAAAATCGTTCGGAAGCCCTGATTTAATGGGGGCTGCAGCGATTCAAGGTGCTTGAGACAAAAATCGCTGAACAAAAGTGCTCTAATTCATTTGCAGGCTGAAAACTTGCGCAAATCCGATGAAATCAGTGCATAGAGAGCATCAAAGTACCCAAAAATGACGCTTTGGGGATAGGTCAGATTGAAGCATCCGCCCTTAAACATTAAAAGTTGAGGATTGCGTAGTATGCGGCTTGGGGAGCCGCGTAATAATTGATTTTTGGGGGTGGTTTAGGGGGGGGGACAAAAGCCAGACTGCAAAATGACTATTAGAAGGGTACTACTCTTTTACAGACTGCAAAATGACTATTAGGTCGGAATTTCAAAATGAGGATAGACGCCAAATAGAGATGGGAAAGGGGCTAAGGCAGGCGATTGTAAAGTTCGTTCGGGAGTGGTTCGAGCCACTCGTTGCCTGTTAGAGTATCACCCGCAAGGGGCGTGGCGGGAATATGGAATACTACATGCTGGAACCAGCTGTCGCGCGTTGCACCATGCCAATGTTTCACGCCGACGGGAATATCCACCACATCGCCCGCTTGCAGGTGCTGCGCGGGCTTTCCCCACTCCTGATACCAGCCCTCTCCCGACACGCATATAAGTATCTGGCGGGCATCGTGGTGGATGTGCCAGTTGTTGCGGCAGGCAGGTTCGAAAGTGACATTGCTCACAGGGTGCCGGTCACCGCCCAAGGGTGCTAAGTAGGACTGCCCTTGGAAGTAGGATGCATAGAGTTGGTTCGGTACTCCTTCGGGAAAAGTGAGGCGCGCACGGCTTCCTATTGCGTGCGCTTGCGCCACCGCCTCGTTGACAATTTCTTCCGGCACGCCCGCACGGAGCGCAACCGACCGATGGGAACGGAGCTGCGCTGCTGTGCCCTCCATCGCCGCCAAAGCACTCACCGTCAGCAACTCCCGCTCGGACGGGGTCAGTACATCCCGAGCAAAGAGATCGCCGAATAGGTGCGACTTGAGGAACTCATCCTCGGCGGGACAGAAGGCGTACGTATAGGCACCCCCGCAAAGCGAGGTCTGCACGGCTGTACCCTGACGGAGGGCGTCATAGTCAGCGGGAAGAGGTGAGGCTTCCGCACCCATCGTGATGGGGCGCCCTTGGGCCGTTCGGTCGGTTAGCACCTGCTGCAACACCTGCTGCGCATTGAGCGAGCGGGGGAAGCCCGTATAAGCATAGAGGTGGAGAAACGACTCCTTTATTTGATTGACTGTCAGTGCATTATCCAATGCATTATCCACAGCTGCATAGAGAGCTTGGGTGTTGCCCGCTGCGGCATTCGCTGCTAGCTCTACAAACGATTGTTGTTGTTTGGTCATAGTTTTATTTGGTGTTTGTAAGGGCGCTTGGGCAGGCAGTGCTTCGGCAAAGAGCAGAGCTAGCACCGCCACCGCAAGGCGTTTTTTATTCCATTGTTTTTTCATGGCACAAAGGTACAGTCTTTTTACTGCCCGCACAAGGCACCGCTGCGCAAACAGGTAATCGGGGTAGCGGAATCCGTAATCGAGGTACCGCTCCCCTTACGCAGAATGGACAGCTGGACTACCTCAATTACGGAAAGCAGTACCTAAATTACGCTTTTCGACAGTTGGTATTGGTAGGCGAAGAAAATATTCGTACCTTTGCACCGCAAACACAAAAAACAGGGATTCAAGACCATGGCGGAACAACACATTACTACCATTCAGGAATACAACGACACCTGCGGATTCAAGACCATGCACCCGCAAGTGGCTTTCGTACAATACGACGGCAGCGAAGAGAAACACCTGCCCGCAGGCGTGCGCTACGTGTATGACTTCTACAGCCTTTGGCTCAAAGAGACCAAGGGGTGCGTACTGAACTATGGGCGAACGCAATACGACTACGACTGCGAGACCATTGTCAGCATGGCACCCGGGCAAGAGGTAGAGGTATCACGAAACCCTGCCGCCCGCCCAAAATGCATCGGAATCCTATTCCACCCCGATTTCATTCACGGCACTTCGCTCGCCAAAAAAATGCGGGATTATTCGTTCTTCTCCTACGCCAGCAACGAGGCGCTGCATCTATCGGAAGATGAAGTACTGGTGGTAAAAAACTGTATGCACATCATTGAGATAGAGCTGCAGCACCCCATCGACAAGTTCTCGCGCCGACTGATAATCACCAACTTAGAGCTATTGCTCGACTACTGCTTGCGATTCTACGAGCGGCAGTTTATTACGCGGCAGGACATGAATATCACCGCCATTTCACGCTTCGAAGAACTGCTTGACGAGTATATCCATTCGGGCAAGACCGCCCAAGAGGGAATACCGACCGTGAAGTACTTTGCCGACCGTATCTGCCTGTCGCCCAACTATTTCGGTGATATGGTGAAAGCCGAAACGGGCAAGACAGCGCAAGAATACATCGCTCTGCGGCTATACGAATACGCCAAACGCCAACTACGCAATTCATCGCTGACAATCAAAGAGATAGCCGTGCTGACAGGCTTTCAGCACCCGCAACATTTCGTGCGGTTCTTCAAGAAACACGCGGGCGTGACGCCGACTGAATTTCGACAGATGGTTGGGTGATGGTTCGGGAAAGGAA
>CAVHGD010000047.1:0-17346 GCA_963635385.1 Dialister sp. CAG:486 | reverse complement strand
GTCGGCCTCTGCTATGACTGCTGTGCAGCCCCTTATAGATACTTATTAATTAAGCATTTATGCATTTACATATTGCAGCAGTTCTATCGGGCTGTCGATGAGGTAGTCGGGGTGGGCGGCGACCAAGTCTTGCCGAGCGACAAAGCCCCACGAGCAGGCGGCAACGGGTACTTGTGCGTTGCGGGCAGTCTCGATATCCACGAGACTATCGCCCACATACAGCACTTCTGTGTCGGACAGCTCAGCGAGGATGTCGTACACCACTTGCGGGTTCGGCTTGCGGGGGACACCCGTGCGCTCGCCGAAGACCACATCGAAGGTATCGGGGAAGAAATGGTTGATGATGAACGCCGTAGCCTCTTGGTATTTGTTCGACGCTACAGCCAGTTGGCAGCCGCGCAGTTTGAGCGTATGCAGCAGGTCGGCAATGCCCTCGTAGGGGCGAGTATGGTCGCAGTTGTGCTTATTGTAGTACGGCACAAACACCGCACGCACTCGTTGTATTGCCTCCTCTGTGTGCACCGCTGTGTCCTTTGCACTATCGGGCAAGGCACGCTCAATGAGTTTGTTGATGCCGTTGCCCACGAGGTGTGGGTACTCTTCGGGCGAGTGGGTAGGGTAGCCTGTTGCCGAGAGTGCATAGTTGCACGCCGCCCGCAAGTCGCCTATCGTGTTGATGAGTGTACCGTCTAAATCGAAGATAATGAGCATTGTTCCAATTAACAATTAAGAATTAACAATTAACATGCAGGTTCTCAGTCAATTAATAATTAACAATTAACATCGCTCATTCTACCTTGGTTCCGAGGGGAGTGTAGGTGTGGCCGTTGCGGAGGATATAGACTTGACCGTTGCGGAGCTCTTTGCGTATTTCGTCATTGGTGCTTTCGGCTTGGTCTATGGCGGTGGGAATGGAGACAAATATAGCCTCAATGGTGAGATCTTCCGTAGCGGTAAAGAGGTAAGGATTTGCCGTCGTGCCGTCGCTCCAATGTTCAAATCGGTAATTCTCGGCAGGCGTTGCCGTGAGCGTAACCTCCGTGCCGTAGTTGAATGTTCCGTCCCCGGTTACTGTACCGTTCTCTGCCGTTGCTGTAATCGTAACGGTCTTCACCTTGAAGGTAGCGCTTATTGTTACCGCACAGGCGGGCATTGAGAAAGTATGGTCTTCTCCTACCGTAACCGCTTGCCCTGCAGTGTCCTTCACGCTGAGTGTCGCCAACTCGTAGCCCTCGTCGGGGGTAATCGTAAGCGTAACGATTTCCCCTGCAGCACCTTTCGTCTTGTCGGCACTAATTGCGCCATGCTCCGAAGTGTTGATGGTTATGGCATAGATATTTTGCACCAAACGGACAGCCATTCCGGTATAGCGTTCGTAACGACTCGTTTGCATCATATTCGATTGAAAGAAAATATCCCCCGTTTGGTTTTCGTTAACAAATATAGTATCAGAAGACCAATAGTAGCCGCTATGCTGTGGTTTATCTGAAATAAACATAATGGGGCCATTGCGGGAACCCGAAGCCGGCAAGAATACTGCTCCCGATGCCTCTAATTGTTCCCATTGGTCGGGAGTGAAAGTCTGATGGTCGGCATAGGCCTGTATCGTCGCCACATCGCCGCTTGCAAGACCGCTCTTGAAAGTTATCCCATCCGGGCAAGTCCAATTATCCGGCAGGAGAACAATTCCGTTGGCGTAGGTTGTGCTGCTCAATTGAATACGGGCGATACCATATTTCTCGGCTGCATCGGTTCGCCCGTTGATCAGGTATTCCCATTCCTTAACGGCGAGCGTGCGGTAGGTAGTGCCATCGCCGATGTTCTTGCCCCAATCGACAAAGTCGCCGGTGTAGTCTTTATTGTCGTAGGAAATGCTGACGCCCCACTTTGCCGTGCCGGTGCTGCTCCAACCGAAGAGGTCTATCGTGTCGGCGAGGACTCCATAGATGTACAAGTCGGAAGAATTTCCCGTTATATTGGCAAAACCCAACATATCCGTTTGGTAATCGGAGAACGCCCATGCATAGTTGCCGCTCTTGACGCCCATGCAGCGTAGGTTGCCTTGCGAGAAATAGATTTGCGTGCTATCCGATATGCTGAAAGCAGTGGGGGTAAAGGCAGTCGGGAGACTCTCCAACTCAACGGAAACGCTAACATTGCCATTCGGCATCGTAAAGGTATATTGGTCGCTTGCCCCTTTGACGGCGGTGGTTGGTATGTTGGTCGTGCCTTGTAGAACGCTAATGGTCTTTACCTTGTAGTAGGCATCGGGCGTAATGGTGAGTGTTACTTTTTTCCCGGCGGCAGCGTTCGTTTGGTCGGCCGTAACAACACCATGCTCGGGCGTGGTGAGCGTTATGGCATAGAGGTACTGTACCAACCGAACGGATATGCCTGCATAGCGATTGAAATGGTTGCTCCCTGTTCCTGTCGCAGCGAAGTAACTATAGCCTGCTTTGTCATTATCGTTCGGTGTGGCAGACCAATAGCAGCCTATACTCTGCACCTCACTCGGGTTCACTCGTGTTCCGTAACGTGCCCCCGAAGCGGGCAGGAACACAGCCCCCGCAGCTTCTAATTGTACCCATTGGGCGAGCGTAAAACGCTGACAAGTGGCGTACGATTCTGCATTGCCGCTCTTGAATGTCACGCTCGTAGGGCAAGCCCATTCATCGGGCAGGAGGATAAGTCCGTTGACATACTCCGTATTGTTCAATTCGATGCGGGCGACACCGATACGCTCATCGGCATTGGCACGAGTGTTGAGCAGGTAGTCCCATTCATCATAAGTCAGGGTGCGGTAGGAAGTGCTGTCGCCGACATTCTTTCCCCAATCGACAAAGTCACCGGCGTAGTCGGTAATGGTTTCCGAAGTGCTGATGCCCCACTTGGCAGTCCCTGTGCTGCCGCTCCAGCCGAATAGGTCTATCGTGTCAGCGAGCTGGCCGTTCCGTACATTGGCAGTACCCAATATCTCCGTTTGGTATTGGGTGAAAGACCATGTGTAGTTGCCCGTGGTTACGCCTGTGCATAGCAAGTTGCCCTGTGAGAATGCCACTTGCTTTCCGTCAGCCGATATGCTGAAAGCGGCAGGCGTAAAGGCGTGGGGGGCTTTCTCAAATTCGGCGGTAATCTGCACATCGCCTGCGGGCATCGTAAAGCTGTATTGATAGTTTGTTCCCTCTACCGCAGTGAGTTGTATGGTATCGTTGCCTTGTAGAACGCTGATTGTTTTTAGAATGTAGTACGTTTCGGGTGCAATGGTGAGTGTAATTTGGTTCCCTTTGATACTTTTTGTTTTGTCGACACTCACCCGCCCATGCTCCGATGAGGAAATCTTTATGGCGTAGCAGTCTTGCACCAAACGTACGGCATGCCCGTAGCAGTATTGTTCGTAATGATCCGGAAACGCAGTCTTTGCACCGAAGTATATGTAGTACGCACTGCTCGAACTGCTTGCCGTAGCCGACCAATAGGCACCGTTTTTCCTTATGCTGAACATATCAACGGGGGAGCGATACCCTGTAGCGGGCAAGAATACAGCCCCTGCGGATTCCAACGCTTGCCATTGGGTGAGCGTAAAAGTCTGATAGTCGGCATATTGTTGCTCTTCATTCGCATCAGCGTAGCCGCTCTTGAATGGCACATCCGTAGGGCAAGTCCAACTATCGGGCAGCAGGATGAGTCCGTTGGCGTACTCGGTATCGCTCAGTTGGATGCGGGCAATGCCTTGTTTCTCGTCGGCATCGGGGCGTGTATAGAACAGGTAGAACCATTCCGCTTTAGTCAGTGTGCGGTAAGTAATGCCGTCGCTGATGTTTTTTCCCCAGTCGGCAAAGTCGCCGGCGTAGTTGGCATTGTCGGTAGAAGTACTGATACCCCACTTTGCCGTCCCCATGCTGCCGCTCCACCCGAATAGGTCTATCTTGTCGGCGAGTTGGTTGTTGCTTATGTTGGCAGCGTTAAGCGCATCGTACTGATTCGTGGCGAATGCCCAAGTCTTGGTGGATTGCGTGTATTGCAGGTTGCCCTGTGAGAAGACAATAGTCTTCCCGTCTGCTGATATACTGAAAGCAGCGGGGGTAAAATTGCTCGCCGTCAGGGTAGTACCGGCGACAAAGAATGTCAGTAATGAGTATAAAATTCGTTTCATACTATGTAGAATATGTTGTTTCGGAATATCGTTGTGCCGTGACGGGAACTCTATAAAGCTCCCTCGTTTTTTACAGCTTGCAAAAGTAGTCTATTTTCCCTATATAGGCAAATAAAAATCGTACATTTGGGGGCTTTGGGGGTCGGGTATTGTGTTTTATTCGGTCAGGTCATTGAAGTATTGCTTAAGATTCAGTTGGGTATCGATCTCCATTTTTTGCCGCAGCCGATAGCGCATCATTTCCACTCCGCGCGATGATATATTCAGCAGCGGGGCAATCTCTTTGGTCTGTAGCCCCATCTTGATATAGACGCACAACCGCTTCTCCTGCTTGTTCATCCACGGATATTTGGTGGTCAGCTTGCGGATAAACTGGTCGTTGACCATATCAAAATTGTCTTCAAACCGAGACCAATCGATGGCGCCTTCTGTGTTGTTTGCCAACCGTTGCAGCAGGTTTTGTATTCGGAGTCTGGCGTTGGTTTCATCGTTTTCGTTGAGGCAATCCATTATGCGTCTCAGCTCTCGCTGTACCGATTCGGTCAGTTCCTTCCGGTTATTCTCGGACAGAATCAGGTTGCTGAGTTCTTGGCTCTTTTGTCGCAGCTCGAACTGTGCCTTATCGTTTTCCAATTGCAGAATCTGCACTTGTTGTGCCCGCAGTTGGTCGTTCTTTTCGGCTTCTACACGCTCTTTGTTTCTTCGTATTTGGATTCGCACCCATTGCGTGATGCCTATTGCACAGAGAATGCCCGCCAGCAGATATAGCACGAACATCCACCCGCTTTTGTACCACGGATTGGCAATCTGTATGGTCAGACTGCGTTCTGTGATGCCATCGGGCGTCAGCATACGAATATCCAGCGTGTAGTTTCCCGGTGCTAATGCGGTGAGGTCGCGTGCCGTTGCGTTGGTGGGGGTGGAGTATTCTTTCTCGGAGGGGCGTAAGCGAGTGGCATATTGGATATTCTCATAGTTGGTCGCATTGCCGCTATACTCGATGTGTAGGGAATACACGCCTGTTTTGAGCGCAATGTTTTCGCTCTTGCCGGAATAGGATTCGCCATAAATGGTTGCCTCGTAGGGACTATTGCAGCGTATGGTGCGTATGTATAGATTGGCTTCTGACTTTGTGGGGTGGGGCAGTAGTATCGGGTTGATGCTGCGAAAACCGCTGATTCCACCGACAATGGCTATCCCATCTGCGGTGAAATGGATATTGCAGAATCCGCCTATCATGAAGGGAACGTACTCCATGACTTCTTGTTGGGGCTGATAAAGATTCCGTTTCGGGTCCCAAATACGAATGTACAGCTTGTCTTGCAGCATATACCACAGATTGTGATCCGGGGCGTGCTCGATGAGCGGATAACGAGCCACCATGGGAAGCCCGATCTCCTCGGGGGCGCATTCGTGTAGGTGGCCGTCGGCGTCTATTTTTCCGAGATATTTTTCGTGAGATACGACCAATTCATCGCCAAGGGCCGCTATGGAATAGTATTGTTGCGCCGATGGGCAGCTGATAATGGTTTGGCGTTTCACCTGTCGTTTGGCAATGTCAATAGTCAGTTTCTCCACGCCTTGGGAGGACAAAACCCATATATTCCCCTGATGGTCAATTTGGTAGTATAACGCCGTCTCATTGAATCCGTTCAGGTGCTGTATGGTCCATTGGTTCTCGCAGCGTTGTAGCAACGAGAATCCGGTGTAGGTGCCGGCAATGGCATATTGCTTCTGCTTGGGGTGGGGCTGTACATGCCATACGCCATCGCCCTCTTCGATAGCTTCAAATCGGTTGTTTTGTATCTCAAACAAACCTCTATTGTGGCAGCATAGCAGCCGTCCGTCTATCTCGGTGAGATCCCATACTTGTCCGATGGAGTTTTCTATCAGCTCGGGGTCCTTCTCTCGTAGCCGATGTACTCCTTGGTTGGTGCCGAGATAGAGCGTTCCTTGGTGCTCCGTGGCGGTATATCCTGCTCCGTAGTCGTATCGCACATTATTAAGATAGCGTACGGGGGACATCAGATAGACACAGTCGATTCCCTTATCAAACCCGATCCAAAGGTTGTCATTGTGGTCGAAAAGAAGACTGAGAATGGTGTTGTTCTGCAGTCCGTTTTCTCGATTGAGGAATTGGCAGTTTTTGCCGTCTAAATCGGTCAAAATCAACCCATTTCGTACCGTGCCGAGAGCAATGTGCTGCCGATTGATGGCTACGGCATAGAGCTGACTATTTTTGATGTAGGGGTCCGCATCGGTCTTGAGAGCCGAGACGCGATCGCCATCGTAAGTGTATAATCCCTGAAAATCGGTGGCAATGAGCAGCTGATTGTTGTAGGGCAGCAAATCGCATACGACAGCCCCATGAATCATCTCTGAACCTCGCAGGGTGTGCAGACGGTTGGCGCTCAGTATGAATACATCTCGTGCCGTAGCCACGTAGAATTCACCATGTATCAGCAGGGAGGTTCGTATCACATCTCCCGGGTCAATTACCTCGGTTCGTCCGCCCTTGTAGAGCAGAAAGATGTAGTTGCGTGTCTGTACGTATAGGCAATCCTCGGTCGGAAATATCTGCCATACCTCGCCGAATTGTTTGTATCGTGCAGGTATTTGCTCGGTGAGGGGGTGGTAATCTAATCCGCCTAATTGGTTGGGGCAGAAATAGCCGAAATCATCGGTTCCACCGGCATATATACGCCCACCGGAGTCGGTGGCGAGTGCTCGTACCACGGTGGAGTTGCCGATACCGTATAGTTTCCAACGGCACCCGTCGTATTCCATCATGCCATAGTTGTTGGCGGCGTATATCCATCCGTTGGGGTGTTGCTTGAGCGCCCAGTTTTGCGTGCCCGCCGAATAGTCATCGGGGGTGAAATGCCGAATCAGCGGTACCCATTCCGCCCATGCTGTAAGCGACAACAGGGTACACAATAGGGTGAATAGGAATTTGCGGTGATTCATGGTATAGCGGAATTGGCGTTTGTGTGCTTCTGTAGGATTATTTATTCCGATTGCGCCGTTCTCGTACGATGAGCAAAGCCTCTTCTCGCACGGTCTCGGGCAGGGCGATATTGCGCAGCTGCATACTACGTACCCAACCTGTCACGTCTTGCTCTTGGAGCGTGGAGAAGACCTGCTCTATCTGCTGTGCCTGTGCGGCGGTATATTGCTCGGCGGGAATGCCTGCCAAGGCGTCCAATTCCTCGTCGTCGTAGTACTCTATCTTGGCGTTAGTCTGCAAGAGCGTTTCCCGCTCGCAGACCAAGTGCTGCCCGCAGCACTCACCGTCAGCGGCTGGTTTTGGCGGGGTGGGCGTACCGGCTTTGGCGTTCTTACGCTCTCGTACCTCGAAGAGGACGAGTATCACGATGCCGAGTAGTATAAATAATGTTAGTTCTGTCATAAACCTCTCCTAACCCCTCAAAAGGAGGGGAATAGGGTTATTTGGGTGTTTAACGAATGGGGGCAGCGTATAGTCTTTTGAGTATATGGCCGCTAGTTATTCTAGTTGAACTAGTTTATCTAGTTAATCTAGTTTGTATAGTTGTTCTATTGCAGTTATTGTGGTTGCCCGCTTTGCATGTTAATTATTAATTTTCCACATCATCTTCCTCGATGACGAGGTTGTTGATGATGAAGTTTTGGCGCTCTGCCGTGTTCTTTCCCATATAGTAGGCAAGCAGGTCGGAGACGGCGTCTTCCTTGCGCAACATGACTTGGTCGAGGCGTATCTCCTTGCCGATAAAACCCTTGAATTCATCGGGAGAAATCTCTCCCAATCCTTTGAATCGGGTAATTTCCGGATTCTTTATCTCCTCGATGGCTTTGATACGCTCCTCCTCGCTGTAGCAGTAGCGAATCTGCTGCTTGTCTTTAACACGGAATAGGGGCGTTTGGAGGATATAGACATGCCCCTTCTTGACCAAGTCGGGGAAGAACTGGAGGAAGAAAGTCAGCATAAGAAGGCGGATGTGCATACCATCGACATCGGCATCGGTGGCGATGATAACCTTATTATACCGCAACTCGTCGAGTCCGTCCTCGATATTCAATGCCGATTGCAGGCAGTTGAACTCCTCGTTCTCATAGACCACCGACTTGCTCAATCCGTACGAATTCAACGGCTTTCCCCGCAGGGAGAACACGGCTTGGGTACGCACATCGCGGCTCTTGGTGATAGAACCCGATGCGGAAAGTCCCTCTGTAATAAAAATACTGCTCTCTTGGCGCAGGTCGTCGTCGGCATCTTTCGCCGATTTGACGGGCTTGGTGTCGTTGTAGTGTATCTGGCAGTCGCGCAGTTTTGGGTTGTTGAGCAGGTTCTTCTTGGAGCGTTCGCGGGCGGCTTTGGTAATGCCTGCTATCGCCTTGCGCTCCTTCTCCGAGTCTTGAATCTTCTGCAGCATGACCTCCGCCACCTCGGGGTGCTTGTGCAAGTAGTTGTCTAACTGCTGCTTAACGAAGTCGTTGACAAACTTATTGACGGACAGGTTGCCCGTGGGGGACATATCCTTGGAGCCGAGTTTGACCTTGGTCTGGCTCTCGAAGACGGGTTCTTCGACATTAATGGCAATGGCACCGACCACGCCGTTGCGTACATCGGTCATGTCCATATTCTTGTTGAAGAACTCTTTTATCGTGCGGCCTATCGCCTCGCGGAAAGCGGCTTGGTGGGTACCGCCCTGTATGGTATGCTGGCCGTTGACGAAGGAGTGGTACTCTTCGCCCGACTGGTTGGTATGCGTGAGGGCTATCTCGATGTCCTCGCCCCGCAAGTGGATAATCGGGTAGAGCGGCTCAACGGTCATATTCTCCGTGAGTAGGTCGAGCAGACCGTTCTTGGAGCTGAACTTGCGGCCGTTGTAGATAAGCGTCAGACCCGTATTGAGGTAGGCGTAGTTGCGCAGCATCTCCTCGATGAAGTCGTCGCGGAACTGGTAGTTCTCGAACAGGCCGCGCGAGTTGTCGGGGGTGAACTCGATGCAGGTGCCGCGCTTCTCCGTGCCGGTGTATTCCACGACGCCTGTATCGCTCATTAAATGGCCTTGGTGGAATTCGGCTTTTCGGGTCTTGCCCTCACGGAAGGACTGCACGGAGAAGTCCATAGACAGGGCATTGACGGCTTTGGTACCCACGCCGTTCAGCCCGACAGACTTCTTAAACGCCTTGGTATCGTACTTTCCACCCGTATTCAAGAGCGACACGGCATCCACCATCTTGCCCAAGGGGATACCCCGCCCATAGTCGCGCACACGCACTTTGCCGTCCGACACAGACACCTCAATCACCTTGCCCTCGCCCATACGGAACTCGTCGATAGAGTTGTCTATCGTTTCCTTAATCAGCACATAGATGCCGTCGTCGGAGTGGGAACCGTCGCCGAGTTTACCGATATACATACCGGGACGGCGGCGAATATGCTCGCGGTCGTCGAGGTGGATGATGTTGTCGTCGTTGTAAGTGGCCGCCGACTGCACTGAGGTGTCGGCGGCGTTGGTAGAGTGGGGAATAGATGTATTGTCTTCTTGAGCCATAGTGTTAGAGTGGATAATTCGCCTGAAATGGTGGTCTACTTTTTTCTGCCTGCAAAGTTACCACTTTTTTTTGGAATATCCAAACCTAACTTTTCTATCAAATCCCGAAGCAGTGCCTTACCTAAAAGCACCCGATAGCTTATTCGGGCCGTTCCATACCGCTCAGAAAATCGTGCATCTGGCTGCGAGTGGTGCTGTCTTTGGGGATGACGAGTATGGTGTCGTCGCCGGCAAGCGTACCGAGTATCAGTTCTTGCCCGCGGTTGTCGATGTCGTATGCTACGGCGCTTGCAAATCCGGGGCGGGTCTTTACTACAGCGAAAGGACCGCAGAAATCGACACTGCGTATGGAAATCTTAGCCAGCTCGGAGTCGATGCCCAATACTTTTCGCTCCACAACGGGATTGCTGGGTATGACATACTTGAATGTGCCGTCGGGCAGTATCTTTTTCTCGGCACGAAGGTCACGCAAATCTCGGCTGAGGGTGGCTTGGGTAACGTTGTACCCATGCTGTTGCATAACGCGCATCAGTTGTTCCTGTCCGGTTATCACCTGTGCATTGAGTAGATTCACGATAGTACGCATTCGTTCTGTTCGGATTGTCATACGGCCTCCTTGCTTTGTGTGGTTTGTTGAATGGTTGGGTTGTTTGTGCCTTGCAATTAGTATAAAAGCTGCATGCGTTGTATAAATATACAGTATATGTGCTTTTATACTATGAATATGCCGCAAAATTAGTATATATTCTGCATATATGCAAGATGTATACAGATTATTTCTCTTTTTTCTGTATTTTTATTCCAAATACCGTTGGCAATTCATCGCAGGAGAGGGGGCAGGAAACTAATATGGCTGCCCGAATTGAACGAGCAGCCATAGTTGTAGTAGGTTTTGAGCGAGCGGCAACGGACTGTCTCACTCAATGGACGGTGGTAAAAATGCTATCAAATGGTTATCGGGTAGAGTGGGGGAATGGGTACCAATTCATACCGTGTAGCGTTCCGCTAATAGCTTGATGGCCGGAAGGTCGGCCGCGCACCAATCTAAATGGATGGCCTCTGTCGGAGTCAGCCACCGATGCGAGATGTGCTCGTGACACGACATACAGTCTGCCTGCGATGTGTCCTCCGGGATGCAGAGATAAAAAGCGATGAGAATGCCAAAATCCGGATAGTGATGGCGGACTTCGCATAGTTTTTCCCCGACAATCACCTTATACTCCATCTCCTCTCTCAGTTCGCGGCACAAGGCTTGCTCTGGCGTCTCGCCTTGCTCTATCTTGCCTCCGGGAAACTCCCATTTGTGCGTTGTATAAGGATATTTCGTCTCCCCCTTTTGCATACAGAGCACTTTGCCCTCGTGCAAAACCACAGCGCCCACAACCTCATATTCTTTATATTCGCATTGATTCATTGGAGAGTTCGTCTTTTCCATTATCGTCTTTTATAGTCGGTATTCCCAACTCGCGGAGATACGCGAAAACCGCATCGTAGTATTCCGGCTTTCGTGTCTCATCGGGCGGCACGCCATCATCTCCATTCGGCACTACGATAACCATACCTTGTCGTGCTCGAGTGAGTAGCACCCGATAGGCATTGATCTGATAGAGTTGGTTGACCGGTTTTAGAATGTTCTGCCATTTGGTACCACTACGCAACTGATAGTGCCCCCAATGACTATGGTTCTTATCCAATCGCAAATCGGCATCCCATAGTACACAGGCCCAATCTATTTCGAGCCCTTGCACCTCAAATTCCGTCAGCGTGTCTTCCAGTGCATTGGAGGAGCGAATATCGGTATCATCCTCCAAGAACCAGTGTCTGAAATCCGGTTTATAGCGCACATTCACGCCAATGGCTTTCAGCCGCTCTGCCTTACTGCAACCCAACAGACCATATCGCTCACTGCCGCGTGCGTGTGCCTTAAGCCACTTCTTGGCTTCGCTCAGCGAGCGGGTCAGCACGATAGGATATTGCGACAATTCTTGCAGCGTGGCGCGGGCTTCTTCCTTATTCAGTTCCAAAAGTTGATGTACAAAAAGGCTTACCTTCTCGGAGCGAAACGAACGCATACTCGCCGAGAGATGCAGAGTGGAAGCAATGTGTATGTGCGTGGGATCTAAACGAATGGCCCCCAATGCCTTACCGTCTGCATATTCTTTCTCTTGCAGTCGGTCGCTTATATAGACATGCCAATCTCGGAAGCGGCGATTCAGCGCCTCAATCCACTCGCCCAGCCCCGCTTCACCTTTGTTGATCTCCTGCCCTCCGCCGATAAGACATATCACCAATCCCCAATCGGTCTGTCGATTCATACAAGACAGCAGGTATTCCGGTTCGCTATAAGGGAAGTGAGCAATGCCTTTTTTGTCGTGCATAAAGCGTTGAAGTTCCTCCTTGGTCCATGCTCGTTGTGCCTCGTCGAAGATAGCGATATGCTCCGTCGGGATGTAGGCCTTGTCGGTATGCGAACGAAAATAGCCTTCCTGCGGGCATATCTCTCCATTGCGTATCTCCGTCCCCTCGAGATAGGTATCTCGATAGTGGTGAATCATCTGGATGAACGCTTTTACCTTGCTTTTGGCTTCCGCTTTGGTGCAAGGCTTCTCTTGGGTGCGTCCCGCTACGTAGTCCTCCTTGGCACGGCGTATGTAATCGCGCGCCAAAGCCTCTTGCAGCACCTCTACCAAAGGGAAATTGCCGGACAGATAGACCGCCTTGTCCTGCTGCTTAAACTGGCCTATTGCGGTCTGAAGACCTATCAGCGTCTTGCCGGCACCGGGCACACCGGTAATGAAACAAACCGCCTTTCGCCGCTCCGCACGGCACTCACGAATGATTTGCTCCAAGTAGAGAGCCGTTTTGTCTATATCTCCGTCATGTCGGGTAATATCTTCTACGGTATGCTCCTCAAAGAGAGCAATGGCGGCTTGCACGATAGTAGGCGTTGGTTCATACCCGCTCCTTGCCCAAGCTTCATCTTCCGATGTGGAGAACCGAGCTAAATGGGACTGAGAGCACATAGCGGACAGCACCTCGCCGAGCTTCTTGCCATTGACCCAAACCGGCTCATAGACTTGGTCCTCGTAGTGGCGTAATGTGGTACGACAATGGCTGTCCTTTTCGTTCGGTACGACCAAAATAGGCAATATCGTACGGCAGCGACTGCCTTCTTGAAAATTCTTTAAGTCCAGTGCATAGTCCCAAACCTGTATCTCCGCTTCGCGAGAAAACTTTTGCTGCTCGGTCTTGAATTCGAGAACAAAAACGATTCCGTCTATCAAGACTATCACGTCGGCACGCCTCCCCATGCGTGGAATATTGTATTCCAAATAGATACTGCCACGCCCCGAGTACGCTCCGAGAACCGACTTCATCGTTGTGAGCTCGCTAAGCCACGAGGCCTTTGTCTCATCGTTGATGTCGTGTTGGTAGGCGAGTGCCAATTGGCCGACAACACACATAGCATCCTCTCTGAGAAAGGATGCTATGGTATTGCCGTAATAATATCGTTTTACTGCCATAGAAGTATTACGGTCTATTGGGTATAATGGGGATAGGGTTATCCGTCTTGTATACAACCAAACGGAGTTCTGTCCCTAAGAAATCGCCTGTTACTCGATGCCGAGGCTCTTCTTGATTGCCGGTACGCGGGCTTCGGCTGCAGCGGTAGCTGCTTTGTAGTCTGCCGTGGTAGGCATATCGGCGGGAATCTCGAAGTAGAACTTAATCTTCGGCTCTGTACCCGACGGGCGAACACTCACTTTTAGGCCGCCGTCGGTGAAGTACTGCAGCACATTGCTCGTGGCACCCAGCGCCATAACGATAGGCTGCTCTTGCCACTCACCGTTCACGAAGTCCTTCTCTATCAGCGTCTTATAGTCTTTGATGCGGATCACCTTCTCGCCTGCAATCTCTTGGGGCGGGTTCTGACGGTAGTTGACCATCATCTGCTGAATCTCTTCGGCACCTGCCTTACCCGGGCGAACGACATTGACTGTCGTCTCACGCTGGAAGCCGAACTCCTTGTAGATATTGAGCAGGTATTGATAGAGCGAGATACCTTGGTCCTTAGCGTAAGCGGCAATCTCGCAGATGAGGCAGATAGCCGAGGGCGAACACTTGTCACGGACAGCATCGTAACCGAGCCAGCCGAAACTCTCCTCGCCGCCACCGATGTACTTGTGTGTGCCTTCCCACATACGAATACGATTGGCAATCCACTTGAAGCCCGTGTACTCGTCGGTGAGCGTTACGTTCTCGCGGTCGGCGATACGGCGAATGACTTCGCTCGTGACAATGGTCTTCACGAGGTAGTTCTCGGGGCGCATCTTGCCCGTGCGTTTGAGCGCCTTGATGTTGTAGTAGGAGAACATCATGCATGTTTGGTTACCGTTGATAATCACCCACTTACCTTCGTCGTCGCGGCACACGATAGCCAAACGGTCGGCATCGGGGTCGCTGGCGATAACGAGGTCTGCATTCAGTTTCGTACCGAGGTTCATACCCATGGTCATTGCCTCTGCGTTCTCGGGGTTCGGGCTGACAACGGTCGGGAAGTTGCCGTCAATCACCATCTGCTCCGGCACGACATGGATGTTCTGGAAGCCCCATGAGCGCAGACACATCGGCACAATCTGGCGTCCTGCTCCGTGCAGCGGGGTATAGACGATGTTCAAGTCCTTCTGACGCAAAATCACATCTTGGTCTATCATCACGGTCTTGACGGCCATCATGTAGTCGTAATCTACCTCACCACCGATGATTTCTATCAGGTCTTTGTTGCCATTCCATTTCACATCCTCCATTTTGACCTTATTTACCTCGTCGATAATGCCTTGGTCGTGCGGTTGCAGCACCTGCGAACCGTCCTCCCAATATGCCTTATAGCCGTTGTACTCCTTTGGGTTGTGGCTCGCCGTCACATTCACACCACCTTGGCAGTGGAGATGACGGATGGCGAAACTAACCTCGGGCGTCGGGCGCAGGCTCTCGAAGAGATAGACCTTAATGCCGTTAGCGGAGAAAACATCGGCTACGGTCTCGGCAAACAGGCGCCCGTTGTTGCGGCAGTCATGCCCTACGACAACGGCTACTTGGCCGTTCTGCACATTCTTGAAACCGTTCTCGGCTTGCACCTTGAGCAGATAGTTGGCATAGCCCTGTGTGGCCTGTGCCACGATGTACTTGTTCATACGATTGGTGCCGGGACCCATAATGCCGCGCAGTCCGCCCGTACCGAACTCGAGGGTGCGGTAGAAACTATCTATCAGTTCCGATTTGTCTTCAGCGTTCATCATGGCACGCACTTGTGCCTTTGTCTCTTCATCGTAGTTGCCGTCTAACCAAGTTTGAGCCACGGCCATTACTCGTTGTAATTCTTCATTCATGTTATTGTGGTATTAAAATTGTTTTCTTTTTTGTGGCGACAAAGGTACAACTATTTTTCGATACTACCAAACAAAAAAAGTATTGCAGAGCGGGTCAGTACACTCTGCAATACGCTCGCCGTGGCCCTATTGATGCCGTTCGGCTACGAGATGGCTCTCCTACATAAGGTGTTGTAGAACAGCTATGGGAAGCGGGTTAGAGGTTGTTTAGGATATCCTCTGCTATCTGCTCGGGCAGCAGTCGGTTAGCTCGAAGCAACTCGGTAACATCATAGCGGTCCTCGAACTGTTTGCGCTCGCCGCGTACGAGTACATGCATATCGGAGCAGCCGTAGTAGCGTGCTATTTTCTCGCCCCAACCGCCGTCGATCTGTCCGTCTTCGAGGGTAACGACCAATCGGTGCTCTCGGCGAAGAGCGTCTAATGCGTCGGTGTCGAGAGCCGTGATGATACACGGATTGATGAGGGAGGCTTTGACGCCTTGGGCGGCCAATAGGTCGCATACTTTCTCGCCTAATTGGAAATAGGAGCCCAATCCTACTATCGCCACATCTTTGCCTTGGCGGGCTATCTCGTAGCTCGGCCGGCTCCAATCGGTATCGGGCAGGCTGAGGCCCCGCTCGATAACACCATTCACCGGTACCCGAATGGCCACGGGATGCTCTCGATAGGAGAGCGACCACTCGAGCATGGACAGATATTCCTCTTTCGATGAGGGCGCCAAATAGATGAGGTTGGGGATATTCATGAGCAGCGGAATGTCGTACAAGCACGTATGCGTAACATCGTTCATACTTTCGATTCCGCCAAAAAATACGAGCAGAACGGCCGGATTGTCGTTGATGCACAGGTCTTGCTGCAGCTGGTCGTAGGTGCGTTGTATAAACGTGCTATAGACGCCCCATACGGGTTTTGCACCTCGTTTGGCTGCTCCTGAGGCTAAGGCCACAGCGGTCTCTTCGGCGATACCTACATCCACAAATTGCTTGCCGGCTTGCTCGCGTCGGCTCTTGCTGAATCCCATCACGGTGGGGGTGCCGGCGGTGATGGCGAACAGGTCGGGTCGGGAAGGCATCCGCTCGAGTAGGTATTCGGCCGTTATGAGGGCATAGTCTTCGTTCTCCTCGTTGGCGAAGGTGCATTTCCCGGTCGGGAGGTCGAACGGCATACTCCAATGCCAACGCTCCTTGTTGGTTTCGGCATAGGGCAGTCCTTTGCCCTTTAGGGTATTGATGTGTACTACGGTAGGGTGGTCGATATCTTTCACCTGCTCAAAGGCACGGATGAGCGCCTCGATGTCGTTGCCTTGCTCTACATAGCGATAGTCCAATCCCATGGCTCGGAATACGTTGCATTCGGCTTTTCCTTGCGTTTCGCGGAGCAGCTGCAAGTTCTTGTATAGTCCGCCATGGTTCTCGGCAATCGACATTTGGTTGTCGTTGACTACAATAATCAGGTTGCCTTCTATCTCGGCTCCTGCCACGTTCAGTCCTTCGAGCGCCTCGCCACCGCTCAGCGAGCCGTCACCGATAATGGCAATGATGTTTTCGGTGCCGCCTCTCAGGTTACGCCCCTTGGCCATGCCGCAGGCAAGACTGATGCTCGTGGAGGTGTGGCCTATCACGAAGGAATCGTGGGCACTCTCGCTCGGCTCGGAGTAGCCCGACACATCGTCATAATGGGTTCGGTCCATAAAGGCCTCTTTGCGTCCGGTCAGTATCTTATGCGGATAGCTCTGGTGCGATACATCGAATATGAAGTGGTCGGTGGGCGAATGGAACACATAGTGGAGAGCAATGGTGGCCTCTACCATACCGAGATTGGGGCCTACATGCCCGCCGTGTTCGCTCACCTTTTGCAATAGATAGTGTCGTACCTCGTCTGCCAGCGTGGCGCGCTCTGTCGAATTGAGCCGCTTGATATCCTCCGGCCCGTTGATTTTTTCTAATACCATAGTTGTATAGCGTTTAATTGGGTGTTTATCAGTTGTTGTTTGTTATTTTGTTTGTTATTTTGTTTGTTGATTTGCTTGTCTGTTCGGGTAGTTGTCTGCTTCTGCGGATGAGTCGGTTTATTGAACATTTATATTGGTGGATTGGTGGAAAGTCGGAATTTGTGTTGGATGGGGTGTTTGTGGTTGGTTTTATATTTTCGCTGCAAAGGTACGGCATTCTTTTTTTCTATGCAATACAACGGCTCTCGTAAAAGTAATTGGGGTATTCTAATCCGTAATCGGGGTATTCTAATTCGTATTTAATTAGGG
>CAVHGD010000046.1:3647-17463 GCA_963635385.1 Dialister sp. CAG:486 | reverse complement strand
TGCTTCTGCTCCTCCTCCAAATGGGCAATCGCTGCTTCGGTTTCCGCTATCTGTTTTTCTTTCTTGCGACGGGCAGCCGCCTCTGCTTTTTGTGCAGCATACGAAGCACTACCAACTCCTGTTTCGCCTTTGGTGGCGGGGGATTGCGGTGCTTTCTTCTCCAACTCTTGGAGGGTATCTATTCGCTTGGTGCGTAGGAAATCATAGATGCCACCGAGGTGTTCGCGCACCTTACCGCCGCCGAACTCATAGACTTTGCTGACCAGTCCGTCGAGGAAATCACGGTCGTGCGAAACGCAGATAACCGTGCCGTTGAAGTCTTGCAAAGCGGCTTTCAGCACATCCTTTGATTGCATATCGAGGTGGTTAGTCGGCTCGTCCAAGATAAGCAGGTTGCATGGCTCAAGCAGCAGGCGTATCATTGCCAAACGGCTGCGTTCTCCGCCCGAAAGTACTTTCACTTTCTTCTCCGACGCCTCGCCGCCGAACATAAATGCACCGAGTATATCGCGTATCTTTGTACGAATATCGCCCACCGCCACACGGTCAATCGTGTCGAACACGGTCTGCTCTCCGTCAAGCAAAGCCGCCTGATTCTGTGCGAAATAACCTATCTTGATGTTATGCCCGATTTTGAGCGTACCCATATAATCCAACTGTCCCATGATGCACTTCACAAGGGTGGATTTACCCTCGCCGTTCTTGCCAACAAACGCCACTTTTTCGCCGCGGCGGATGGTGAAAGTAACGCCCGAGAAGACCGTATGGTCGCCAAAATCTTTGCGCAAGTCCTCTACTATCAGCGGGAAATCACCGCTGCGGGGGGCCGGCGGGAAACGCAGATTGAGCCGCGAGGTGTCCTCCATATCCACCTCCAAACGCTCCAACTTCTCCAACTGCTTGATGCGCGATTGCACCTGCACCGCCTTGGTCGCCTTGTACCGGAAACGCTCGATAAAGTCCTCCGTTTCCTGAATCATCTTCTGCTGATTGAGGTAGGCACGGACTTGCTGCTCGTGCCGCTCCTTACGCAGTTCGAGAAAATGCGAATAGTTGACATTATAATCGTAGATGCGCCCGAGTGTAATCTCAATGGTGCGGTTCGTGACATTGTCGATAAATTTCTTGTCGTGGCTCACTAACAGAATGGCACTCTGCGAGGTCTTGAGAAAATCCTCCAACCACTGAATCGACTCAATATCAAGGTGATTGGTCGGCTCGTCGAGTAAGAGCAGGTCGGGGTGCTGCAACAGAATCTTTGCCAACTCGATACGCATACGCCAGCCGCCGGAAAACTCCGAACAGGGGCGGTCAAAGTCCTTGCGCTCAAAGCCCAAACCGATAATGGTTCTGTCCATCTCCGCAATGCGGCGGGCTTTCTCCTCATCGGGTTCGGCGGCAAAAACACTCATCACATCCTCCCGAAGCGTCTTGCCATCGATGTGCATCATCACTTGCGGCAGGTATCCGATAGTCATATCCGTGTCGCGTGCAATGCGTCCCGAGGTCGGTTGGTATTCGCCTGCAATCAAGCGGAGTAGGGTACTTTTCCCCGCTCCGTTCTTGCCCACGAGCGCAATACGGTCTTTCTTGTTTATCATGAAAGAGATGTCCTCCAGCACGGGGCGGGACGAAAATTCTATGGTCAGGTGTTCTACGCTTAGCATAAAATAGTTTCTTGGGAAAAGCGAAACGATCTATTTGTCCAATTTCTCAAAAATAGAATTATTGCTGATAAATTCAGGTACAATTTTTTTCATTTGTTCTACGGTTGAGAACGGCTTATTTTGATCCGCCAAGCTTATGAGTTCTTCCACTTCTTTTTCGACCATATCATATTCAAATTCACGTACTTTGGCGACCATTATTTTCTCGTTTGCAGTAGGCAAAGTGGTTTCCTTCTGATTGAGAAGCTCCTCGTATAATTTTTCTCCGGGACGCAAACCGGTAAAGACTATTTGTATATCTTTGCCGGGCACATATCCCGATAGACGGATCATATTCTTGGCCAAGTCCAAAATTTTAACAGGATGTCCCATGTCGAAAACAAATATCTCGCCGCCATTGCCTAAAGTGCTCGCTTCCATTACTAAACAGCAGGCTTCCGGAATCGTCATAAAATAGCGAATGATATCGGGATGCGTTACCGTCACCGGGCCACCGGCGGCAATCTGTTTTTTGAAATACGGAATAACAGAGCCGTTAGAGCCCAATACATTTCCAAATCGGGTAGTAATAAATTTGGTGCAACTGGGATTTTCTTGTACTATTTTTTTGAATAGCGATTGTACATAAATTTCGGCAATACGTTTGCTCGCTCCCATAATATTGGTTGGGTTCACTGCTTTGTCGGTTGAAATCATTACAAAACGCTTTGCCCCATATTTATTCGCCATATCAGCCACATTTTTTGTCCCTAATACATTGGCACGTATCGCCTCGTTGGGATGTGATTCCATAAGCGGTACATGCTTGTAGGCGGCAGCGTGATAGACAATATCCGGACGGAATTCACTAAAAATCTCCTCCATCCGTTTTCGATTCCGTATATCTCCGATGAGAGCGATAAAACGTTTATTAGGATATTGCGACTTTAGGTCTAATGTTAAATCATGCAGCGGTGACTCTGCTTGCTCTAAAAGAATTGTAACTTGCGGTTCATACTTCTGGATTTGCCGAACCAACTCCGAACCAATACTTCCGGCAGCTCCTGTTACCATTACCACTTGGTTCTGCATGATATGCAATACATTATCCGTGTTGATATGGATGGCCGGGCGCTCCAATAGGTCTTCTATTTGAATGTTCTCAATACGACCGATACGTTGGTAATCCACATTCTCTATACCGTCAAATTTGGAGAAGTATGGAGTGGTAAGCACATGTATATTATGCTCAAAAAATATTTGAAAATCAGTGGATGGATTTATCTTTTGTATTTGCAATGGAGATACAATGACATCGTTCACATTATGTTCCACCATCCATTTTATAGTGTTTTCGTTCAAAGGAAACACACGCAGTCCTACAAGGTCATGGCGTTCTTTAACATCTATATCCGTTCCAATAAATCCAACCGGACGATAGATAGTATCAGTGCCGCTTTTGAGCATCTTAGCAATGGCAATACCTGCCGAACGAGTGCCCCAGATCATTACTTTTTTTGTGTTTGAACTATGCAGACGTATATATTCAAACACTGTTTTAATACTAACGCGAAGGCTAAATAGTAAAATGAACGCAATAGGTACGTAGATAATAAGTGCCGTATTGAGAAATAACTTCTGGTTGGTAAGTGATGTCCATATAAAATTGAATAGTAGTAGGATACCACCGCATGACAATACGGAAAGTAACGATTTTAGCGTATCTATAAAAGTGGAATATCGTAGAATGCCGGAGTAGGTATGAAACAACCAAAAGCATATAATTTGTACGATCACCACAACCAAATATTGCATACTAAACGGAAGTATCTCGTTCATCTCAAACCCGTATGTAAAGATGCCGTTCCCGATTAATATGCTTATCCAATAAGCAATTGAACATAGACAGATGTCAATGAGAAGTACACACCAACGTGGTAAGTAATCGAACATGGCGATGTGCGAAAATATATCTGACTGTTTCAGTTCGTTTATTCTTTGCGTTTTCATAAAAATAGCAATTTATTGAAAAAATTTGGCTATATATTGCCCGGTGTAACTCTCCGAGCAGGCAGCTAGCGCTTCCGGTGTACCCTCGAAAACGATATTACCCCCCTCGACACCACCCTCTTTGCCTAAGTCAATTACGTGGTCTGCTGCGAGTATCATGCTCGGGTTGTGCTCAATCACAATCACCGTATGCCCTTTGCTTATCAGCTGATTAAGTGCTTGGAGTAGTACTTGAATATCTCGATGGTGTAAGCCCGTAGTCGGTTCGTCGAACACAAACAGCGTGGGCGCCGCACTCTCTTGTGCCAAGAAAGATGCCAACTTCACACGCTGACTCTCTCCGCCCGACAGGGTGCTGCTCGATTGCCCTAACTGAATATAGCCGATACCGACATCCTGCAGCGGGCGTAATCGCTTGACAATCTTATCACAAGCTGGGTCTTCGGCGAAGAACTCAATGGCTTGATTGACAGTCATGGTGAGGATATCATAGATCGACTTGCCCCGATAATGCACATCAAGTACATCTTGTTTGAAGCGCCGCCCATGACACTGCTCGCACTCGAGCGTGATATCTGCCATAAACTGCATCTCAATCGTGATTGTGCCTTCGCCCTGACAGGTCTCGCAACGCCCGCCCGGTGTGTTGAATGAGAAATGCGAAGCCGAGAATCCTAATTGCTTGCTAAGGGGCTGATCTGCAAACAGTTTGCGTATCTCGTCGTATGCCTTCAGGTATGTGACAGGGTTAGAGCGTGAGGATCGGCTCAACGGATTTTGATCCACAAACTCCACATCTGTGAGCAGGTGCAGGCTGCCGGAGAGTGTTCCGAACGAGCCGGTGTGTTCCGCCATGCCGCCGTAGTGTTTTTTTAGGGCGGGGTATAGTACTTTGCTGACCAACGATGATTTGCCGCTACCGCTCACACCAGTCACCACGGTCATCACATTGAGCGGGAAACGCACATCGAGGTTCTTGAGATTGTTCTCGCACACGCCGTCTATCTCTATATAGTTGTTCCAACGTCGCCGGTAGGGCGGAAGGGTATAGGTGAATTCATCTGCTTTGGGCGCACCCGTATAGACCACTTCGCCACCATGTCTGCCTGCTGCGGGGCCAATCTCGATAACATAATCGGCGGCGGCGATGATGTTCTCGTCGTGCTCCACCACCACAATCGTGTTACCAAGGTCGCGCAACTCTTTCAGCACACGGATAAGGCGTTCCGTATCGCGCGGATGCAGGCCGATAGACGGCTCGTCTAACACATAGAGCGAACCTACCAGACTGCTCCCCAACGACTTAGCTAAACAGATACGCTGACTCTCGCCGCCGGAAAGGGTGTTGCTCAAGCGGTTGAGCATTAGGTAGCCTAGTCCGACATCCTTCATAAACTGCAAGCGGGAGGTAATCTCATGGAGCAGCATTTCTGCGGTCTTCTGTTCGGTGGGCGTCAGCTTTAATTGTGCAAACCATGCCGCCAAGTCGCTGACGGACATCGTGCATAGGTCAGCGATGTTCTTGCCTGCAATCCGCACATATTCAGCCTCTTTGCGCAGGCGTATACCTTGACATTCGGGGCAGGTAGTCTTTCCTTTGAAGCGTGCTAGCAGCACTCGATATTGTATCTTTCCGTACTGTTTGCTCTCCAACTCGCGGAAAAAGTCGTTTAGCCCTCGAAAGTAGGTGTTGCCCGTCCAAATTAGGTGCCGTTGCTCTTCGGTTAGTTTGTAGAAAGGGGTGTGAATTGGGAAATTGAACTTGGCGGCACTGTAAATCAGTGCATCACGCCAAGCACTCATTTTTTCCCCATTCCAGCAGGCAATCGCCCCATCGTATATCGATTTCGACTTGTCGGGGACAACTAAATCGGGGTCTATACCCATCACATTTCCAAAGCCGTTGCAGGTGGGGCAGGCGCCGAGTGGGTTGTTGAAATCGAAGAGATGTTCGCTCGGTTCGATGAATTGTATGCCATCCGCTTCGTACCGCTCGGAGAACATGGTGTACTCGCCATCAATATAGAGCCCGCACTCGCCTTTGCCTTCGAAGAAAGCTGTCTGCACGGAATCGGCAAAGCGGTTGGCAGTCGCCTGTTCCTCATCCGTCACAATTCGGTCCACCAACAGATAACAATGTGGCACCAAGTTGCCGCCATCGGTCATAATCTGTTGGGCGGTCGCTGCACCTAATCGAACGGTATCGCCGTCCACCAACAGACGGGAGAATCCCTCTGCTTGCCAGATGCTGAGTTTCTCTTGTAATGTACTCTGCTCCAGTACGATAGGCGCAATCAGATATACCCGTTTGCCGGCTGGAAGGGCGGTCATTGCATCCACCACATCTCGTATGTTTTGCCGTTTTACCTCCTTGCCGCTCACGGGCGAGTAGGTCTTTCCGATACGCCCAAACAGCAATTTGAGGTAGTCGTATATTTCGGTCGAAGTGCCGACTGTCGAACGCGGGTTGCGTCCTGTCACTTTCTGCTGAATGGCAATTGCGGGCGGAATACCCTCTATCTTATCCACTTCGGGTTTCTGCATACGCCCGAGGAACTGCCGAGCATACGCACTCAGGCTCTCCACATAGCGGCGTTGCCCCTCGGCATAGAGAGTATCAAACGCCAACGATGATTTGCCGCTTCCGCTCACGCCCGTTATGACAACCAATTTATTACGAGGAATATCTACAGAGATATTCTTTAGGTTGTGGGTTGATGCACCTTCTATATGTATTACTTCTTCGTTCAAAAGTGATTACTTCTTAAATGGGGGCTGCTCCCCGAAATATAGTAGTTTATACGCTGCTAACTTATATAAATGCAGTCTATGCTATGTCCATTTACCAATTTACAAATTATTTCGCATGAGCGTTTGCATTTTCCTTGAGATACTCAATTAACGCTTTTGTGTCTGCATTGGTCGTATCTTGTTGTAGAGCAGTCAATTTGGGTATGCGGATAGAGGTGCCGACCTGAATGTGATTTGGATCGGTCAAGTGGTCTTTGTTGGCATCGTAGATATACACCCATAGTGCCTTGTTTCCGTAGTATCGATATGCGAGCCAAGTCAGTCGGCTGCCCTCGTTAATCTGTTCCGTTGCCAAGTATTCTGAATAGATTATTTCCTTGTTAGATGATTCTAAAACACTATCTTTGTAGGCGTTGGCTACTGCCGAAGTGTCTTCTGTAATTACCTCTTCAACTTGTTTCTCTTCTATAATGAGGGCCGGTGCAATAACCGGTGTAGTGTCAGCGGGTGCGCTCTTTTGCCCTAATGATTCGACCCAATTGCTAAGTGCGTTCCGCCCGAAGAAGTAACCGCAGACCAGCACCATCAGCAGGCAGATAACGCAAATCAGTGTATCTCGGAAGAAATGGAATTTTCGTTTGGTTTTCTCCGACTTCGTTTTTTTGGCTGCAGGTTCCTCTTGCTTTTCCTCTTTGATAGGTTCTTTCTTTTCCACTTCAACCGTATTCATTTTTTCCGTAACCGGCATTTCCTTCTCTTCTTTATCAGATTGAGGTTCAGCTGGTTGCTCTTCTGTTTTTCCTTCTGTGGGTTGAGAAGTAGCAACAGACTCTCCCTGTGTTACTTTTTCGGGAGTAGGCTCAATAGGTGTTTCTTCCTCTGTAGGAACAATCGCAGCTTTTTCTTCCTCCACTTCTTCTGCTTCTTTTTCTGTCGAGGTTTCAATAGGAGACACCGCTCCCGTGTTGGGTTTCTGCCCAAGGTCAGTCAGCAAGTCGACTATCTCATCGGCTTGCTGTCCTAATTTCTGAATTGGGGTCAGTTCCTCATTATCGGAGGTGTCCTTTTTCTTTTTAGGGGCTTTCGGATGGGTGGTAGCGGTCGGAGTGGGGTTGTTGCCTATCATCTCTCGCACGCTTGCTTCAGGGGCAAAAACTACTTTATTATATCCATCGATTATTATCTCTTCGCCCGTTGCAATATTAACGCTCTTGCGTGGTTGCATTTCCTGTAAACGGAAAATGCCCAGTCCGTTAATGCGGACCTGTTTCTCCGTCTTCAGTGCCTCGATGATTTGTTCAATCAGCGAATTCAAGAAAGCGTTTGCCTCTTGTTCAGTGGCATCGGTACGCTCTATGACGGCACGACGCAACTCATTCCAATATAGTTTGTCTGCTGCCATAGATTATGCTTCTTTGAACACCTCTTTGATAGTGGCTGAAGGTTTGAAAATCAGTTGCGGTTTGCAGGTGATACGAGTCTTTTCGCCTGTTCGTGGATTGGCGAATGTGCGTTCGTTGCGTTGTTTTATCTCAAGTGTGCCAAACCCTTGCAGGGAAATGTTTTTGCCCGCCATAAGCGATTCGCGCACGGCAGCATTGGTTGCGCCGAGCAGTTCTTCTACTCGCTTCTTGGGCAGTCCCGTTGCGGTAGCCACATTGATTATCAAGTCTTTCGTTAACATACGTCTTCTATTCTTTCACAATCTCTCCGTAGAGATCAAAGTCTTCTGCACGCTCAATCCGCACCTTATATAATGTGCCGATTTGCAGGTCTTTCGTATTCTTTATCAGCACTTCGCAGTCCACTTCGGGGGAGTCGAATTGTGTCCGCCCAATGTAGTACTCTCCCTCTTCACGATCTATCATTACCCGTTCCGTCGTGCCCACTTTCTTTTGCAGTAACTCATTGGAAATCTGCTGTTGTATCGCCATTATCTCTGCCACACGCCGTTCTTTCTCCTCTTGCGGCACATCGTCCGTGTAGTGCAAGTTCGCATAAGTGCCTTCTTCGTCGGAGTAGGCAAAAGCCCCCATTCGGTCGAAACGCATAGTGCGTACCCAATCTTTCAATTCCTCAAAGTCCGCATCCGTCTCGTCCGGGTGTCCGACCAGTAGGGTAGTGCGAATACATATCCCCGGCACTTCTTTGCGTATGCGAGCTATGAGTGCATCCTGTTCAGCCCGCGTGATATGCCGACGCATCAGTCCGAGGACATGATCTGAGCAGTGTTGTAGGGCAATGTCGAGATATTTGCACACATTCTCGTGGCGTGCCATTACGGGCAGTAGGTCGTATGGAAAGTCGGTCGGGTAGGCGTAGTGGAGGCGTATCCACTCTACGCCATCGATCTCTGCCATATGGTCAATCAGTTGCGGCAGACGGTGCTCTTTGTATAGGTCAAGCCCGTAACTCGACAGGTCTTGGGCAATGATGTTGAACTCTTTTACGCCCTGTCCGACCAGCCAACGCACTTCGTCCAATATCTCATCCTCGGGGCGCGAGGTGTGTCGTCCGGTGATAAGGGGAATGGCACAATACGAGCAGAAGCGGTTGCAGCCTTCCGAAATCTTGATGTAGGCATAGTGCTTTGGAGTTGTCAGCGTACGCTCGTAGGCACACCCTTTGTCTTTAGGAGTGGCAATTGCCGACAAGTCATGTACTAACTCCATAAAGTTGAACTTGCCGTACCATTTGTCCACCTCGGGGATTTCCTGTTGCAGGTCTTTTAGGTACCGTTCGCTCAAACACCCCATTACAAAGAGTTTGTGCAGTTTACGGTGAGTTTTTCGTTCTGCGAATTGGAGAATGGTATTGATGCTTTCCTCCTTCGCATCGCCGATAAACCCGCAAGTATTGATTACGGCAATCTCACCTTGGGGTGTCTCTGAGTCGTGTACACATCGATACCCCGCCAACTCAAGTTGGTGCATTAGTCGCTCCGCATCCACCAGATTTTTCGAGCAACCCAGTGTAACTATATCAATTTCGTTTTTATGCAAAAGAATAATTTATTATAGGTAATGTTTGAGTCTCTATTTGAAAAATGTGTCTATTTTTTCAAAAAACAGCACATTTATAACTAAGTGAGAAAATGGTGACTATTTAGTTTCCAAGGTCGCAGTGGAATTTGATTCGAACCAATCGAACATGTATCTCATCGTAGTAGTCTTCCCCAAGTTGCTCCATGGCCGTTTTTATATCATCGCTCTCTGCGTTCTTGAAATAATCATAAATCTCCTCCTCTTCGTCCGGTTCGAACACTTCTTCGATGAAATAGTTAATATTGATTTTTGTGCCGGAGAAAACAATTGCTTCCAATTCGTCGAGCATTTCTTCCATGGACATACCATTCGACTCAGCAAGGTCATCCAAATCGACACGTCGATCGATAGCGGCTATGATTTGTTTCTTACGAGTGGATTTTTTAGCCACAGTTCGTATGCGAAGGTCTTCGGGGCGTATGACTTCATTCTCTTCGACATATTCTTTTATCACTCGTAAAAACTCATCTCCATATCGCTTGGCCTTGCTAACGCCCACACCGGGAATTGTCAATAGCTCATCCATAGTGATAGGGTAGGTAGTGGCCATTGCTTCCAACGATGGGTCTTGGAATATAACAAATGGAGGAACATCGCATTTTTTGGAGAGCTTTTTGCGCACATCCTTCAAAATAGCGAATAGCACATCATCAGCTGCAGCACATCCTCCTGCATTTTCCGGTGTCTCTTCGGTTTCATCATCAGAAACCTCTATTGGAACCTCAAATTTTGACGGACGCTTGATGAATTTTTTTCCGTCTGTCGTGATTTTCAGGTTCCCATAGGAGTCGATATCTTTTATTAAAAATCCCTTTAGAAGTGCTTGACGAATAATTGCATGAAGTGTCTGTTCATCCATATCAGAAGCAGCACCATAGTTCTCTAATTCGTTGTGCTTATAACTAACTATGTCGGCTGTTCCATTCCCGTGCAAAATATCAACAATGTGACCTGCTTTGAATTTTTCGTTTACTTGTTGAATGGTTTCCAATATCAAACTAAGTAATTCGGTGGCCTCCATCATGCGATACGTCTTCTTGCAGTTGTCGCAATTCCCGCAATTATCTTCGTTATATTCTTCGCCAAAATAATGCAAAAGGAGTTTGCGACGGCATATTGTCGATTCTGCATACGATTGGGTTTCGAACAGTAGTTGGTTGCCAATCTCTATCTCGCTTACATGCTTATCTTGTTGGAATCGGCGCAAACGTTCGATATCATCGGGCGAATAGAAGCAGATACATTGTCCTTCGCCTCCATCACGTCCTGCACGTCCTGTCTCTTGGTAGTAACCCTCAAGCGATTTCGGTATGTCATAGTGGATAACAAACCGTACATCCGGTTTGTCAATACCCATACCAAAGGCGATAGTAGCCACAATAACCTGACACTCTTCCATCAAGAATGCGTCTTGTGCTGAACTACGAGCGGCAGCATCCATACCTGCATGATAACACCGCGCAGAGATTCCATTTACTTGTAGCACTTGTGCCAAATCCTCCACCTCTTTGCGTGACAAGCAATAGATAATGCCGGATTTGCCCTCCATCGAACGGATATATTTGATAATCTCTTTGTCAATCTCTTTGGTTTTGGGGCGTACTTCGTAGTAAAGGTTCGGACGATTGAACGAACTCTTGAACACCGTAGCATCCGGCATACCGAGATTTTTCTGAATGTCCCTTTGTACCTTTGGGGTTGCAGTGGCCGTTAGTGCAATAATAGGAGCTTTGCCTATGCGCTGAACCATTGAACGGATATGGCTGTATTCGGGGCGAAAGTCATGTCCCCATTCTGAAATGCAATGTGCCTCATCTATCGCATAGAACGAAATTTTAACGTTTTTCAAGAAGTCTACATTCTCATTTTTCTGTAGGCTTTCCGGTGCTAAATATAGCAATTTAGTACGTCCGGCCAGCACATCCTCTTTAACTGCCGTTATTTCGGGGCGCGAAAGAGAGGAGTTAATGAAATGAGCAATGCCTTGTTCATCGGAGTAGTTCCGCATGGCATCCACTTGGTTTTTCATCAACGCAATCAACGGAGAAATGACGATAGCCACTCCATCCATTATAAGCGATGGCAACTGATAGCAAAGACTCTTACCGCCTCCGGTCGGCATAAGAACAAAGGTGTCGTGTCCCTCCATCACATTACGAATGATTGCTTCTTGGTTTCCCTTAAAGTTATCAAAACCAAAGTAATGTTGTAGTGCTTCGATTAACTGTTCGTGCGTTACGTTCATTCGACTATGTTGTTTTAGATAATTCTACTGATTTAGTTTGTGCTATATAGACAACGAAAACATTTTATTCGACTATACGCGATATATTATTTATTGTGTTAGTCCACTATGTGTAGCGTTATGCTTGAGTGGTAGACCTTAAGTGGTAGAGTATTTACTGCTAATTATATATCGTGTCACACCCAAACAAAGTAATGCAAAGGTAGTTATTTTTTTTTGTTCTGCAAATTTTTTACAAAGAAAATGCATAAAAAACACAGCTATCTTTTGCAGAGAATTTTATTTGCTCATGTCGGAGAATCGATGTAACTTTGCAAGCGTTTCTTGAGATGTGGGTTATGTGTGTTGTGGATGGGAAATAATTAGAGTGTCAAACAATAAAATTGTATAAATCGATGAAAATGAACTATTTGCATGCTATTGGGCTTGCGTTGCTAAGCCTTATTGTATTTAGTTGCACAACAGAGGACGCCCAAAAAGTGGTCGGTCGCTTTGCGGTTTCGGAAACGCAGTATGTGGAGTTCGCTCCGGGGAACTTGCAGTATCAAGCTGGCACAAAGACTTGGCGTTTTGCGCCGAATGCTTACGACACCATCGGTGCGAACAATGCAGCTATCTCCGACTCGTATGACGGTTGGATAGACCTATTCGGTTGGAGTACGGCTGCCAATCCGACGGAGCATGTCAGCTATGATGAAGATGTCGAATACTATACGCACTATTCCACGGAGTTTGCGGACTGGGGCAGCAATGTCATCGGTACAGACAGGGCGAACACATGGCGTACGCTGACCCAAGCGGAATGGAAATACCTGTTCTTCACACGCCCCAATGCGGAGAAACTCTTTGCTGGCGCAACAGTCAATGGTGTGCGTGGGTTTATCTTATTGCCGGACAATTGGGAAAAACCTGCTAAGGCATCTCTTACCCCGAGTATGGAGAAGGGATTGGTCTATAACAAGAACTTTGGATTGTACTCGAACGATAATGCAACTGGCGATGCCACCAGCAATTTTACGCATAATATCCTTACTATCGCCGAATGGAAGGTGCTGGAGAATGCAGGGGCAGCGTTCTTGCCCGCTACCGGATATCGTTGGGGAACGAAATGTATAGATACGCAATCGTATTGTAATTATTGGACAGCCACTATTTTGTCTGCAGATGGCTATCCCGCTTCGTATTGGGCACAATTCAGTTGGAGTACGATGTCTATCGGCAATTCGGATATCGCTATCGGTGCTGCCGTTCGCCTTGTCCGCAACCTCGAGTAATTCCGCTCTGCGCTTATCATAGAAGGAAATACTTCTTGGTTTGAATTCCTCTTACAACAAAACAATTATAAACAATAAACCTAATGCTCATTTAGGGTTACCCTTTGAGCATTAGGTTTATTGCTATTTATATATGAGATTACAATCTTGCCTTGATGGCGGCGGACTCAGCTTCGTAGCCGGGTTTGTCAAGTAGAGCGAACATATTTTTTTTGTATGCCTCCACGCCCGGTTGGTTGAACGGATTGACATCAAGCAGATAACCCGATATACCACATGCACGCTCGAAGAAATAAATTAGTTCGCCGAGATAGTACTCGTTGAGTTGCGGCATGGTTATCTTCAAGTTAGGCACGCCGCCGTCGACATGGGCGAGCATAGTACCCAATTCTGCCATTTTGTTTACTTCATCCACACGCTTGCCTGCAAGGAAATTCAGTCCATCGAGGTTTGCCTCGTCGTAGGGAAACTCTACTTTGTGGTTGGGCTCTGCGACAGAGATAACCGTCTCGAAAAGGTGGCGCTCACCGTCTTGGATATATTGTCCCATGGAATGCAAGTCTGTTGTAAAGTCTACGCTGGCAGGGAAAATACCCTTGTGGTCTTTGCCTTCCGACTCTCCGTAGAGTTGCTTCCACCACTCCGAAACATAATGCAATTTCGGGTGAAAATTAACGAGCAACTCTATCTTCTTGCCTTGTTCCGAGTAGATGCTGTTGCGGGCAGCGGCATATTGTGCGGCGGGGTTCTCTTCGAACGGTGTGTTGATACCGCACACTTCTGCCATACGTGCTGCACCGTTGATAAGTGCTTGAATGTCAAAGCCTGCGCAAGCAATAGGTAGCA
>CAVHGD010000046.1:0-3103 GCA_963635385.1 Dialister sp. CAG:486 | reverse complement strand
ATGGGCTACTTTTGTTTTGTACGCATTGACTGCGTCAGCACTAACGGCTTTCGCAAACGAAAATTGAATGTCTTTCATATTGTGTGAATTAGTATTTTTTGCGCTTTGTGTGTATATTCGCTACGCATTATTCGCTGTTTGTGTTGTTGGGTAGGAGTGTGACACCTCGCGAAACAGCTACCGCATATTAATTGTTAATTGAATTACTGTAGTTTCTTTGTTAGTTCTCGAATGGTGAGGGTAGGAGATTTGCGCTCGTAGAGAATGTCGTACATAGCATCTACTATCGGCAGGTTCACGCGCACACGCTCATTGGCAAGGTGAATAGCCCGTGTGCCGTAGTAGCCTTCCGCTACCATTTCCATTTCCATTTGCGCTGCTTTCACCGAGTAGCCCATGCCGACCATTTGCCCAAACTGCCTGTTGCGGGAGAACTTGGAGTAGGCGGTTACGAGTACATCGCCCAAATAGCCGCTCGCCGTGATGTCTCGGTGGGTGTTGGACATCGCCATGGCAAAGCGCTGAATCTCCTGTATGGCGTTGGTCAGCAGTACGGCTTGGAAATTGTCACCGTAGTGCAGACTTTGACACATACCCGCCGCAATGGCGTAGATGTTCTTCATTACGCTCGAGTACTCTAATCCCACCACATCGTTGCTCGTGGTCGTCTGCACAAACTCGGTGCGGAAAAGCTCTTGCCACTTGTTGGCGTTCTCGAGGTTCTCGCATCCGATAGTCAGATAGCTGAGTCGCTCCAACGCAATCTCCTCCGCATGGCAGGGGCCCGCAATAATGCCCAATTGCTCCATCGGGATATTGAAGCGTTGGTTGAGATAATCGGTCACGATGATATTATCGTCGGGTATCATTCCCTTCACCGCCGAGATGACGATTTTGTGCGTCATGTTGCGGCGTATCTTATTGAGCGACTGCTTAATATAAGGAGACGGAATCGCCAATATCAGCAGGTCGGAATGGGCAATCACCTTATTAATATCCGATGCAAAACGGATACGCGATACATCGAACGAGGCGGCTCCGAGATAGCTTGGGTTTTTGCCGGTCGACATAAATTCATCGATAACCTCTTGCCGACGGATATACCAATTTATCTCATTTTGGTTGGTTAGCACTATTTTTGCCAATGCCGTTGCCCAACTACCGGAGCCTAATATAGCAACCTTTTTGTACATTTTTTCTAATTATCTCATCACGCTTCGGGTTTCATAGTGGGGAATAGCAGCACCTCTTGAATGGTGGGTTGCCCCGTCATGAGGATGGTCAGTCGGTCGATACCGATACCGATGCCGGAGGTGGGGGGCATACCGTATTCCAACGCACGCATAAAGTCGTGGTCTATCACCATCGCCTCGTCGTCGCCCTTGTCTGCCAACTTCATCTGCTCCACAAAGCGGTTGTATTGGTCGATGGGGTCGTTGAGTTCGCTGTACGCATTCGCCAATTCTTTCCCATTGACCATCAATTCGAAACGCTCGGTCAGTCCGGGTTTGGAGCGGTGCATCTTCGTCAGCGGTGACATCTCCACTGGGTAGTCGGTGATGAAAGTCGGCTGAATGAAAGTGCCTTCGCAGGTCTCGCCGAATATCTCGTCGATGAGTTTGCCTTTGCCCATGTGTTCCGTGTCCTCTACGCCGTATTTCTTTGCCGCTTCGCGTATCTCGTCTTCGCTCATTGTACTGAGGTCAAGCCCCGTCTTCTCCTGAATGGCTTCCAGAATAGGCAAACGGCGATAAGGTGCTTTGAAATCCACCTTGTGGTCGCCAATCTGCACTTTTGTTGTGCCGTTCACGGCGATGGCTATGCGTTCCAGCAGCTGCTCGGTGAATGACATCATCCAGTTGTAATCCTTGTACTGCACATAGAGTTCCATGCAGGTGAATTCGGGGTTGTGGCTGCGGTCCATTCCCTCGTTGCGGAAGTTACGCCCTATCTCGTACACGCCCTCGAAACCGCCTACAATCAAACGTTTAAGGTACAACTCGGTGGCGATACGCAGATACATATCCACATCCAACGCATTGTGGTGCGTGATGAACGGGCGAGCAGAAGCGCCACCGGCAATCTGTTGCAGGATAGGGGTTTCCACCTCGGTGTACCCTGCCTCATCGAACACTTGACGCATCGTGCGAATGATAGTGGCGCGCTTGGTAAAAGTATCTTTCACACCGTCGTTTACTATCAGATCGACATAGCGTTGGCGGTAGCGTTGTTCGGGGTCGTTGAATCCGTCGTACGCCACACCGTCTTTGTATTTTACAATCGGTAGCGGGCGCAGGCTCTTTGCCAGCACAGTCAGTTTCTTCGCGTGAACCGAAATCTCGCCTGTCTGTGTGCGGAAAACAAAGCCTTCAATGCCGATGAAATCACCGATATCGAGTAGTTTCTTGAATACCACATTGTACATTTGTTGCTCTACTGTGGTCGAGGTTTCTCCCTCCCCAGTAGGGGCTTGTATATCATCTCGGCTGACATAGACTTGTATGCGTCCTTTGGAGTCCTGCAATTCGATGAAAGAGGCTTTTCCCATAATGCGGCGGGACATCAATCGCCCTGCTATGCGTACTTCTTTTCCGGTATGCCAAGCAGCGGAGGTGTCTTCGTCTGCGAAGTTGTTTTTTATGTCGGTGGAATAGCCGGTTACCTTATATTCGGCTGCAGGGTAGGGGTCAATGCCCATATCTCGCATGGTTTGCAGACTTTGTCTTCGTACTTGTTCTTGTTCGCTTAATTCCATATATGTATGTTTGTTTTGTTGATAGCGTAATGGCTATCGGTAGTTATTGCCAAATTCGCTGCAAAGTTACAATTTTTCTTTCAATCGTGCAAACAGAAACAAACGCACACTTCATAATTCATTATCTGCAGTGTATTACATAAAAATTAGACTGCCTCGCCGGGGGCAGCCTAATCGTATAATCTGTTTATGTGGGCTTATTCCACACAATGTACGCCGTCGCCTATCTCAGCGATGTAGAACTCGGCTTTCAGTCCGGTCTTTTGTCAGTTATTCCAAACACTTGATGGAGTGCAATGGAACTAATCCATCCCAATAGGCAGAATCTCTAGTAGTGGCACCATAACG
>CAVHGD010000045.1:4167-18133 GCA_963635385.1 Dialister sp. CAG:486 | reverse complement strand
CACACTCACACCCTACACCCTCGCCACAGAAAAAGCGGACTCCTTTTTCAAGAAATCCGCTTTCCATATCCCGAAGCAACGCCGTATCAAACCCTTTTTTGGTAGTGATAGTCCGAGTAGTCCTTATCTTTCTCGTCTTTCGAGCAGCGTGCGTGCGTGCCGAGTTTCCCTTTCCAAATCTGCCATTGCCACCGCAGCTTGTTGCCATATCCGCTCCGCCACCATAGTAGCAGCAGCCATCCGAAGAGCATGCCGCCCAAGTGCGCAAAGTGCGCCACGTTGTCAGCGCCCGCTCCCACTACATTATATAGTCCGGCAAACAGCTCTATCACCGCATAAATAATAACGAATATGCGTGCTCGAATGGGTATCGGCACAAAGAGAATAAACATCGGCACGTTCGGGAACAGCCATCCGAAAGCGAACAGCACGCCAAAAACCGCACCCGATGCGCCTATCGTCACGAGCGGATCGATGTAGTACGCCGCCGCAGCCGCCGTCATGCCCGCCATGTGCGACTGATACAGCATCGCCCACACGGCTTCTTGCACCAAGGCGGCGCCTATGCCGCACACCAAATAGTAAATCAAAAAACGCTTGCTACCCCACTCGTTTTCCAGCACGGGCGCAAACATCAGCACAGCGAACATATTACAAAATATATGTCCGAAATTGGCGTGCATAAACATATAGGTCAGCGGCTGCCATGCATAGAAGTGCTCTGCCGTGATATAATGCAGCCCGAGCCATTGGTCGAGATTCACTCCGTATTTTTGCAGCAACATGTCGAGCAGGAACACCAAAAAGTTAGCCCAAAGCAGTGCTCGTGTCACAATCGGTAGATTTCGCATAATTTCCGTTTCTCTGTTTTAATTTCGTTTCTAAATACAAACTTCTGATTTTGTTTTGCGACGGCTCATTTTCACCACTGATTTTCTTGTAATTCGGCCGTTTTCCAAGGTTCAACTATGCAAAAAGCGTGCATTTTCGGTGAAAAATTGCGTTTTTCCGTTGATTTTGAGCGTTTTTCGCCTGTTTTTATTTGCCAATCCACATTTTTATTGTACCTTTGCGCTGCCGAATGGGGATATTCAGCCCCATTGGAAGCATTAAACGTTTAATTCTAAAATCACTTATTCTATGAACAAGGCTGAATTGGTTGCTGCCGTTGCAGCAAAAGCTAATGTATCTAAGGTAGAGGCTCAGAAGGTTATCGACGCAGCTGTCGAGGCTACTGCTGAGGCATTGAAGAACGGCGAGAGCGTACAGCTCATCGGTTTCGCTACTCTCTCTGTAGTTGAGAAGGCCGCTCGCAAGGGTATCAACCCCGCTACCAAGCAAGTCATCACCATCCCTGCAAAGAAGGCTGTTAAGTTCAAGGCAGGTGCTAAGTTGGCTCTCTAATTAGCAATTCCAAGGCATAAAACGAGTTGCTCCATTGTTTCGAGCAACTCGTTTTGTGTCTTTTGGTTTCCTTTTGCAACATTTGTTCGCAAATTATTCGCATTTATTAGTCTGTAAATATATAAGTTATGCTTAACATCATTCTTTGTGGTGCTCCCGGCAGTGGCAAAGGAACACAGTCTGACATCATTGTCAAAAAGTACGGTCTTCAACATCTCTCCACGGGCGATGTGCTGCGTGCCGAGATCAAGTCGGGCAGCGAGCTCGGCAAGGAGCTGGACGCCATTATCTCCAAAGGGAATTTGGTTCCGGACCAAAAAATGATCGACCTTATCGAGAATTTTATCGCATCGCTGCCTAAGGACAGCAAGGGTGTCATTTTCGACGGTTTCCCTCGTACGGTCGAGCAGGCCGAGGCGCTGACCGAGTTGCTCAAGAAGTATCATCTCGAGGCCGTTATGCTCGATATGTTTGTCGAGGAGCAGGAGTTGATTGCTCGTTTGCTCAATCGTGGTAAGACCAGCGGCCGTGCCGACGACAATATCGACACCATCAAGCAGCGTCTTCAGGTCTATAAGGATGTCACCAAGCCGGTGGCTACGTATTACCTTCACCAAGGCAACTATTTTGCCATCAACGGCAACAACACGATGGAGGATGTCTTCGCTCAGATCGACAACATTCTCCAACACGTGAGCAAATAACACGCGGTCCCCAACGTTCGCGTCAGCGAACCAACAACACGCAGTCCCCAACGTTCCGCAAAACTATGAATAACTTCATCGACTATGTCAAGATCTACTGCCGCTCCGGCAAGGGCGGTGCAGGCAGTATGCACTTCCACCGTGCCAAGTACCTGCCCAAGGGTGGTCCCGACGGCGGTGACGGCGGCAAGGGGGGGAGTATTATATTAGTAGGCAACCGCAATCTTTGGACGCTTCTGCACCTCAAGTACCAGAAGCATATCATGGCCACCGATGGCGGCAAGGGGGGCGAGAGTCGCTCTTTCGGCAAGGACGGTGAGGACAAGATTATCGAGGTTCCCTGCGGTACGGTGGTCTATGACGGCACTACGGGCGAGTATCTCTGCGAGGTGCGTGAGCACGGCGAGCGTATTGTTCTCTTGAAGGGCGGCCGAGGCGGATTGGGCAATTGGCACTTCCGCACGGCCACCAACCAAGCACCCCGCTATGCCCAGCCGGGCGAGCCGGCCCAAGAGCGGGACGTCATTCTGCAGCTTAAGGTCTTGGCGGATGTCGGCCTCGTGGGCTTCCCCAACGCGGGCAAATCCACGCTCTTGAGCGTCGTTTCGGCAGCCAAGCCCGAAATTGCGGACTATCCTTTCACCACCCTCACGCCGCAGTTGGGTATCGTTTCCTATCGAGACGGCCGCTCGTTCTGCATGGCAGATATTCCGGGCATCATCGAGGGCGCAGCCGAAGGCAAGGGATTGGGATTGCGATTCCTGCGCCATATCGAGCGTAACGCCGTACTGCTGTTTATGGTGCCGGCCACCACGGAGGACATCGTCGGTGAGTACAATATCCTGCTCCACGAGTTGGAGAAGTACAACCCCGAGTTGCTCACCAAGGCGCGCGTGTTGGCGATAACCAAATGTGACATCGGAGAGCAGCCGAATGCCGAAGCACTCTCGAACCAACTCGGTATCGAAGTCATCGCCATCTCCTCGGTCAGCGGCTTAGGCATCAGTGCTCTAAAGGACCTTCTTTGGACGGAACTCAACAAGGAGCAGAACCAAGTCATTGAGATCTCCCACACGCCTATCGATGTGCGTGTTATTGAGAAGGAGGAGCAGCCCGACACCGATGCCGACGAGCCGCAAACCATCTATCTCAACGAGGTCGAGGAGGAGTGGGACCTCAATAAGTATAAAGGCATCGGTTGGGACGAGTAGTCCCTCACAAGCCGCAGATGCCTCGCAACAATATCAACAATGCAACCCTACCCGCAATGCGCAATGCGCAACGCTTATATGACCGCTTGATTGATTGGCGCGAGCGCCATATCAGTGAGAAGCAACTCGTTTTGATTCTCAGTTTCTTCGTGGGCTGTTTCTCTGCGTTGGCGGCTATCGTGCTCAAGTCGTTTATCCATCTCATTCAGTGGCTAATCGAGACCCAACTCATCGGCACCACTCATCACACGTGGTGGTATCTCATCTGTCCGATGATTGGTATTCTTCTCTCCGCTCTTTTCGTGCGTTATATCGTTAAGGACGACATCTCGCACGGTATTACCAAGATTCTTTACGCCATTTCGCAGCGCAAGTCGATTATCAAGGCCCACAATATGTGGACTTCCATTGTCGGCTCGGGCTTGACCATCGGTTTCGGTGGTTCGGTCGGTGCCGAAGCGCCTATCGTGCTGACGGGTGCGGCCATCGGTTCGAACCTCGCCAAAGCCTTCCGCCTCGAGCAGAAGACCATGATGCTCATGATCGGTTGCGGCGCCGCAGGAGCTATCGGCGGCATCTTCAAGGCGCCCATTGCGGGCCTTGTTTTCACGCTCGAGGTACTGATGATGGACCTTACCATGGCGAGCGTTGCCCCGCTGCTTATCTCATCGGTTACCGCCACCGCCATTTCCTACATCGCAACGGGCTCCACCCCCATGTTCCCGCTCAACACCTTAGAATCTTTCCATATCGGCAACATTCCGTGGTACTTGGTCTTAGGTATTGCGTGCGGACTCGTGTCGCTCTATTTCACGCGCGGTATGAACCGCCTCGAGCAGTGGATGAAGCACCACGTGCAGAATTTTTGGCTCAAGATCCTGATTGGAGGTGTTACCTTGAGCGTACTTATTTTCCTCTTTCCACCGCTCTATGGCGAGGGCTACGATGTCATCACGCAGCTTATCAACGGCGACTCAGCTTCCGCACTCACAAACAGTCCCTTCGCCCGCCTCGGCACGGCTTCGTGGGTCATTGTGGGCTATTTTGCCCTCGTTTTGGCGTTTAAGATTGTCGCATCGGTGGCCACCAACGGCGGCGGGGGCGTCGGCGGTATCTTTGCGCCCTCGCTCTTTATGGGATCATTAGTCGGTTTCCTTACGGCCCGCCTGCTCAACCTCGTGGGGCTTGCCGTGCCGGAAACCAATTTCGCTTTGGTCGGTATGTCGGGCCTGATGTCAGGCGTCATGCACGCTCCGCTGACGGGCATATTTCTGATTGCCGAGCTTACGGGCGGCTACCATCTTTTCATGCCGCTCATGATTGTCTCCGTCGTGTCCTATCTTACCATTTTGCTTTTTGAGCCGCACAGCCTCTATGCCATGCGATTGGCGCAGAAGGGCGAGCTGCTTACGCACAACAAAGACCGTAACGTGCTGACACTCTTAAAGATGGAGAATGTGCTCGAAACCGACTTGACCACCGTTTTCCCCGAAATGACGTTGGGCGAGTTGGTCAAAGTCATAGCCGACAGCCACCGCAATGTCTTCCCCGTCATCGACCACGAGGGACATCTCAAAGGGGTACTGCTCTTGGACGAGGTGCGCAACATCATGTTCCAACCTCGCCTCTATAAGCGCTTCACCGTGGGTCAGCTTATGACCTCGCCGGAGGCGGTGCTTTCGTTTGATATGCCTATGGACAAAGTTATGGAAACCTTCGAGGACACGGGCGCGTGGAACTTGCCCGTGGTGGATCAAGACCGTCGTTATTTAGGCTTTGTCTCCAAATCCAAGATTTTCAACTCCTACCGCCACGTCCTCGTCCACTTCTCCGAAGAATAATCAGATCTAAGAAAATTAAAGTGATTAAATCTAAGAAAATTAGGAATAGCACGCCGAATAAAGTTAAGAAAGATAGTTCTGATGTATAGTTATAAATTGCGAATTCTGTGTTAAAAATCCATCTTTTCCCGAACCACTTCCGAACCAACTCCTAAGAAATCCCTAACAACTCCCTTATAAATTCTTTAGAAAACCCTTATAAAAACCATAATATGAATACGAAGCGAATCGGAGCAGTCCTTGTACTGCTGCTTACCATCTGTATCGGAAGCCTTTGGGCGGACAATACATGGTTCGAAGAAGCCTACAACTTCCAGTCCTACTCATTGGGTAGCGGGAAGGTGCACTTCAAGGTGCTTGTCTTTGCCCGTGGTGGTTCCAACAACCACTGGGCCACGAGCGGCACGAATGTATATGCTGAGATGAGCGACAAATCGAAGATCAAGATTCTGTCGTACGTCGGAGATAACGACCAAAACACCTGTTCCGACGACCGCGGTTGGGTGAAGCTCACCCCAGAAAACGGTACGATAGTCATTACCAACGTCTATGAGCGGGTAGATATCACCGTTAAGGCGGGCAGTGGCGAGTGCGCAATGAGCCTTACCCGCACCAAACAAACCGACACACCGACTTGGCTCGAGTTTGATTGGTATCCTTCCACCGAGTTTGACGGCAAGGAGTACACCGCTGCCATCTACATTCACGAGACCCGCAAGTGGGGAACGGACTACTATCACACATACACGTTGGGCAACTACACCACCGAGACCGCGCAAGCACCACTCCTTTCCGACCCTATCTTCTACAGCGTGGGCGACAATGGTAAGGCGGGCTTCGGCTACTGCCTTATCCCTTACGTAACCTATCAGGACCCTATCTCCTACCATACGAGCTTCGCGGCCGGTGACGAGATTAAGACTTCGGATCGTTCGGGCAACCTCTTTGTGATGACGAGCGACTCCGTACAGAAGGGCTATAGTGTTACCTTCTCCGTCAAGCGCGATGGTAACCAATCCCAAGAGGTGCGCTCGAATATCATCGATATTCCTTCGTTCCACCGTCTGTACGACTTCAAGGCAAGCAACTACAAGCGAGAGGACGGCACAGAGTACAGCAAGTACACGACCCTGAGTTGGAATATACACAACCCGGCGGCGCGCGACATCATGTCTTCGGATATGTTCCAACTCGAGCGCTCTTATACAGCGGATTTCAGCGAAACGGAATCGCTCACGCTGATGCCGGTACAGTTCGACTCGCTGCACTCGACCTACACCTATGTTGACTCCACCGACGCGGCGCTATACAACAAGACGGACCGCAAACGGCCCATCTACTATCGTGTTATCCGTACGAGTACGATCAACTGGGGGTACTCCGACCATGCTTGGGTGGCTGTGGATAGTATTCTGAAGGACCCGAAATTGGTTACCTTGCGGGCTGATTCGGTGTTCTATCGGAAAGCCGACGACTTCGACCGAACAAGGAAGGTGATTTTGCACCTGAGGACGGAGGCTGAAAACGGGAGTTCCTATTGGGATGCTTCGGCAGAAGTCATGATTCGGCGTACCACAATTTCCGGAAAAGACACCCTCCAAGCGGAGCGTCTCGTAAGCGGCGGCGAATTCACTCGACAGGCCGACGGCTCCTACGCTGCGGACATCACATTGGTGGCAGAAGTATCGTGTGCTCAGTATTCCTACACCGTACAGCTTTCCGACACCAACAGCAACATAAAGTGCGGCCCTCGGCAGCCCATCGTCTGCAATGGTCCCGACCTCTACTACCACAACGCGGCCAGCATCTCATCTTTCAATGCCTCCAAGGGCTACTACCCCGATCAGATCTTCCTGCAATGGAATCAGACCGCGGGCGATGCCGACCGGTTCCAACTCGACCGCCGTATCGCATACAGCAGTGCGCCGTGGACTACGGTTTCCGACAACGCTTCGGGCTATTTCTATCGCGACCGCACCGCTGTGGCAGGGCAGGCCTACGAATATCGAATTATATGCAGCTACGAGTGCGCCGGCGTCACGCTGCGCGATACCGCCAATGCCTTTGGCTGGCTGTCGCCCGTGGGAAGCATAGCCGGTACGATCAAGTTCGCCAACGAGACGGGCAACGAGGGCGTGGATGTGCGCGCCGTGCAGCAAGGCGGCAAGAACGATGTCATGCGCGGCTACCTGAAAGTAACTTCCACCGCACACACCATTTCGCCCAATCAGCCTGTGGAGTGGGCCGGCTCGCACACCTATCAGATGTTGGTAAAAGTGGCGTCGGACAACACCGCTTCCACCAACAACCTATTCACCTCGCGCGGACCATTGGCGGGCAATGCGGATTACATCGCTCTCAACCTGATCGACAACAACAAGAAACTGCAACTCCTGTACGGCTCGCAAGAGGTAAAAGCCCCCATCACGCTCCAAAAAGACGTATGGACCGCCATTGCCGTGGTCTGCGACACGAGCACGAACACCATTACGCTCTACCAAGACGGCAAAGCCATCGGCGAGAAGACGGTAAAGCCCGTGCATATAGACAAGAGCAACCTCTATCTGCTCAGCAAGACTGCCCACGTGTATCTCGACGAGGTGCGGATTTGGCGGCGCGCGCTCACGGCCAAAGAGGTCGCCAACACCACGCACGCCTACCTGTCGGGCAAGGAAAATCTGCTGACCCACTATTACACCTTCGACGGCACGCAGCGCTACATCAGCCCGACCGCTATCTGTCGATATGTCAGCAACATGGCCGTGCAGAACATCAGTGAGACCAATCGGGCCGACCTGCTGCTCGACATCAATCAGACCACGATTGACAGTGTGGGGCGCCCCGATGACGCCATGCTGACGTATCGCTCCATAAGCGACGAGAACGGTGCCTACAGCCTCGGCGGCGTTCCGTTCTACGGCGGCGCCACCTTCACCGTCACGCCGACCTCCGAGCACGGAAAATTCTCCTATAACGGCAACTCCGACGGCATCGCCACCGTCTCGCTCGACGCCACGCGTCCCGAGGTGGACGGCATCGACTTTGTCAATACCGAATCGGTGCGCTTCACAGGCCGCGTGCTGTTCCGCAACTCGACCATTCCGGTGCGCAATGTGCAGTTCTTGATGAATGGGGTGCCCGTGAAAGACGCTGACGGCAACCGTATCGTGACCAACGCGTCGGGTAATTTTAGCTTCGACGTTCCTAAGGCACCCGTCACCATTCAAGCCGTCATGGATGAGCACACATTCGCTCACGACGGATTCTTCATCGTCGAGGGCGACAGCCTGTTCCAACCCACGCAGAACATGGACGGCCTGCGGATGTACGATGAGACCAAGGTACGCCTCTTGGGCCGTATCGTCGGCGGCGACGACCAAGGCAAGCTGCCGCTCGGCTTCGGCTTGAGCCGCAACAACTTGGGCGACAGCCTGACCATGGTGCTCGAGCTGGAGGGCGACAACACGGCGCTGCTGGTTTACGACCCGCAAGACCCCACCATCGACCAACTGGACACCACCATTCTGCACCCCGCCGACACCACGCACAAGCAACACACGGGCGTGGTATTCCAACAGAAGCAGATTCTGATTTATCCCGACAAATCGACGGGCGAGTTCTTTGTCGATCTGTTCCCCGTCAAATATAAGGTTACGCAGCTGCACGCCAAGGGCTACCCCACGCTGACGGACAAGCGCACGGCCATGCAGACGCTCGACCTGACCAACAGCCTCTTTGTCGATTCGCTGTTCCACAACGAGAAAGTGGTGCTCTGCAACGACTCGTTCCGCCACACCTATCACAGCGATGTCAGCATCTCGCTCACGCAGGTGATTTACGGCATGGAGAAGGGCTATCTCGGCAACGAGAGCGCCTACATGACCGTCTTCGACAGCGTGGCACGGACACAAAATTTGGTCTATAAAGACGAATACGGCGAATACGAGTATCTGTTCGGCAAGCCGGTATTCACCGAGGGCAAATACACCTTCCGCATCACGGCGCACGAGGACTACTACTACAACGGCAGCCACACCTCTTCGGCACGCGACCAAGTGATGCTGCACGGCAACAAAGTGAATATCTACAACGGCATGCACTCCGAGACGGAGACGCTGAGCGGCATACTCAACAACGACGGTATGTGGGACGCCACGCTGCAGGCGGATTATCCGACCTACACGGGGCTGAACGACGCTGTCACACGCCGCCTGCAAGTGTCCGTCGAGCATAACGGCGAGCATATCACCTCCGACCCGCTCGAGGTCTATGTGTTTGCCGACCGACTGAACGGCGTGGAGAGCGTGAGCAAGACCAATACGGGCATCAAGCTCTACGACATCCTGCGCGACCCTCCCGGATCGGGCAGCTACTCCTCTCTGGCATCGGGAACGACTTATACCTCGACCAACACGTGGAACCTGTCTTGGACCGCCGGATTTAACCTCACCATCACCCACGGCTCGAACTATACGGGCCTGATCGGAACGGTCAATGCGCCGGTAGGACAAGGTGTCTTTGCCGGACAGGAGATGATAATACAGAACGCTACGCAGCTCACCATTCCTATGACCTACAAGGGCTCTGCTCAGTGGACTGCCTCGTCCGAATACACCACCACCGAGAGCGTGCATACGGGTAGCGATGCCTACCACGTGGGAGCGGACGCCGATGTCTATATCGGAGCGACGGAGATGGTTTATCACGGTATCGGACACGGTATGGGCGTGCTCGACTCGATGGCTTACGCCTCCATGAAGGGCCAAGTGGCCAACGGAACGATGAAGCTGATAGCTTCGGGCCGCAACACCGACGGCGAGATGCGCTATCTGGTAGTGGGCCGCAAGCTGATGTACTCGTTCGCGCACGGATCGAACTTCGCCTATACGCAACAGTATATCATCGGTACGGTCATCCCGACGCTGGTCCGCGAGCGGAACAACCTGCTGCTGACCACCGACTCCACCACGGCGCAACAGAAGGCAAACGCCTCCCGTGAGCGCGTCTATTACACCGCGTTGGATCCGGACGTGGACGGCTATGGCACCAAGGACTACGCTTGGGTGGACCCCGAAGGCGCCGACATGAAGAGTACGAGCGATGCGATTGCCGAATACAACCGCATGGTTCGCCAATGGATTCAGCTCATCTACATCAACGAGAAGGAAAAGGTGTTGGCCCTCAACAGCAACAAGCCCTACAAGACCTATTCCGTGACGGGCGCAACGCCGGTTACCTACACCGAGAGCCACAAGTTTACCAACAACAAGTACAACACGAACGGATCCGTTCCTATCTCGCCGCAAGGTATTTTCAGTATATTCAGCAAGGTGGCTGCGGGCAACATCGTCCAACAGGTTTTGTCGATTTCCTCCGTCAAAAATGAGGAGAAGAATGTGACCGAGTTGCAGGCCGTAACGCCGGCGGCTAAGTTCAGTTTCAAGATCGAGCCGATTGCGAATTTGGATTTCAGTCGTACCACAGGCGAAGACAACGAGGCCTACTCGCGTACCTATACCTATACGCTCTCTCCGGACGCGTTCGGCTATATGGATGTCAATGTCTATCGTATCACGGACACCATCAACTCCTATAATAAGGATGCCGATGGCTATGCCGTGGTGCCTGCAACCAACTACAAGTACAGCAGCTTCATTTTCCAAGGCCTCGCAGGTGCCAGCCGTTGCCCCTACGAGGGCGGCGACAGCACGCTGTTCTACATCCCGGGAACACCGCTGAGCAACCCGACCATAGCCATCGAGAATCCGCATATCACGGTCGACAAGCGCGAGATCAGCAATGTGCCGGCCGACCAGCGGGCGATATTCAATGTCTCGCTGACCAACGAGCAGCCGACCGACATCGGTCTGGGCGCGCAAGCCTCCATTCCGTTCGATTTCTATGTGGCAGCCGGCAGCAACCCCAACGGGCTGAAGCTGTACGTGGATGGCTACCCGATGGGTATCTCGCCCATCACGGTGCGTATCCCGCACGGACAGACCATCGTCAAGACCATCGAGGTCGAGCGTGGTCAGGGCTACGATTTCGAGGACATCACCCTTGCGCTCCGCTCCACTTGCGATGTGGCGTACCTGCGCTCCGTCAATATCTCCGTTCATTTTGTGCCGTCAGCCTCAGCGGTCAATCTCTCCGCTCCGCACGACAAGTGGGTGCTCAACACCCTCTCGGCGCACGACAGCGCGGGCTACTACCTGCCTGTTTCGATCGACGGCTACGACATCCATTCCGACGGCTTCGACCACATCGAGTTGCAATACAAGAAGGTGACGGAGTCGGACAACGATTGGGTCAATATCTGTTCCTACTACGCCAGCGACAGCCTCTACGGCTTGGCTTCGGGCAACAAGGCGATGATTTCGAGCGGCAGCATCGACGGCATCCGCTTCTACGGCGACCGCGACCCGATGGAGCAGCAGTACGAGCTGCGTGCCGTCACCTACGCTCGCTACGGCAACGGCTTTGTCACCCGCTCGTCGGATGTGCTGCAAGGCACCAAGGACACCCGCTGCCCGGAGGTATTCGGTATCCCGACCCCTGCGGACGGTATTCTCACCGTCAAGGACGCCCTCTCGGTACGCTTCAGCGAGCCTATCGCGGGCAACTATTTGGACGAGGACGCTAACTTCGAAGTCGTCGGCGGCACCAACAATTTGGACATCACGCAAACCACCTCGTTATTCTTCTCAGGCGAGAAAAACTGCGTGGCCAAGACGCTTGTCAATCGCAATTTTAACAACCGTGCTTTCACCATCGAGGCGATGATTCGTCCCGCCGAGCAAGGCAAGGCGATGACCATCTTTGCCTTAGGAACGCCGAAGCAACGCCTTCGTTTCTCCCTGACGGCCGACAACTGCTTGCAAGCCGAGATAGGCGATTCGCTTATCAAGTCCAAGCCCCTCGAGCCGATACTCGACTTCACGCGCTGTGCCATGACTTACGATACAGCGGGCGTCGTTCGTTTCTATGTCGGAACGGCCGAGCTCACGCAGCCTAACAGCCCCGCAATGCCTTACTATCACAATAGCGGCACGCTGCTGTTCGGCAACTCGTTAGACGGCAAGGAGCCTTTCCACGGCAACATGCTCGAGGCACGCGTTTGGGCTAAGGCACAAGAGGTCGACGAGCTCTCGCTCACCTACAAGAAGCACCTCACCGGTTTCGAACCCGAACTGATGGCGTACTACCGCATGGACGACGGCGTAGGCACCACCTGCACCGACCTTGCCAACGGCGCCACGCTCTCGCTCGAGGGCACTTCGTGGACGCTGCCCGACAATATGTCGCTCCACCTCACCGATAGCGTGGGCGGTGTGCAGCTGCAGCAAGACATCTTCGCTCGTTCGGCGCACCAAGACCTCACATTTATGTTCTGGTTCAAGACCGACAAGCAGACTGCCGACACCGCCGCCCTGTTCTCCACGGGCTTCGGACTGAAGACCGAGGCGGACGCCGAGGGCAAGCTCTATATCGGTCTGCAAAACGGCAACATCGTGCTGCGCAATCAGGGCAACGAGCAGATCGCCCGCGGTACGTACAACGACCAGCAGTGGCACCACGTGGTCTATACCGTCAACCGCACCTATAATATTGCCAACCTCTTTGTCGACGGCAAGCAGTCCATCACCTTTGCGGCGGACAAGCTCGGCAGCTTCTCGAGCAACGAGATGTGGTTGGGCGCATGCCATTGGTCGCTGACCGACAGCTTGGGCGTCAAGCACGAGCAGCCGCTCTACGCCTTCTCCGGACACATCGACAATGTCGTTCTCTACGAGCAGGCGCTGCCCACGAGCAGTCTTTTGACCTACAACAACGTGTCGCCCACGGGCGAGGAGTTGGGTCTGATTGCTTACTTGCCGTTCTGCAAGCAGCAGCTCACCGACAACGGCCGCCTCGAGTTGCAGTACTACCCGTACAATGCGCGCGTCTTCCGCGACAACAACGGAAACGTCATCAACAAGAAGCAGCTCCTTCTGCGCACCGATGCCGAGAAGCTGATGGATAAGAACGAGTTCTCGCCGGTTCGCGACGCAACGCCTCGCCAGAAGTACAACTTCGCTTGGGCTTGCAATAGCGACGAGCTGATGATCAACCTCAAGATGCTCAACAAGGAGATCAACAAGCAAAACATCTTCATCACCGTGCGCAACGTGGAGGACCTGAATGGCAACAAGATGGTCAGCCCGCTCTCTTGGACGGTCTATGTCGATCGCAACCAGCTGCGTTGGTCGGAGAACACCAAGACCATCACTTCCTCGCTCAATAGCAAGAACGAGTTCGACCTCACCATCTCCAACACGGGCGGTACCACGCGCCAATATAGCATCACCTCGCTGCCTTCGTGGCTGACCGCAGTGCCTTCGCAGGGCTCGCTTGCTCCGCAGGCCACGCAGAACATCCACTTCACCGTGGCAGACGGGCTGAATATCGGCGAGCATACCGAGTACGTCTATTTGCAGGACGACCAAGACCTCTACGAGCGCCTGACGCTCACCGTCAAAGTCGAGTCGGTTTGCCCGTGGACGGACGACCACAAGGAGCTGCCGATGTCCATGTCGCTGATCGGTCAAGTCAAGCTGACCAACGCCAAGGACACCGTCTTCGACACCGATGTCAACGACGTCGTGGCCGCCTTCATCGACAATCGCTGCGTGGGCACGGCCAACATCACCTACAACGACGCCACGGCTCAGAACCACGTCTATATGACCATCTACGGCAACGAGGATATGAAGGACAATTATGTACAGATGCGTCTGTGGCAGTACAGCACCGGCAAGATTTACAT
>CAVHGD010000045.1:0-3884 GCA_963635385.1 Dialister sp. CAG:486 | reverse complement strand
ACGCTCAACGAGATGGACTTCCACAATATTTATATGTTCCACGTTGCGCACGATGTCTATCCCGAAATCGAAGGATCCCCGCTTTCCACCGCCGACCGCACGCTCCGCTTGCAGACGGGTTGGAATGTGTTCCCCTTCCTGCTTGATAGCAACTTCCCGATAGCCGAAGCGCTGTCCGACTACTTGACCAATGCCAAGGCGGGCGATATGCTCAAGAGCAAGGACTGCTTTGCGGTCTTCTCCACCGATTCCAAGTGGGAGGGAAGCCTCACCTATATGGAGCCGGGTCAGGGCTACCTGCTCTACCACCAAGGAGCGCCGTGTCAGTTCACGTATCACTCCACCACGCCTTCCTCCGCTCCCGAAGTACGCCAAAAGGTAGCTCGGGCCAACGCCCTCGAATCGCCCGAGTTGCTCCATAGCAACCAAGCCTCGTCGAGTATGTCCGTTATCGCAACCCTTGCGGACTGGACGGGCAGCACCGACCATCTCGTTTTGGCGGCCTATGCGGGCACCCAATTAGCCGGCCGTGTTGCCGTACACCCGACCGATACGCTCCCGCTCTTCTTCCTTACCGTCGGCACGGAGGAGGCCTCAGCCCCCATTCGTTTCGCTTTGGAGCAAGACGGAGAGACCATAGCCTACAGCGCACCGATGTTTGACTATGCGCCTCAGGGCATTGTAGGTTCGCTTACGGCGCCGCTGCCTATCTCCTTTGTCGGCACCAAGGTCACCGCTCTGCCTTCGCCTTTCGTCGACCATGTGACGATAGTGGTTACCACGCCGGAGGAGCAACCCGTCTCGTTGGCTATCTATAGCGAGAGCGGTCAGCTGCTCACGCGTGCCGAAGGCCAAACCGAAAACGGTCAGTACACATACGAGTGGCACTGCGCAGCCGTACCGGCCGGTATCTATTCGGCGGTGGTACATGTCGGTCAGGAGACCCAAACGATTCGACTCATCAAACAGAAATAGGCGAATCGGCAAATAGAAATAAGACGGACTTAACAAATAGAAACAGTTATGAAAACCTTCTATAAGCAATTCCTTCAGGTATTCACCTTATTCAGTCTTACCGTTGCCTTCGCCGGCTTTAGCGCTTGCTGCCCTCGTGGGCGGAACAATCCGGACTCGCCGGACGGCAAAGACACCACGCGCCGAGACACTACCGAACGTAGAGACACCATCCAGCCGGTCGATTCGCTTCCCAAGCACGACCGTCCCACGTGGGTGGCTACCGATACCACCGACCTCGAGAGCACGATGACCGTCACGGGTCATCTGCCCGAGTCGTTGGTGGCGACGGCCGACACGGCCGATTTGGTGGCTGTTTTCTCCGACAAGGAGTGTTGGGGTGTAGCCGATATCCAGAAGATCGGCTCTACGCCTTACTTCTTTCTGTTCATTACGCGCCCGCATAGCGCCACGCACACCTCGTCGGTGATGCTCACCATGCGCTACTATTGCAATTCCACGCGGCATATTTATGTGCAAAAAGATGTCTTCGAGTTTGTCGTCGACCGCCATCTCGGCACCATCGAGTCGCCCTTCACCCCCGCCCTCACGGAGTATGAGTAGTTGCTCTGCCGGACTACGAGTAGCAGCTCTCGCGTACTACGAGTAGCCTCACGCAAACACACGGCACGCAGCTACAAAGCGAACACACTCACACATACGACAAGCCCTTGCCGGTTCGGCAAGGGCTTGTCGTATCATCTCCATGCAGCTCACCCGCCTCAGCAGGCTTGCCCATACAAGAGGGAATAGAGCAACCGTGGCTCATCCTATATCGGAGCGAGATAAGACATCAACTTGAATGGTTTTGCCAAGACGTTTTGCGATAGTAAGCAACAGACGCTGTTTTTGAATGGTGCTGCTATTGACTGATATATAGAAACCGTTTGGCGTTACTTTCTGTGCATATTTGGCGCGCTTTTTACCCACAAGCGGCTGCCCTGCCAGCATTATCCCAAGTTGTTCCACATTTGGCAGGCCGAACCACTCCAATGTACGGATAAACACATTAAGTGCCATCTTATCTTCAATAACCTTTCCATTAGGAAGCGTTACCCGCAATGAGGTAATCGGATTCGTTACCTTACGTTGTGGTTTGTTTGTATCTACCGATGCAGGTGAATGGTAATTGTTGTTGGCTGAATGATACAACACAATCCCTTCCTCTGCACGAATAACATGTCCGCGACGGGTCTTAGAGATAGTAAGCTCGGCCGATTCGGGATCCCAATCAACAACAAGCACCACTTTGCTACGAATCTGCCGAATGATAGGCTGCATACTCGCCTGCAAAGACGGAATTACTTCACTTTGAATGATTTTTGTCTCTAACTGCTCCATAGCCTGTTGCAAATTGTCATCAACAGGAAGTTGAAGCTCGCGGAGGTTGTCAATAGTATCGTATAATTTCTGTAATTTAGACATGGTAGAACATATTTAGCGGGTTAATGATTCGATGATGCAAAGTTATACAAAATTTGCCATATTAACAAATTGTATGCTTATTTGTGCGATAAAACATATTTTTGTATGACTTACGGATACATTCGCGTCTCGACTGACAGGCAGACCGTCGAGAACCAACGCTTTGAGATTAACAAATTCTGCGAACGGGAACACTTACAGATTGACGGCTGGATAGAAGAAACTATCAGCGGCACAAAAGCGTACAACAAGCGGGCGCTTGGGAAACTGTTGAAACATGTCGTGAAAGGCGACCTGATAGTATGCACCGAGTTGTCCCGCCTTGGGAGAAACCTGTTTATGATAATGGAGATACTGAATATCTGCATGACCAAAGAGTGTCGCGTATGGACTATCAAAGACAACTACCGCCTCGGCGATGACATACAGAGCAAGGTGCTGGCATTTGCATTCGGCTTGTCGGCAGAGATAGAGCGCAACTTGATAAGTCAGCGTACCAAAGAGGCCTTGGCACGAAAAAAAGCAGAGGGAGTAACATTAGGGCGTGCTATTGGCAGAAGAAATAACACATATAATCTTATTTGCGTATCGAAACACAACTACATCTGTAAACAAATTGAAAAAGGTGTAAGCATCCCCATGATTGCAAAGAAAATCAAAGTCGCACGAGGAACTCTTTATAGATATTTAGCATATACCGGCATTCGTACTCCCACAAAAGCACGGAACGGGCGTTGGTGCAGGGGAATATATTAGTTCACACTTATCGTCCATTTCTTGAAGACTAATTCTGGCAAGAAGGGGGAAGGTATGCCTGTTGTGCGTAATCCTCAGTTTTATTTTAAGGAGGGACTATGTTGGAGTGATATAAATACCACTTTCTTAAAATGTCGGAAGAAACAGAAAAGTATCAATGATGTCAAAAGTATGAGTTTATTTGGGATGTGCAATATGGTGCCTGAGTCATTCATTATTTGTGTCATTAATTCCACTTTTATGAGTAACTATGTGAATGATTTTGTTAATAATACTCAAACATTCCAGATCAATGATGCACGTCAAATCCCGATTATAATCCCAACATCTCTACAAATTACAGAATTTTCGAGACTATTTACTGAGGCTGTAGCAATCAAACAAACCAATAACGATAGTGACAAATTAGACGCTCTTCAGATACAATTAGACAAGCAAATACACCACCTCTACCATCTTTAATTCCTTATAGATAAGGGTAGAACTAAGGAGGGTTTTTGTTGGAATAATGTACTACTACCAGTTAATGAAGATAGTATGTATATAAAATGTCGTCTTAAGGGACAATCAATTAATGATGTTGCCAGTATGAGTATGTATAGTCTATGTAATTTGTCGGTCGCTTATTTTGTTACATTACTAAACTCCAAGTTTATATACAATTATCTAAAAACATTCATCAACGCCAG
>CAVHGD010000044.1:12454-18397 GCA_963635385.1 Dialister sp. CAG:486 | reverse complement strand
TTTTCCTATCATTCCCGAACCGGTCCCGAACCAACTCCCTAAGAATCCCTTGTAAATATGTTAACACCCCGTTGGAATATCCGTACCCTCACCGAGGAGGAGCAATCGCTCTGCCGTACCTTGTCCCGAGAGCTCAATATCTCTCCCGTGTCCGCCCGCTTGTTGGTCGATCGCAACATCCGTACGGCTGCGGAGGCGCGTGCTTTCATTCGTCCGTCTTTGTCCTCGCTGCACGATCCGTTTCGTATGCGTGATATGGACAAGGCCGTTGCTCGCCTGCGTATGGCCATCGATCGGCACGAGCGCATCATGGTCTATGGCGATTACGATGTCGATGGCACCACGGCTGTGGCGTTGATGTACAGTTTTCTGCGCACCCTCACCGACAATCTCTCGTTCTATATTCCCGACCGTTACCGCGAGGGCTATGGTATCTCTTTTCAGGGTATCGACACGGCCAAGCAGGATGGGTGCTCGCTCATGATTGCGCTCGACTGCGGTATCAAGGCGGTCGACAAGGTGCAGTACGCCACGGAGCGGGGTATCGACATGATTATCTGCGACCACCACACGCCGGGTGATACCCTTCCCGCTGCCGTGGCGGTCCTCAATATGAAGCGGTCCGATTGTCCGTATCCCTTCAAGGAGCTGAGCGGCTGTGGTGTGGGGTTCAAGTTGGTGCAGGCCTACGCCATCCGAGCCCAAATCCCAATGGAGCAAATCTATCCGCTGCTCTCGCTGTTGGCCATGTCCATCGCTTCCGATATCGTGCCTGTCACGGGCGAGAACCGTATCTTGGCGTTCTATGGCCTTCGCCAGATCAACAGACACCCTTCGGTCGGCATCCGTGCTATTCTTTCCGCTGCGGGTGTTTCGCCGAACCATACCATTACCATCTCCGATTTGGTGTTCAAGTTGGGCCCTCGTATCAATGCCTGCGGCCGTATCCATTCGGGCGTTGAGGCCGTGCGTCTGCTCATCACCGACGACGAGGACTTTGCGCAGCGTCAGGCGGCGGATGTCAATCGCTACAACGAGGAGCGGCGCGGCTTGGACAATCAGACCACGACGGAGGCGCTCGAGATGCTTCGTCAGGACCCGGAGAACGATTCCCGCCATACCACGGTGGTCTATTCGCCCTCGTGGCACAAGGGCGTGGTGGGCATTGCCGCTTCTCGCCTCACGGAGAATTATTTTCGCCCCACGATTGTCTTTACGTCGTCTGACAACGGCCTTATCTCGGGCTCGGCTCGTTCCGTTTCCGATTTTGATATCTATTCCGCCATCGATTCGTGCCGCGATTTGCTGACCAATTTCGGTGGCCACCGCTTTGCCGCGGGGCTAAGCATGTTGGAGAGCAACTTGCCCGAGTTCAAGCGTCGTTTCGAGGCGTATGTGGCGGAGCATATCACGCCTGAGCAGCAGCAACCGGTCATCCAGATCGAAGCGGAAATCGATTTGGCGGATATCACGCAGTCGTTTTTCAATGTCTTGCGTTACCTCGAGCCGTTTGGTCCGGGCAACGAGCGGCCATTGTTCTTGACGCGCGGTTTGATGAATAACGAGCGTACGCGTCGGGTGGGTCGAGACGGCAAGGGCGAGCATCTGCATTTGGATGTCACCGACGGTTCTCGGATGGCGTCGGGGCATGAGGTGGCTAAGATTCACGGCATAGCGTTCGGTCAGGGCGACAAGGCGTTGCATTTTCAGAACGGCCTTAGTGCGGACATCTGTTACCATTTGGAGGAGAACACGTTTGGCGGGGTCACATCCATCCAGATGATGGCGGTCGACATCCACCTCAACGCCCCTCAAACTCCCAATCAGTAGCTTGTAATAATTCATAATTCATAATTCTTAATTCATAATTAGGACGAATGTTTTCAGAACGAGACACCAAGGGTCCCTCATTGCGTCACGGAGGGATAGAAGTGGTTTGCGGCAGCATGTTTTCCGGCAAGACGGAGGAGTTGATTCGCCGTATGAAGCGTGCGCAGTTTGCCAAGCAGAAGGTAGAGATTTTCAAGCCTTCCATTGATGTGCGTTATTCGGAGGAGGATGTGGTCAGCCACGACCATAACGCCATTCGTTCCACGCCGGTCGATTCCAGCCAGAATATCTTGCTTTTGGCGGATGATATCGAGGTGGTGGGTATCGACGAGGCGCAATTTTTCGATATGGGCATTGTCGATGTCTGCAACGAGTTGGCGGCACGTGGCGTGCGTGTCATCGTGGCGGGTCTTGATATGGACTTCAAGGGGGTGCCGTTTGGTCCCATGCCGGCTCTGATGGCGGTGGCGGACGATGTCTATAAGACGCACGCCATCTGTGTCCATTGCGGTGATTTGGCGTATGTCAGCCATCGTCTTGTGTCTTCCGACAAGCGGGTCTTGTTGGGGGAAACCGATTCGTATGAGCCGCTTTGCCGCCGTTGCTATGCGGAGGCTCTTGCCGCCGCTTTGCCGCCGTTGCTATGCGGAGGCCCTCGCCTCCGAGCAGCGTACGGATGTTCCGACCGGGCAGCAGGCCGCCGCTTCTCAAACCGGGCAGCAGGCCGCCGCTTCTCAAACCGAGCAGCGTACAGATACACCTGTTGAGTAACAAACTAACTTCTCCGACTCAGTAATTTCCCCAACCGTGTCGCTCCCAACCGATTCCATACAACCCTCCCGCATGGTGGATGTCATTTTGCCGTTGGCCATGCACGATGTCCTCACCTACGGTGTGCCGGAGTCGATGCCGATGCCGGAGGCGGGTGTGCGTGTCTTGGTTCCGTTGGGTCGGAAGTCCGTCACGGGGGTTGTTTTGCGTGCTCATCCCGAACCACTCCCGAACCATCTCCGTCTTCGCGCCATCGAATCCCTATTGGATGACGCTCCTCTCGTCACAGCCGACCAGCTTGCGCTGTGGCAATGGATTGCATCCTACTATATGTGCACCCTTGGCGAGGTCTTGTCTGCCGCCTTGCCCGCAGGTATCATCGACGACAATTACACGGTGCGTACCGCATCCTATATCGTATTGCGCGAGCTCGACTTGCAGACCGCCCGTCAGTCGCTCGCACGTGCGCCCAAGCAGTTGCGGGTGCTTGAGACCTATCTCCGTTTGGCCCGGCAGAATCCGTTGGTGGAGCGCCGCCTGCTTATCGAGGAGTCGGGCGAATCCACCGCCATCGTTCGTGCCTTGGTCGAGCGTCATATCTTCGATGAAATCGAGCAGAATGTCAGTCGGCTGCAGGTCTTCACGGGGGCGGTCGAGCCTATCCACCCGCTGTCGCCGGCGCAGTCCCACGCGGCGGACGCCATTCGTGCCGCATGGCAATCCCATTCCGTTTGTCTGCTTTTCGGGGTTACCTCTTCGGGCAAGACGGAGGTTTATATTCACCTCATCGAGGAGCAGTTGCGTCAGGGCAAGCAGGTCCTCTATTTGGTGCCGGAGATAGCCCTTACCACGCAGCTCACCGACCGCTTGCGTTCCGTATTCGGCGACCGCCTCTTGGTCTATCATTCCCGTTTCACCGATGCCGAGCGGGTCGAGATCTACCACGCTCTTTTGGAGGCCGACTCGCCTCGTGTCATTATCGGCGCTCGTTCCGCCATTTTCCTGCCGTTCCGCCGCTTGGGGCTAATCGTGGTCGACGAGGAACACGAGTCTTCCTATAAGCAGTCCGAGCCGGCGCCTCGCTATCACGCTCGTTCTGTGTCGATTATCTTGGCGCAGCGCTTTGGTGCCAAGGTCTTGTTGGGGTCGGCAACGCCCTCGGTCGAGTCGTATTACAATGCCACCACGGGCAAGTACGGCTTGGCAACGCTCACGGAGCGCTATGCGGGCTTGCAGTTGCCGGCGATTCGGCTCATCGATTTGCAGCGCCAGTACCATCGCAAGGAGATGTACGGCCATTTCTCCGACCCGTTGGTCGACCGCATTCGCGAGGAGTTGGCTCGCCACAAGCAGATTATCTTGTTTCGCAATCGCCGCGGCTATGCACCGTTGCTGCAATGCAAATCGTGCGGCAAGCCTCCCCGTTGCGTCAATTGTGATGTGCCGCTCACGTTCCATAAGCGGCTCAATCGTTTGTCGTGCCATTATTGCGGCTATTCCGTTCCCGTGCCTTCCCGTTGCCCGTCTTGCGGTGGCGAGATGCGGGTGCAAGGCTTTGGCACGGAGCGTATCGAGGACGAGGTGGCGCAGCTCTTCCCGGAGGCTCGCGTGTTGCGTATGGATTTGGATACCACCCGCAGCAAAACGGCCTATCAGGACATCATCAACGCCTTTTCCCGCCACGAGGCAGACATCTTGGTCGGCACGCAGATGGTCAGCAAGGGCTTGCATTTCGACGATGTGTCGTTGGTGGCGGTGCTCAATGCCGACAGCATGTTCAATCAGCCCGATTTCCGCAGTTACGAGCGGGCTTTTCAGATGTTGGAGCAGGTGTCGGGCCGTGCGGGGCGCAAGGGGGCGCAGGGCGAGGTCTTTATCCAGTCGTTCGATCCCGCTCATCCCGTGCTAACGTACCTCGTCAATCACGATTACGAGGGTCTGTTCCGTTCGCAGTGCGAGGAGCGCCAATTGTTCCACTATCCGCCATTCCATCGGCTTATTTCGATTACGCTCCGTCATCACGATTTGGCTCGCCTCGAGCAGGCCTCGTTGCAGTTGCAGGCTCGCTTGTTCCGTATTTTCGGCTCGCGCGTGTCGGCAGTCATCGTGCCTTCGTTGGAGCGAGTGCAGAACCAATTTATCCGCCAGATCCGTTTGCGTATCGAGGCGCACGCCGATTTTGCCCGTGCCAAACAGCTCCTGTCCGAGCAGATGGCAGCGGTCTTGACGCTTCCCGATTGCAAAGGAACAACGATTCTGCCCGACGTCGATCCGCTGTAAAATCCGTTGAATTCGACATAAATCGCAACTCCGCAACCCCAAAAACAACGCAAACAACGAACCTAAAACACGCAAAAACAACTCCTCTAACGCAATAAAACGAATACGAACCCAACGCAACGAATATGAAATTCCAAAAAATACAATCTCCGTGGCTGATTGCCCTGCTTTGGCTTGGTCTGATGGCGTTATTCACGCTGCTCGCCATGCTGATTTATTGGACGGCTTTTTCGGCGAATCTCGGCTCCACGGTATCGCTCAAATGGCTGCAATTTATGCAATCCGTCGGCACGTTCCTCTTGCCCGCTTTGTGCGTGGCGTATCTGCATACCGATTCGCCCTTTTCGTGGCTCAAAATGGATCGCGGCATGTCGTGGCAAACGGCTCTGTTTGCCGTATTGACCATGCTTTGCGCTGTTCCGGCCATCAATCTCTTGGCGCATCTCAACGAGCAGATGGCTTTGCCCGCTTTCTTGCGCCCGTTGGAGGAGCTGATGCGCTCGCAGGAGGAGGCAGCCGCTCGCCTCACCGAACAGTTTATGCAGGTCGATACCGTAGGCGGCCTGCTTGTCAATTTGGGTCTGATGGCTCTCCTGCCCGCTTTGTGCGAGGAGGTTACTTTTCGAGGTATGTTCCAGTCGCTGCTCTTCCCGGAGCCCGCTTCGGTTCATGCGCCTATGCATCGCCTCACCCGCCGTCACCATCTCGTGATTTGGATCGTAGCGGCTATTTTCTCGTTTATCCATTTCCAGTTCTATGGCTTCATTCCTCGTCTGTTGATGGGCGCCATGTTCGGTTATATGGTCGCATGGACGGGCAGCCTGTGGGTGCCTATGCTGATGCACTGTGTGAATAATGCGGCCACAGTCCTTTCTTATTATTATGTCTATACGCACGGTTTAGACCCGAATTCTCTCGAATCCATCGGCATTTCCTCCACCTTATGGCTCGGCATCCTCTGCCTCATCGCCGTTCCCGCAGCGCTCTATCTATTTCATCGCTATATACATCTATTCTCTAAAAACGACTAACTTAAACTACCAAATAAATCCAAATCGAATT
>CAVHGD010000044.1:9930-12225 GCA_963635385.1 Dialister sp. CAG:486 | reverse complement strand
AATAGACGCTCAGCCCCAAGCCCATCAGGCACACTCCGAGGAAGCTCCGTCGCCCTCAAAAAATGAAGTTCAAGCGACTTCTAATAAAGATTCTCAAAACTCCGCAACCCCGGAACCGCACTCGGTCAGCATCGGCATTCAGGTGGCGGAAGCCGTAGCGCATCGTTTAGGTCGCGGCTCTCACCTCAGTGTGTTCCGCACGTACGGCACGGCGCAGGTCAAGAAGGGTGATATGGAGCTCGAGTTTGTCGGTGCTCGTCGCGAGAGTTATCGCCACGACTCCCGCAATCCCATCGTCGAGGACGGCACGTTGGAGGAGGATCAGAACCGCCGCGATTTCACTATCAACGCCCTCGCCATCTGCCTCAACGCCGACCGATACGGCGAGTTGCTCGACCCGTTCGACGGTCTTTCCGATATGGAGCAATGCATCATCCGCACGCCGCTCGACCCGGATATCACCTTCTCCGACGATCCGTTGCGAATGATGCGTGCGGTCCGCTTTGCCACGCAGTTGGGCTTTTCGCTCAATCTCACCACGTTCGAAGCCATCGAGCGCAATCGCGAGCGTATCGCCATCATCTCCCGCGAGCGCATTGCTGACGAGTTGAACAAGATCATGCTCTCTCGCCGCCCCTCGGTGGGGTGGAAGTTGCTCGACCGCACGGGCCTGCTTTCCCTTATCTTCCCCGAACTATCTTCCTTGAAAGGCGTTGAAACCATCGCGGGTCGCGGCCACAAAGACGTATTCTTGCATACGATGCAGGTCTTGGACAATGTGGCGGAGAAGTCCGATAACCTTTGGTTGCGTTGGGCGGCTCTGTTGCACGACATCGGCAAGCCCCGTTCCAAGGCTTGGGATCCGCAGGTGGGTTGGACGTTCCGCAATCACAACTACTTGGGTGCCCGCATGGTGCCACGTATCTTCCGCCGCATGAAGCTTCCGCAGAACGAGAAGATGGATTATGTGGTCAAGATGGTAGATTTGCACATGCGCCCGATCAACCTTATCGAGGATACCGTCACCGATTCGGCGGTGCGTCGTTTGTTGTTCGAGGCGGGCGACGACATCGACGATTTGATGCTTTTGTGCGATGCGGACATCACTTCTCGCAATGCCGATAAGGTGGCTCGCTTCCATCATAATTACGAGTTGGTTCGCCAAAAAATGGTCGAGTTGGAGGAGCGCGACCGCATTCGCAATTTCCAGCCGCCTGTGCGGGGCGAGGAAATCATGCAGTGGCTCTCGTTGCCCCCTTGCGCTACGGTGGGCGAGCTGAAAACAGCGGTCAAGGACGCCATTTTGGATGGTGTCATTCCCAACGAGCACGAGGCGGCACGTGCCTATCTGTTTCGTTTGGCGGCGGAGAAGGGCCTTTCCGTTCCCGATATCGATGCAACCGCTGCAAAAGACTGATTCATAGTATATTACATGCGCCACAATTCACAATTCGTATTCGATAATAACGAACGATACTTTTTCCCGCTACCCCCTATTTCCCCTTTTCCGTACTCGAATTCTATCTCAAAAAATCTCAAAAATAGGTCGAAAACCATCCGAAATGCACGGAAAATCGCGGCAAGGCTTGTGTAATTCAATATTTTAGCGTACCTTTGCACGCTTTTTGGCCGAATGCGGTATTCGTATCGGCGGAGCAAATTATTTTATTATTAACAAGGGCAGGCGATTCGAGCAATCGTAGCCCGCAAAACAAAAGTCTAAATGGCAACAAAGATTCGTTTGGCTCGTCATGGTCACAAAGACTATGCTTTCTACCACATCGTAGTAGCAGACAGCCGCTCGCCACGTGATGGCAAAATTATCGAACGTATTGGTTCTTTCAATCCGAACACCAATCCGAGTGCAGTGGTTCTCAATTTTGAGCGTGCTCTCTATTGGGTAGGTGTAGGTGCAGAGCCGACAGCCACCGTACGCAACATCCTTTCCGACGAGGGCGTTCTTCTCATGAAGCACCTCAACGGTGGTGTAGCTAAGGGTGCATTTAGCCAAGAGGAGGCTCAGAAGCGTTTCGACGCTTGGAAGGCTCAAAAGGATGCTAAAAATGGCAAGATTAGCGCAGCTGAGGCTGACAAGAAGGTAGCTGCTGCCAAGGCTCTTCTCGCACAAGAGGTAGAGACCAACAAGGCAAAGGCTGCTGCTGTAGCAAAGAAGCGCCAAGAGGCTGCTGATGCGCTTGCAGCTGCTGCAGTAGAGGCAGCACAAGAGGCTGCAGCTGCAGAGGCTCCCGCAGAGGACGCACCTGCTGCAGAATAAGTCTCGGCTTATTCCGTTCT
>CAVHGD010000044.1:5989-9675 GCA_963635385.1 Dialister sp. CAG:486 | reverse complement strand
TCCGGGTTCGCCATCTCGGCCACATCTATCTCTTGGACAATTCCGAGCGCGACAGTGCCGATGAATTCGATAGAAATCGCCTGTCTGTCTTGGGTGCGGAGGCGCCCGTCTTGTATCAGTTTATGGGAGCGAATTTAGGCTATGGCCGTGCGCATAATATCGCTATCCGCCGCAGCATAGCCGATGCCGTTACGCTGCATTTGGTGCTCAATAGTGATATCTGCCTGCATGCCGCCGATGTGGATGTGCTTTGCTCGTTTATGGAGTCGCACCCGGAGGTCGGTCAGCTCATGCCTCGTGTGGTCAATCCCGAAGGAACGCCGCAGCATCTCTGCAAATTGCTGCCCACCCCGCTTGATGTCTTCGGTCGCCGTTTCCTGCCCGCGTCTTGGATGTGCCGTCGCAATGCCCGCTATGAGCTGCATGCATCCGACCCTGCCCGCCCGCTCAACGTACCTTATCTCAGTGGTTGCTTTATGTTGTTGCGTACCAATACCGAGTTGGGCGCGCCCCTGTTCGATGAGCGCTATTTCATGTATCCGGAGGATATCGATCTCACCCGCCGCATCCACCGCAACTACCTCACGCTCTACTATCCGTCTGTCACCATTGTCCATGCACACAAAAAAGGCTCATACCATAGTATGCGCCTTCTGTGGATACACATTGTCAATATGTGTCGTTATTTCTGTAAGTGGGGATGGTTTTTCGACCGTGAGCGAACGCTCTTCAACCGCCAAGTCTTGCAGGATATCTCCCGCCAGCACGCCTCAGAATCCTAAATTGTTCCCAATCGGTATGCCAAATATGCCGCGTATATCAGCAGCAGTATGCCGCCGTGCCACCGCTTAATCTCATGATTTTTAGTGGTATAGACAAATAGCATTACCATCGCGCTGCCGAGTGCCGCCATCACGGCATCCAATTCCAACCCTTTGTATCCGGGCAGCGGAAATATCACAGCACTCGTTCCGAGGATGAAGAATATATTGAATATATTGCTTCCGATTACATTCCCAAGCGCAATATCACAGTTCTTTTTCAGTGCCGCCATGCACGAAGTAGCAAGTTCCGGCAGCGATGTCCCTAAGGCCACAATGGTCAGCCCGATAATCGCATCGCTCACGCCTAACGAGGTCGCTATGGCGGTGGCGCTTTTCACTATCACTTCTCCGCCCACGACTAATGCCACTAATCCCCCGGCGATGAGCAGCAGCGCTTTCCATAGCACAACGGGCTTGTATTCCTCGTTGGATTCGGTACTTTTTGCATTCCGGAAGGTGTGCCAAAGGAAGATAACGAAGAATACCAACAGCACGAATCCGCCGATGCCCGAAATGAACGAACGGTTCTCCTCTCCCCACGCAAAATGTCCCAAATCCGACCACGTTGCGTGTGTCACTTCTACCGAGAACAGATTCTCCACGTGTAGCCATGCGGGGCTGCTATAGACGGCAAAAAACAGTACCAAAAGCGCTGCCACCATGCTCCACGGAATATCAAATCGCCGCGATTCTTTGGTCGATGAAATCGGATAAATCAACGCCGTGCAGCCCAGAATTACGAATATGTTGATGATGTTGCTGCCCAGTATGTTGGTGATCGCAATCTCGCTGTTGTGTTCCGATGCCGCCACCATATTCACCACAAATTCCGGCATGCTCGTGCCGAATGCCACAATCGTAAGTCCTATTATCAGGTCGCTCACACCGTATTTTTTCGCCACGCCGCTCGCCCCTTCTACGAGCCAATCGGCGCCGTAGATAAGTGCGATGAAACCGACAACAATCAGAGGTATCGATACCCACCAGCCGCCGGTGCTAATCCATGTATCCAAAAAATCAAACATATCGTTTTTTCTTTCGGTCGTTTTTCCGTTTTGTCCCGAACCATTCGTTGTCGAGCCCGGAAATTCCCTGCCAACCCCGAACCATTCGCTGACAAATTCAACCTATTCCCCACCAAGCTCGAACCATTCGCTGACAAATCCAACCTATTTGCTGCCAAGTCAATCTTTGGCCGCCCTTGTTTTCGTGTGCAGACCGAGCTTATACGTTAAACAAGAAGTGCATAATGTCGCCGTCTTGTACCAAATAGTCTTTTCCTTCAATGCCGAGTTTACCGGCGGCACGGCAGGCAGCTTCCCCGCCGAGTGCGATGAAATCGTCGTATTTTATCACTTCGGCGCGAATGAATCCCCGTTCAAAATCGGTGTGTATCACGCCGGCGCATTGCGGAGCTTTGCTTCCGGCCTTGAAGGTCCAAGCTCGTACCTCGTCGCTTCCGGCGGTCAAGAAGGTGCGCAGGTCGAGTAGGGCGTACGCTGCTTTTATCAGTCGATTCACGCCCGATTCCTTCAGCCCGATCTCTTCGAGGAACATCTGTCGCTCCTCGTAGGTCTCCAGTTCGGCTATCTCGCTCTCAATTTTTGCTGCCAGCACGAGCACTTGTGCGTTCTCGTCTTTCACCGCTTCTTTCACTTTCTCTACGTACGCATTCCCGCTCACGGCCGACCCTTCATCCACGTTGCAAACATACATCACGGGCTTGTTGGTCAGCAGAAACAGGTCTTTTGCAGCCTGCTCTTCTTCCTTATTTCCGAGCTCCACCGAGCGGGCATTTTTCCCGGCGGACAGCACTTCTTTGTATTTGTAGAGCACATCGAGCAGTATCTTTGCCTGCTTGTCGCCGCCGGCTTTGGCCTGTTTTTCCGTCTTCTGAATGCGCGATTCTACGGTCTCAAGGTCTTTGAGCTGCAGCTCGGCATCGATTATCTCTTTGTCGCGCACGGGGTCCACCGAGCCGTCCACATGCACCACGTTCTCGTCGTCGAAACAGCGCAGTACGTGTATGATTGCATCGGTCTCACGTATGTTGGCGAGGAACTTATTTCCTAATCCTTCGCCTTGGCTTGCACCTTTCACCAACCCCGCAATATCAACGATTTCAACGGTAGTCGGTATCACGCCGCGCTCCGGGTGGCACAGCTCTCCGAGCTTGATGAGTCGCTCGTCGGGTACGGTTATCACGCCCACGTTGGGTTCTATGGTGCAGAAAGGAAAATTCGCCGATTGCGCTTTGGCGTTGCTCAGGCAGTTGAATAGGGTCGATTTGCCCACGTTGGGCAGACCCACTATTCCGCATTGTAATGACATATCTATCTGATTTTTACTGTTATCAATGTATAATTTTTCGCTCTCTGTCGTTCCGCTTCCCATTTGTTTTTTTCAAACGCTCCATTGTGCGAATGCTCGACCATCCACAGCTGCCCTGCTCCGCAGCGACCCGCATAGAGCTTGCAAAGTTACTCATTTTTGCCGACATGTCCAAAAAATATCCGCCCTTTTGCCATTTCCTCCTGAAAATACTTCCCCTTGGCCGTCAAAAAATATGTTCTGCGGCAGATTGCTTGTGCGGATTAAATCATTTTCATATCTTTGCATTCGATTTATACCATTTTTGCCGATTTCATCGGGGTGGCCGCCTCTTTGCGTAGAATGCATTTTGCCCATTCCGTGATAGCCAATGGGTTGTTAACGCTTTGAGTGCGTATCCCGAGCCCTTGCCGACAAAATGCCGCTATTTGCCTATTTGTGCTATTTTTTCCACATATTTTGGCATTTTGTATTTGTCCAACCAAACGAAAAATACTAATTTTGCGACCTGTACGGCAGAACTCAAACACC
>CAVHGD010000044.1:0-5832 GCA_963635385.1 Dialister sp. CAG:486 | reverse complement strand
CTCGCCCGCTAAGAGCAGGAGATGCAACGAATACGAAATGCAAATTTACTAACAATATATCTATTATGAAGAAAGCACTAAACAAGCTTACGGCGCCGAAAAGTGTAGCACCGGAAAAGATTATTCAATTCGGCGAGGGTAACTTCCTCCGCGCATTCGTGGATTGGATTATTTGGAACATGGACGCAAAGACCAATTTCAATGCATCGGTCGTTGTCGTTCAACCTATCGACAAGGGTATGGTGGAGTGGCTCAACGGTCAGGACTGCTTGTACCATGTCAATCTGCAGGGCCGTCTCAATGGCGAGGCTGTCAATTCGCTCGAGCGTATCGACGTCATCTCTCGTGCCTTGAATCCGTATTCGCAGAACGCTGCTTTCATGGCGTTGGCCGACCAGCCTGAGATTCGTTTCGTTATCTCGAACACCACCGAGGCAGGTATCACGTTCGATCCTTCGTGCAAGTTCACCGATGCTCCGGCAAGTTCTTATCCCGGCAAGTTGGTTCAGTTGCTCTATCGTCGTTATAAGACGTTCAACGGCTGCCCGAGCAAGGGCCTTATCATCATGCCGTGCGAGCTTATTTTCCTCAACGGACACCACCTCAAGGAGTGCATCTATCAGTATATCGAGCTTTGGAAAGAGGATCTCGGTGCCGATTACGAGGGCTTCAAGGAGTGGTTCACCAAGTACAACTACGTCTGCGCTACGTTGGTAGACCGTATCGTACCGGGCTTCCCCCGCAAGGACATCGCCGCTATTCAGGAGAAGGTGGGCTATGCCGACAATTTGGTGGTACAAGCCGAGATTTTCCACCTCTGGGTTATCGAGAAGCCGGAGAACATGTCTATCGAGGACTTGCGTGAGGAGTTCCCCGCAGAGAAGGCCGGTCTGCACGTGCTGATTGCCGAGAGCGAGAAGCCGTACCACGAGCGCAAGGTTACGCTGCTCAATGGCCCGCACACCGTGCTGTCGCCGGTGGCTTACCTGAGCGGTATCAATATCGTTCGCGACGCTTGCAACGACCCGGTTATCGGCAAATACATCCACAAGGTTCAGTTCGAGGAGTTGATGGAGACGCTCAACTTGCCGATGGAGGAGCTGCGTCAGTTCGCATCGGATGTGCTGGAGCGTTTCAACAACCCGTATGTAGACCATCAGGTTACTTCTATCATGCTCAACTCGTTCCCGAAATTCGAGACGCGCGACCTGCCGGGCTTGAAGACCTATCTCGAGCGTAAGGGTTCGCTGCCGAAGGGCTTGGTACTCGGCCTTGCTGCTATCATTACCTATTATAAGGGTGGTGTTCGTGCCGACGGTGCGCCTATCCAGCCGAATGATGCACAAGAGATTATGGACTTGCTCAAGCAGCTTTGGGCTACGGGCGACACCCACAAGGTGGCAGAAGGCGTTCTTGGTGCAACGGATATTATTTGGAAGGAGAGCAAGCAGAACCTCAACGAGATTCCGGGCTTGACCGCTATGGTTGAGGGCTTCTTGAATGATATTCAGGCTAAGGGAATGGTAGAGACCGTTAAGTCGATTCTCTAATGGATTGTCCGACAGCAAGTTGAATGATACACAGAAGGGAGGAGCCAATCACTCCTCCCTTTTTTCTAAGTGATAGTTTTCATTCTGCTCAACGCTCAACACTCAACTACTAAAAACTCTCCACTACACTCAACTCTCAACACTCAACTAACAATGACTAACATCTTAAAAATCAATCCTGCAGACAATGTCGTAGTGGCTATTCAGCCGCAGGCAAAGGGCGCAACTATCGAGGTGGACGGTAAGCAGATTACCGTGCTCGAGGATGTGCCGGCAGGTCATAAAATCGCTATTTGCGACCTCCACGAGGGCGAAAATGTCATCAAGTACGGATTCCCTATCGGCCACGCCAAAGAGGACAAGAAGGCCGGCTCGTGGATGAACGAGAACAATATCAAGACCAACCTTGCGGGCTTGCTGTCGTACGAGTACCATCCCCGTGAGGTCGTGCTGTCCATTCCCGCCGAGCACCGCACCTTCATGGGCTATCGCCGCAAGGACGGACAGGTTGGTATCCGCAACGAGGTGTGGATCATCCCGACCGTCGGCTGTGTCAATGGCATCGTCAATCAGTTGGCGGAGCGCCTGCGTCAGGAGACGGGTGCGGACAATATCTTCGCTTTCCCGCACAACTACGGCTGCTCCCAGTTGGGCGACGACCACGAGAATACCAAAAAGATTCTCCGCGATATGGTTCACCACCCCAATGCCGGTGCCGTTTTGGTAGTCGGTTTGGGCTGTGAGAACAACCAGCCCGATGTCTTCGAGCAGTTCTGCGGCGAGTACGACCACGAGCGCGTACGTTTTGTCGTCAGCCAAAAGATCGAGGGCGACGAGGTCGAATACTGCATGCCTATCTTGCGCGAGCTTTATACCAAGACCACGCACGACCGCCGCGAGGAGTGCCCGCTCAGCGAGCTTCGTGTCGGCTTGAAATGCGGTGGATCCGATGGTTTTTCGGGTATCACGGCCAACCCGCTGTTGGGCGTCTTCTCCGATTATTTGGTAGCGCAGGGCGGTACCACCGTGCTGACCGAGGTGCCCGAGATGTTCGGTGCCGAGACCATCTTGATGGATCGTTGCGCCACGCGCGAGCTGTTCGACCAGACGGTGAGCCTCATCAATAATTTCAAGGACTATTTCCTGTCGCATGGCGAGCCCGTGGGCGAGAACCCGTCGCCGGGCAACAAGGCGGGCGGTATCTCCACGCTCGAGGACAAGGCGTTGGGTTGCACGCAGAAGTGCGGTAAGTCGCTTGTCCGTGGCGTGTTGCCGTATGGCGAGCGCCTGCAGGTCAAGGGGCTGAATCTCTTGTCGGCTCCGGGCAACGACCTCGTGGCTGCCACGGCGTTGGCGTCGGCCGGTTGCCACATCGTGCTCTTCACCACGGGTCGCGGTACGCCGTTCGGCACGTATGTCCCGACCATGAAGGTCAGCACCAATTCCAACCTATTCCACAACAAACCGCGTTGGATTGACTTCAACGCAGGGGTGATTGCCGAAGGAGAACCGATGGAAGACGTAGCGAAGCGCTTCACCGATTTCGTTATCGAGGTGGCTAACGGCGCCAAGACCAATAACGAGAAGAACGGTTACCACGAGATCGCCATTTTCAAGACGGGCGTTACCCTCTAATCGCTTTCGGTACTTTCAAATTCTTTCGATTTCAACGGCAAAATCATGCCTTTTGTATCGATTTAATACAGTCAAGAATAGGCGGATTCCGGTCCGCCTATTCTGTTTTTCTAAGACGTACTTTTCTTTTTTCTGAGCTGTATTTTTCGTTTTTCTTAGCTGCTTTTTCCCATTTTCCGGAGCTATGGCTTTCCCGCTCTCCGAAGCACCTCCAATTTGCAAATTATCTCGAATTCATCGATGTCCATTGCTACACTTTTCCATTCGGTTTTCGACTTGTTTTATCCCCGCCGCTGTGCGCAGTGCGGCCGCTTGTTGCGTCATGCCGACCCGCCGCTGTGCCCCGCTTGTGTGCAGTCGCTGCCCCGCACGGAGCAGAGCCATGTTCTTGACAATACCACGATGGAGCTTTTCGAGGATATGCATAGTGTCGAGCGAGCCGCTGCTTTTTTGTTTTTCGATAAGGGAGCCGCCGTGCAGCGCCTTGTCCATTTGCTCAAATATCGCCGCCGCCCGGACATCGCTTACTATTTGGCTCGCCTTGCCGCTTTGGAGTTTTCGGAGACCGATTTCTTCGATGGAATCGACCTAATTGTGCCTATTCCGTTGCATCCGGCTCGTGAGCGCCAGCGCGGATACAACCAGTCCGAATACATCGCTCGCGCCATTTCAGATGTGACGGGCATCCCCTACGACACGTCTTGCGTCACGCGCATTCGCAACAATCCGCAGCAGGCGCTCATGAAGGCCAAAGACCGCGAGCGCAACGTGCAGGGCATCTTTCGTGCTACTCGCCCGGCCCTGTTTTTGCAATCCTCTTCGCCGAAAAAGACCATACTTATTGTCGACGATCTCATCACCACGGGCAGTACCATTCGCTCCTGTATCACGGCTCTCAATACCACTATGCGTGCTTCCTATCGCGTCTTTTCGCTCGGAAAAGCACGCTAAAACCGTTTCGAGGCTTGCATATCCCGCAATTTTGCCGTACCTTTGCGCTTGCAATATAGCTTGCTCATTGGTAGCAAGATACAACGATGACTTGTAAATACGATTTCTTGATTATCGGTGGCGGTGTCGCCGGTATGAGTTTTGCGCTCAAGGTAGCGCGTGCGCAGAAGTACAAGATAGCACTCTGCTGTAAGACCACATTAGACGAAGCCAATACGGCGAAGGCACAAGGCGGTATCGCTTCCGTGACGAACCTGTTGGTGGACGATTTCGAGAAGCATATCCACGACACGATGGTTGCCGGCGATTGGTTGAGCGACCCGTCTGCGGTCGAGCAAGTGGTACGCAATGCCCCCAAGCAGATCGAAGAATTAGTGCATTGGGGCGTCAATTTCGATAGGAACGCCGAAGGAACTTTTGATCTTCACCGCGAGGGTGGCCATTCCGAGTTCCGAATTTTGCACCACGCCGACGATACGGGCGCGGAGATCCAGCGAGGGTTGATGGAAGCAGTGCGCCACAATCCCTATATCGACGTCTTAGAAAACCACTTTGCGGTTGAGATCATCACCCAACATCACCTTGGCATGCGCGTTACACGTCGCACGCCCGATATCGAGTGCTACGGAGCCTACATCCTGAATCCCGAGACGGGCAAGATAGACACCTACCTGAGCCGCGTAACGCTGATGGCAACGGGTGGCACGGGGGCAGTCTATGCCACCACTACCAATCCCAATATCGCCACGGGTGACGGCATTGCCATGGTCTATCGTGCCAAGGGGCAAGTCAAGGACATGGAGTTTGTACAGTTCCACCCGACGGCTCTCTTCCATCCGGGGGAGACGCACCCCGCCTATCTCATCACCGAAGCAATGCGCGGGTATGGCGGAATCTTGCGCCTACCTAACGGCGAGGAATTCATGCAGAAGTACGACCCGCGTCTTTCGCTCGCCCCTCGCGACATCGTAGCACGTGCCATCGACAACGAGATGAAGATACACGGACTCGACCACGTATGCCTCGACGTTACCCATAAGGACCCGGAGGAAACCAAGCACCATTTCCCGAACATCTATGCGAAGTGCCGAAGCATCGGTATAGATATTACCAAGGAGTACATACCCGTGGCGCCATGTGCGCACTACATGTGCGGAGGCATCAAGGTAAATCTGGACGGGGAGTCCTCTATACACCGCCTCTATGCGGTGGGCGAGTGCTCTTGCACGGGGCTGCACGGCGGCAACCGGTTGGCAAGCAACTCCCTTATCGAGGCTGTGGTGTATGCAGACGCCGCCGCACGGCATAGTCTGAGCATGATAGAGAACTACGAGTTCAATGAGCACGTGCCTGAATGGAACGACGAGGGGACTCTTTCGAATGAGGAACGGGTCTTGATAGCGCAAGATGTGCGGGAAGTAGGGCAGGTGATGTCTACGTATGTGGGGATTGTTCGGTCTAACTTGCGGCTTCGTAGGGCATGGGAACGACTCGACTTGCTCTATGAAGAGACAGAGGACCTGTTCAAACGGGTGAAAGCTACGCGCGATATATGCGAGCTGAGAAACATGATTAATGTCGGTTATCTCATAACGCGTCAGGCTATCGAGCGCAAAGAAAGCCGAGGTCTGCACTACAATATTGACTACCCCAAGACGACCAATACGCCTCCGCAAGAGGTTTGGTAAGAGATAGT
>CAVHGD010000043.1:11505-18543 GCA_963635385.1 Dialister sp. CAG:486 | reverse complement strand
GAGAGCCAATGGGTCAGCTCGGTGCGGGTGGCGGGGTCCGCCAACTCGAACGCCTTGATGAGCATGCAAGTCTTCTTGTTGCAAAGAATGTCGCCGCCGATGGCTTTGCCAAAGGTCTTCGGATCGCCATAGACATCGAGAATGTCGTCCTGAATCTGGAAAGCAAGCCCGAGGTGAATGCCAAACAAGTAGAGCGCCTTCTGCTCGTCCTCGTCCGCTCCTGCGATGTAGGCCCCGATTTGCAGCGCCGTGGCCAAGAGAACCGATGTCTTGAGGCGAATCATTTCCATATACTCGTCCAACGTCACCGAGCGATGCTCGAACTCCATGTCGTACTGCTGACCCTCGCAGATTTCGGTCGCCATGCGATTGAAGAGTTGCAGGACACGGGGAAGCTTGGACTCCGGCACGCCGCTGAGCAGCTTATAGGCCTCTATCATCATCTGGTCCCCCGACAGAATGGCCGTGTTGTCGTCCCAACGGACATGTACGGTCGGCTTGCCGCGGCGCACGGAGGCGTGGTCCATGACATCGTCGTGCAGCAAGGTGAAGTTGTGAAACACCTCGATGGCCAACGCTGCCGGAAGCGCCTCGAGAACGGCACGAGGGTAGGGGGCGGCGGTCTGCTCGGGGCGAGCGTACATAGCGGCTGCGGTCAGCACCAAGGTGGGGCGCAGACGCTTGCCGCCCGTGGCGAGCGTATATTCAATCGGCTCGTACAGGCCATACGGCGTGCGGTGCCAATTGAGCTCGGACAGAGCTTTTTCGATGAGAGAAGTCATATAAATGGTTAATTTTTAATTCGCATAGTATCGGCTCAACCACAAGGTAAAACCAAGGAAAAAACAAGGAAAAATACCTTGCATTCTAATTGTTAATTTTTGATTAGCAATTAGCAATTAGCGATTGTCGATGATGTCGGTCAGAACCTCTTTGATATCAAGGCCGGCCGCACGGACTTGCTGCGGAATGAACGAGGTGGCCGTCATGCCCGGTGTGGTGTTGATTTCCAACAAGTTGATGGTCCAACCTTCGGTCAAGATATAGTCGGTGCGGATGATACCCTTGCAGCCCAAAATGTCGTAAATGCGGAGCGTGAGCGCTTGGACACGGTCCCGCACCTCGTCCGGAATGCGGGCGGGGGTAATCTCCTCGACTTGACCCTTGTACTTGGCGTCGTAGTCGAAAAATTCGTGTTTGGAAACGACTTCCGTGATAGGGAATGCTACGGACTTGCTTCGGGTTTTATAGACACCGCAGGTGATTTCGGTGCCCTTCATGAACGCCTCGCAAATCACCTCGTTGCCCTCCTCGAAAGCTCGCTCGATAGCGGGCGTGACTTCGGCGAGAGTCTTGACCTTGGTGCAACCGAAACTGGATCCGCCGACATTGCTCTTGATGAAGCAGGGAAGGCCGATACGCTCGACGATTTGCTCGTCGGTGGGGCGCTCAGCGCCTTTGCGCAACAGGATGCTCGGCGAGATACGGATGCCGAAGTCCTGCAGGTAGTGGTTGCAGGCGTACTTGTTGAACGTGATGGCGGCTGCCAATACGCCGCAGCACGAATAGGGGATGTGCAGCATATCGAAATAGCCCTGCAGCAGGCCGTTCTCGCCGGGGGTGCCGTGGATGGTGATATAGGCAAACTCCAACTTGGTTTTGGTGCCGTTGTGGGTGAACGAGAAATCGTTCTTATCGATGGGCGCACTCTCGAGCGTCGTCCAACGGCCCTCGGCGGACAGTTCCCAACGGATGGCGGCATTCCAATCGCTGCCGCGAAGGGTGACGATGGTGATATCATAACGGTCTTTGTCCATGAAAGAATAGAGCCCTGCGGCACTGCGCAGCGACACTTCGTGCTCGGAACTGTCTCCGCCGGCAACGATAGCAATAGGACGTTTCATTGATTTCTAATGCGTATTTGAATAGTTTTTGGGTTATTTTATCGTTTAGCCTGCAAAGTTACGATTTTTCGGCGGGATACCCAAAATAATTTTTACCAATGGCACGATTGGCACATCGGCGGAAGAGATTCGGGGGTGTGGAGAACGGCGTGACGGAAGGACCGGCTACGGCTGCGGAAACAGTCGGAGAGAGAGGTTCGGAGGAGGTTGCCATAGGAATGGCGGTGGTCCTTGTCGTAACAGCAGGGGAGCACCTCGCCATCGGTGGTGATGACACAGCCGCTCCAAAGACGCCAACAGGGATAGAGGCGGAACACACGGCGCCAAAGAGTACGCCAAAGGGGTTCGCGACGGCGGTAGAGGCCGTCCGAGCCTTTTACGTAACGGGAGTGACGAGGGTGGGTCGGCATAAGCGGATGGCCGCTCGCATAGTCGTAAAACTGAGCCGTCTTGAGCGTAAGGCGGTCCGCCCCCATGGCGCGATACGAGCGACGGAGAGCCGACCACTCGGACTCGTTGGTGCGAAGGCGAAGGCATTGCAGCTCGATGGTAATGCGACTGCGGTGGTGCTGCTTGGCCTCGCGCAACCAACGGAGGGCGTTGCGGGTTTGGCTGAGGCTGCCCCCCTGCCGATAGGCGGAATAGGAGGCGTCGGTAAGGCCGTCCATCGAGACGATAATACGGCTCAAGCCGCTTTCCACAAGGGAATCAGCGAGAGCCGGGGTGAGCGCTTGGGCGTTGGTGGAGACGATGGTATAGAGCCCCAGGGCGTGGGCTTCGGAGATGGTTCGGGGTAGGTTCGGGAAAAGTAGGGGTTCGCCCTGAAAATAGAACTGGATGGTATGGGCGTAGGGAGCCGCCTCGCGCAATACGCGTTGCCACACCTCGTCCGACAAGAACGCCGGGCGGCGAGGGTGTCCGCCCGCACGACCCACGGGGCACTCGGGACAACGCAGCTGACAGAAATTGGCCGGCTCGACCGACACAAAAGTGGGGAAATGCGAAACATGCACTCCGCCGAACAGGCTCAGTGCATAGCTCAAGCTACAACGCAGCGCATTGACGGCACGGCGAATGTAGAGTGGGAATAGGGAAACGAACGGCCGACGAATGTAGAGCGGGAATGGGGAAACGGACGGCCGACGGCTCAACGGAAAAAGACGGCTCACCGGATGGCAATCTTGCTGACACGACGCTCGTGGCGACCACCCTCGAAATCGGTCGAGAAGAAAGTGTCGACAATCTCCATGGCGAGCGGCGTGGCGATATAGTTAGCCGGCATACCGAGCACGTTGGCGTTGTTGTGCTGGCGAGCGAGGCGTGCCAAAGGAATGTCCCAACAGAGCGCGGCACGGATGCCTTGGTGCTTGTTGGCCGTCATGCAGATGCCGTTGCCCGTGGAGCAGATAACGATACCGAAATCGTACTCGCCCCGCTCAACGGCCGTAGCCAAAGGGTGAGCATAGTCGGGATAGTCGCAACTCTCGGCCGAATAGCAGCCGAAATCGTGGAGCGTGGCGCCCGCCTCGGTGAGGTGGCGGATGACTTCTTGTTTGAGATGATACCCTGCGTGGTCACTGGCAAGGGCAATACGAAGTTGAGAATAAGGAAGCATACCGGTATTGATTTTTTAGCTACGAGAAAAGCCACAAAAATTGTGCTAAACGGGCGTGTTATACGGACAGGCGTTCTGGCACGCCATGCAGTAGTGGGTGGTGTAGGCCACACAAAGCGTGGCGTCCCAAACCGCTTGGCGCAACGCCCCCGTGGGGCACGCCTGCTCGCAACGGTGGCAGTCGGCACAGATATCGGCGGGCGCATGACGCTGCGCCTCACGCTCCGGATCGGGCTCAACATCGACCTGCAAGACCAATTCGCCCGGATGGACAAGACTGCCGAAAACGGGGTGGATAAGCTGATGGTTGCGGCCAATATGTCCTAACCCCGACAAGACCGACCATCGGCGCTCCAAGAAGGGAGCGGAATCGCAGAAAAGGTGCTGCTGCGTGGCGCTGACGACCGACTCGCCGTACGCCTCACGCAGGCGAGCGTCCAAAGCATAGAGCGCCGACTTGACGGTGCGGTGGTAGTCGCGGCCGGTATGCTCGTAAGTCATCAGACAGACGACCACCGTGCGGGCGCCTTCGACCAAAGCACGGGGATCGTAACGCTTGTCGCGGTTACGCTCCAAATAGTTCATGTTGCCGTGCAGACCCTGCGCCACCCACGAATCCATGAAAGCGGCATCGTGGTCGAGGCGGTCCGCACGAGCCACGGCGCAGTCGTCGAAACCGACCTCGAGCGCCAAACTGCGTATGGCTGACTCGGAAATCACTTGCTCAACACCACATCACGCAGGATGGCGGCGAAATTGCCGAAGATAAGCTGGCAGGCAATGGCAAGAACGATGATACCGAAGAACTTGCGAATGATATACAGCGAAGTGGTGCCGATATGCTTCATGAGCCAATGCGTTCCCTCCAAAACGAGATACAACACCACGATGCAAAGCAGCACCGAGCAGATAAGGTTGGGTGTGCTGTACTCCGCCGTCATGGCAATCAGCGCCGTGAAAGCACCCGGCCCCGCATACATCGGGAAAGCCAAGGGGACAATGTTGCCCGAGCCCTCGATGTCGGTCTTGAAAAACGTCATGTCGAGAATCATTTCGAGCGCCATCAGGAAAATGATGAAACCGCCCGCAATGGCAAAATACTCAATTTTGACCCCGAAAAGCTTGAGAATCCATTCGCCCAACAAAAGAAAGACAATCAGAATGGTGGCGGAGGCAAGCGACACCTTCCAAGGGCACACCTTGATGCCCTTCTGCTCCATATTCATGGTGATGGGCATGTTGCCGAACGGGTCGATGATAGCAATCAGAAAGACAAAAGCCGGCAGAATCTGCCACACATCCAACGAAGAAAAGAAAGCGTGCATAAGATTGTTTTTGAAATAAAGTTACACAATGGAAGGCGGATAAGGATCCGTTCGCCTACATTCGGAGAGGCGCACTCGCCTGTTTTCGGAGCGCAAAGGTACGCAAAAGTGAATATATATGCAAATTATACGCTATTTTTGAACGAAATTTGTGCGTTTCAGTTTTTTTTTGTACTTTTGCGGCTCGATTGGTGCGTATTCGACCGAGCCGAGCGGACAAAATGAGCCGTAGGACAGGCGCTCGGCGACGACACGAAAAACGAATTTTTACTTTATTATATAGATATGATTAACTCTCAAGATGTCAAGAATGGCGTTTGTATCCGTATGGACGGGCGTCTGTATTTTGTGATTGAGTTCCTCCACGTAAAACCCGGTAAGGGGAACACAATCATGCGTGTGAAATTCAAAGATGTAGTAGATGGCCGTGTGATTGAACGTCGTTTCAACATTGGTGAGAAACTGGAAGACGTACGCGTTGAGCGCCGTCCGTATCAATATCTCTATCAAGAGGGCGAGGACTACATCTTTATGAACCAAGAGACCTTCGAGCAAGTGCCCATCGCACACGACCTGATTACGGGCGTGGAATTCCTCAAAGAGGGATTCGTGGTAGATGTAGTGAGCGACGCTTCGACCGATACGATTCTGTTCGCCGAGCTGCCCGCTAAGGTGGAACTGACCGTGGCTTACACCGAGCCGGGTCTGCGTGGCGATACCGCTACCAACACCCTGAAGCCCGCTAAATTAGAGACCGGCGCTGAGATTCGCGTGCCTCTGTTTATCAACGAGGGCGAACTCATCCGCGTGGATACCCGCGACGGAAGCTACTGCGAGCGCGTTCGCTAATCGATACGAGCCGATACAAAAACAAAAGCGCATTGGGAGAGGTTCCAATGCGCTTTTTGTGTTGTTGGGCCATGTGTTGTTCGGGGTGAATTTAGGATTCGGGGTAGAGGCGGCTGAGGTGACAGAGCATGAGCGAACCGTCCTCACGGCGCAGGTGCATGCCGTTACCCTCGCAGAAATCGAAGACCTTGCACCGATCGCACGGCGCCTGCTTGCGCATCCACGCACGGTTGCGGTACGGCTCGAAGCCGTGCTCCCACACCTGCCAAAACGAATCGCGGTAGATATTGCCCTGATAGTACTTGCCACGGATACTCGTGCAAGCGGAGATACTGCCGTCTATCAGAATAGATGCCACCGATAGGCCGGCTGCACACTGGTAGAGGTGGTCCCGCACACGGCCCTCGTAGTTGCCCAAAAAGCCCTCGCAGGAATAGCTGACGTGGCGACCCGCTTCCCGCTCGGACACGATAAAGTCCATCAAGCGGCGGAACTGGTCTTGGTTAAGGAGTAGTTCGGGATTGGTAGCGGCTCGGCCCATCGGATCGATACCAAAGACCCGCCAATCGCGGACGCCCATGCTCCACAGGAAATCACGAATCTGAGGCAGGTGCTCGAAATTGCGCTGGTTAGCACAGGTAACGACATCGAACGCCATGTCCTTGGCCTGCACGGCCAATCGGATGGCTCGGCAGGCGCCCTCGAACGCCAAGGGGTGCTGACGGAGCCAAATATGGTCGTCTTTCAATCCGTCCAAGCTGACGGTCATGCTACGCAAGCCGGCGGCTCGGAGCGCCTGAAAGCGTGCTTCGGTTAGGGCAAGGCCGTTGGTGACCATGCCCCACGGATAGCCTCGGTCGTACAACGCACGGCCTACCTGCTCCAAGTCCTTGCGCATAAGGGGCTCACCGCCGGAGATGATAATCAGCACCTTGTGCGGATCGACATGCGGCGTGACTTCTTGGTCGAGCACACGAAGGAAGTCCTCGGCGGGCATATCGGGCTGCGTGACAGACGATACGCAATCGCTGCCGCAATGCAAGCAATGTACATTGCAGCGGAGCGTGCTCTCCCAAAACAGCTGTTGGAGAGGGTGCAGGGTCTTCAGGTTCTTGCGGCGGAGCCGTTCGAGCCAAAGCGCCAAGCGCAAGCGGAAGGGAAGGTCCTGCTTGCGGAAACGTGCGGGAGCAATAGGGGACTGCGTGGGGAGTGAGTCGGGAGACATAAGGCGAAAAGAAGGAGTTGGTTCGGGAGTGGTTCGGGAAAGTTACTCGGAGACGGGACGCTTGGGAGGCATGACGCCATACTTGACCATAATCGAAGGACGGTCGCCACGAGGCGTTAA
>CAVHGD010000043.1:0-11333 GCA_963635385.1 Dialister sp. CAG:486 | reverse complement strand
GCATCGCTCTTAGAGGCGTGCTTCGGGGTATGGCAACCCGCCAACAACAGGCTGAGGCTGCCTAACAAAAGATTGATACGGGAAAGAAAACCTTTCATTCAATTATGAATTAAGAATTAAGAATTATGAATTATTAGTTTGGGTGGGGTTCTTTGTCGGGTGAGGTTCTTTGTCGGGTGGGGTGGTTGTGTTATCTTTATGTTGTATGTCTGTAGTCTGTGTTGGTATGTTATTTTTGGGAAAGCTCCATACGGCGGAGGCAACGGCGGAAACGAATATGAAAACAAATCGCCGCAATCGACAAACCGATAATGAAGCCTATCCACATTCCGATAGCACCCAAATTACATACAAACATCAACACAATACCCAACGGAAGGGTGATGAGAATATACGAAACAAAGGCAATGAACATCGGCACCCGCACATCGGTGATACCCCGCAACATGGCACCGCCTATACACTGCATGCCGTCCGCATACTGCCACAGACCTGCGATGAGAATCAGCGGTTTAGCTATCGCCACGACGGCCGGGTCGTCGGTGAAAAGATACGGAATATAGTTGTGCAAGCTAATCATAATGACCGCTCCGATGGTATTCATCAACAGACAGAGGTGGATAGACGCATTCGAGGCCATACGCACGGCTTGGATATTGCCCGTGCCCAACTGGTGCGACACCCGAATGGTGGTCGCCGCACCGATGCCCTGCGCCAACATAAATGTGAGGTCGGCTATCTGGTTAGATATCTGGTGCGCTGCCAAGGCCTCCTTGCTCAGCCATCCGATGATGATGAACGAAATCGTAAAGACAAAGGTTTCGAGCAGCGTCTGACCGCCGATGGGGGCGCCTATCTTGAACAAATGCACCACCTCGCGCCAACGAGCGGCGTGGCGATTGAAAAGCATCAGGTAACGGCGCCAATCGCGCTTAAGCGCAATGACCGCCAAGAAGCAAAACGGCATGAGCAGGCGGGAAATGAAGGTAGCAAGGCCTGCCCCCGCGGCTCCCATGGCGGGAGCACCCCAATGGCCGAAAATGAAAATCCAATTGAAAAAGATGTTGATAAGGTTGCAGCCGAGCGTGATGAGCATCGCCACAAGGGTGTTGCCCAAGCCCTCCAAGAACTGCTTTTGCAGGCAGAAAAAGAGGAACGGCACGATAGACAGCACGATCCATCCATAGTAGGGACGAGCCGCCTCGATGACGTCCGGCTCCTGACCGAAACGGTCCAAGAAAGGAATGACGCTGCCGAGCAAAATGAGCATGGCCAACGACAGCAGCACGGTGAAAGTGATGCCGTTCTGCAAGTAGGCGGCGATACGGCCGGCACTCCGGCTGTCGTTGCGGCCCACCTCGATACCGATAAGCGGCGTGATACCCATCAGCGCCCCCATGGCAAAGACCATGACGGTGAAGAAAATGGCGTTGGAGAAGCTGACGGCCGCCAAATCGGCGGTGCCGTAATGGCCGACCATGATAGAATCGAACAGACCTACCAACGAGGCACCGAGCTGCGTGAGCATGACGGGCAACGCAACCCGAAGATTGCGGCGGTAGTACGGCAGGTAGGTGCGAAAAGAATACATATCAGCGGGTTTTTTGATAGTGGGAACGGATGGTGTCGCAGACATGGCGAGGATTGCGCAAGAGCGGGCGGGTGGAGTAGAAACATTCGCCCGTGATCTCGGGAATGGTGCGGTTGAGCCGCATCTGGCGACCGATCTCGTTGCCCGTGCGCCAAGCCGTGGTCTCCTTTTTACCTTCGAGGCGGTAAGGCGCCATGCCGATATAGAGCTTGCAGCCGTAGGCGTGCTCCGCCCACCAATGCGCCAAGACCGCATAGTCGGCGGCCGGCTTGCCGATCTCCCAATAGAGCTGCGGCACGACATAGTCGATCCACCCCTCGCGCATCCACAGCAGCACATCGGCGTAGAGGTCGTCGTAGTTGGTGATGCCCGCGCGGGTGGCACTACCCATCAGAGAATCACGGCTCTGGTTGCGCCAAACACCGAACGGCGAGATACCGAACTCCACCTCCGGCTTGATGGATTTGATGGCCGTATGGAGCTCGCGGATGACCCGATTGACATTGTCGCGCCGCCAATCCTCGATGGACTGGAACCCGCGGGGATAGCGACGGAAGGTGGCCGTATCGGGCAGCTGCTGCTTGCCCGCCGGGTAGGGATAGAAATAGTCATCCATGTGGATGGCCTGAATATCGTAGCGGCTGACAAGGTCCTCGACGACCATGCAAATCCAATCACGGGTCTCGTCAAGGCCCGGATCGAAATACCACTGGCCGTTGTACTGCCAAAACCAATCGCGGTTGGACTGGTAGATATGGTTTTGCCAAAGCGCCGTAATGGGATTGCGGGCGAGATTGACACGATAGGGATTGAGCCACACGTGGACCGCCATGTCCCGCAAATGAGCCTCCTCGACCACGAATTCGAGCGGGTCCCATACTTCTTGCTCGCCCCAACGGCCCTGCTTGCCCGTAAGCCAATGGCTGATAGGCTCCAACTCCGACAAATAGAAGGCGTCGGCCGTGGGGCGCACCTGAAAGACAATGGCGTTGATACCGATGTGCCGGAGCGAATCGAGCAGCCACACTAACTCCGCTTTCTGCTGCTCGGTATGGCCCACTGCGGCGGCCGTCGGCCAATCGATGTTCGCCACCGTGGCGATCCATGCGCCACGAAAGGCAATGCGATCGTCGGGCGAAAGGGAATCGAGGGCGGAGGTAGGACCCGAATTAGGGAGTTGGTTCGGGACCGGTTCGGGAAACGATTGTGAAAACGATTGCGAAATCGGTTGTGAAGTCGGTTCGGGAAACGAGGGGGCAGGCACGACCGAGTCCTGAGCAGAAACGGCTATACTAATACTGCTCAAACAGACCAAAAAGATGCGGGAAAGACGGTTCATAGTGCGTCGGCGGAGGGGGTGTCTTGGGGAGTTTGGGGAACTTGGATGTCTTGGGGGGTAGAAGAGGTGGGGAAATCTTGGCGGATGGTGCCGGCGGTGACGTGGAAAATGCGGGCCGACGGGTTCGGGCGGAGGATGTCGGTGAGGTGCTGACGGTCGGTATCGGTGATGAAAATCTGGCCGAAACGATCGCTATTGACCAAACGAACAATACGCTCGACCCGCTCGCTGTCCAACTTATCGAAAATATCGTCCAACAACAAAATGGGTTTGCCCAAATAGAGCGCCTGCGCCAACTTCATGGCCAACAAGAACGTTTTCTGCTGCCCCTGCGAACCAACCTGCTTGAGCGGGTGGTCGCCCAACTGCATGGTGAGGTCGTCCTTGTGGATGCCCTGACTGGTCCAACCCAAGATAAGGTCGCGCGGGCGGGTACGGACAAACGCCTCGTGCAAGTCGCGGTCCTGCAGCTGGCTCCGATAGGCGAGCGAGACCGGCTCATCGCTGCCCGCTATCTCATGATAAAGCGACTCGAAGAGCGGAATGAAGCAATCGATAAAGGTTTTGCGGACACTATATATATAATGTGCGGGGGTGACCATTTGCGACTCAAGCACATCGAAGAGTTCCCAAGGCACTGCTTCGGCATCCGCATACCCCTTGAGCAAGGCGTTGCGCTGTTTGAGCAGGGCGTTGTAGGTGGTGAGGTGCTCGAGGTAGGTGCGGTCCTTCTGCGAGATGACGACATCCATGAATCGGCGCCGCTCGTCGCTGCCGTCCTCGATGAGCGCTCCGTCCTGCGGGCTGACCATGACAAGCGGCAGGAGGCCGATATGGTCGGTGAGGCGCTTGTAGTCGGTCTTGCCGAGGCGGAACTGTTTCTTCCGGCCCCGCTTGATTCCGCACGTGATGGTGAGGGGCTCCGGCTCGGCGGAATAGACGCCTTGCACCATGGCCATCGGCTCGTCGTGGGTGATGTTGAGCGAGTCGGTGGGGTTGTAGGCGGACTTGGTGAAGCTGAGCAGGTAGATGCTGTCGAGGATGTTGGTTTTGCCTTGTCCGTTGAGGCCGACAAAGCAATTCAGCTTATCCGCAAAGTGCAACTGCGCTTCGCGGATGTTCTTGTAATTCAATATGGTAAGCTCTTGTAAATACAAACCGGCTCCTCAACTCTCTATGCTAAAACTACTTCAACTATAAATTATGCGTACAGCTCGACATCGGCGCGGGTGATGGTGTTGCCCGCAAGGATGATGAGGCGCTCTACGACGTTGCGGAGCTCACGGATGTTGCCCGTCCAATTGCGTGCCTGCAGCGCCTCGATGGCGTCCGACTCGAAAACGGCGGTGGGACGACCCTGCTCGCCGCAAATCTGCTCGGCAAAATAGGACACCAAAAGGGGAATGTCGTCCTTGCGCTCGTCAAGCTTCGGGACATGTACGGGAATGACGTTGAGGCGATGGAACAGGTCCTCGCGGAAATGACCCTTCTCGATCTCGAGCGGGAGGTTCTTGTTGGTGGCCGCAATGACCCGCACATTGACCTTGATGGGCTTGTCGCTGCCCACGCGCGTGATCTCATTGTCCTGCAAAGCGCGCAGCACCTTGGCCTGCGCCGCCGGGGACATGTCGCCGATCTCGTCGAGGAAGAGCGTGCCGCCGTCCGCCTGCTCGAACTTGCCCGCACGGTCCTTGATGGCGCCCGTGAAGGAGCCTTTGGTATGGCCAAAGAGCTCACTCTCGATAAGCTCGCTCGGAATGGCAGCGCAATTGACCTCGACCATCGGCTTGTCGGCACGGCTGCTGCCCTCGTGCAAGAGGTGAGCCACCACCTCCTTGCCCGTGCCGTTGTCGCCCGTGATAAGCACGCGCGCATCGGTGGGCGCTACCTTGCTGATAATCTCACGGATATGCTCGATGGCCGCACTCTCGCCAATCATTTGGCTCTTCTGCGCCACCTTCTTGCGCAAATTGCTGATCTCCTGCTTGCCGCGTCCGATCTCCGCACGCATGTTCTTATGCTCCAAGGCGTTCTTGGTGGTGACAAGCAGGCGATTGAGGTCGAGCGGCTTCTCGATGAAGTCGTAGGCACCCTTCTTGAGCGCTTCGACCGCCGTCTCGACCGTGCCGTGACCCGAAATCATGACGATGGGGCAATCGACACAGTCGCCCTCGGTGGCCGAATTCTTGAGCGCATCGAGCAGCTCGATACCGTCCATCTCGGGCATCTTGACATCGGTATAAATCAAATCGTACTGACCCTTGCGAGCCTCCTCGACACCCTTGCGGCCGTCCTCCGCCACAGAGACCTCGTAGCCCTCGAACGAAAGAATGTCCTTGAGCGTGTTGCGGATGGCGCGCTCGTCGTCTATAATGAGAATTTTTGCCATAATCGTATCGTGTTTGGCGTTGCACCGCAGGGGCACAACGGGTGAAAATTAGCGTTGCGCTCGGATATACAGGAAGATACCTATAATAAGGAATACAAAATTCGGCAGCCATGCGCTCATGAAAGGCGACATGACGCCATTGACGGAGAACGTGGTGCTGACCGTCGAGAAAAGAATATAGCCCGCCGTCAGCACGATGCCGATGCCGAGGTTCTTGCCCATGCCGCCGCGCACCTTCTTGCTACTCATCGTCACGCCCAACAGCGTCATGATAAACGCCCCGAGCGGCGAGGCCCACCGCTTGTGGTACTCCGTCTCGAAGGCCTGTATATTGCCCGCCCCCCGCGCGCGCTGCTTCTCCATATAGTCGAGCAGCTCCGGGTTGGTCATCTCCTGCGCCTGCTCGGCCGTGATAAAGAGCTCGTACGGCCGGATGGGAATAATGGTATCGAGGCGAGTGCCGCGCGACATGGACTCGCGCATACCCTCGAAGTCGCGGCGGATATAGTTCTCCAAATGCCAATCGTAAACGGAATCGTAGCGAATACGGTCGGCAGTGATTCGGGAAGTGAGCGTCTTGCCCTCGAAATGCTCGAGCGACGCACGGTAGCCCATGTTCGTCCGCTTCTGGAACGATTCGATATAAAGAATCGTGCCCGGCTCGACCTCCATCTGGATGTTGCGGGCGTTCTCGGAGGTGAAACGCTCCACGTAACGATCGGTGAAGGCGAGCATCTTGCCCGTGGCGGGTGGGATGACGTAGCCGCCGAGGTAGAACGAGAAAAGGAAAAGGAATGTGGCGGAGACAAAATACGGCACCATTAGGCGGTGGTAGCTCACGCCCGCCGCCATCATGGCAATAATTTCGCTGTTGCCCGCCAACTTGGAGGTGAAAAAAATAACGGAGATGAATATGAACAGCGAACTGAACATATTCGTATAGTACGGAATGAACGGCAAATAGTAGTCGAGCAGAATCTCCTTGAACGGGATCTGATTCTCGAAAAAGTCGTCCATCTTCTCCGTGAGGTCGAAGACGATGGCAATACTCAAAATCAACACAATCGAGAAAAAGAATGTGCCGAGAAACTTACGAATAATATACCAATCTAACCGCTTTAACAAATTAAGAATTATGAATTATGAATTAAGAATGAGGAGGATGGTTTATATAGTTGTATATAGGTTATTTAGTTGTATCCGGTTGCGGGGGATTGTAGTTGTACAAACCGAGCGCATTAGAGCCGTACGGTAATCCGCCGCAGGGTGTCCTCCTTCCACGAACGGAAGTCACCGGCGAGGATGTGCTGACGCGCTTCGCCCACCAACCACAAATAAAAGGCTAAGTTGTGGATGGATAGGATTTCCAAACCCAACATCTCCTCGGCGTGTATCAGGTGTCGCACATACGCTCGGGTGTACATAGCGTCTACGTAGGACGTTCCTTCGGGATCGAGAGGGGTGAAGTCGTTCTCCCACTTCTTGTTGCGCATGTTCATCACCCCGTTGCGCGTGAAAATCATTCCGTTGCGGCCGTTGCGAGTGGGCATGACGCAATCGAACATATCCACGCCACGCTCGATGCCCTCCAATATGTTCCACGGCGTGCCGACGCCCATCAGGTAGCGAGGCTTGTTCTCGGGCAGAATGGCATTCACGACTTCGATCATCTCGTACATCTTCTCCGCCGGTTCGCCCACCGCCAAGCCGCCAATGGCATAGCCGTCTCGGTCGAGGTCCCGCAGGCGTTTGGCCGCCTCCTGCCTGAGATCGGTATAGACGCAGCCTTGCACAATCGGGAAAAGGTGCTGGCGGTAGCCATACAAGTCCTCCGTGCTATCGAAACGCGCGATGCAACGGTCGAGCCAACGATGCGTGCGGCGCATCGATTCCGTGGCGTAGGTTCGGTCGGCCGTGCCCGGGCAGCACTCGTCGAATGCCATCATGATATCGGCGCCGATAAGCCGCTCCGTATCCATGACCGATTCGGGCGTGAAAAGCAGTTTGCGGCCGTCGATATGGCTCGAGAAACGCACTCCCTCTTCGGTCATCTTGCGAATCTGCGTGAGCGAGAACACCTGATAGCCGCCCGAATCGGTCAGAATCGGGCGTGTCCAACCCTCAAACTTGTGCAGTCCGCCCGCCTGATAGAGAATATCCGTGCCGGGCCGCAAAAAGAGATGGTAGGTGTTGCCGAGAATGATTTGAGCATGAATGTCGTCCTCAAGGTCGCGCCGATGCACCCCCTTGACGGTTCCCACCGTGCCTACGGGCATGAAAATGGGCGTGAGGATGTCGCCATGGTCGGTATGCACCACGCCCGCACGGGCGGCGCTTGCGGAATCGGTATGAAGTAGGTCGAAAAACGCCATGGCTATGCGAGATGGTTATGGACAGGAAAGACAATGCTCGGGCGAAAAGTGCGAGTTTCTTCGGGAGTCATAAGGGCGTAGGCCATAATGATGACCGTATCGCCGACGTGGATAAGGTGCGCCGCCGCACCGTTCATGCAGATACAACCGCTGCCCCGCTTGCCCGGAATGACGTAGGTCTCGAGGCGAGCACCGTTGTCGTTATCCACCACCTGCACCCGCTCGCCCGCCACGATAGCGGCGGCATCCATCAGGTCCTCGTCTATTGTGATACTTCCAATGTACTCTAAGTTAGCTTCCGTCACCTGAACACGGTGAATCTTCGATTTCAGTATTTGTAAAAACATAGTTTTCGGCTCACGCCGCTGTTACAATAGAAAAAGCCTGCAAAGGTACAAATTATATTCCAATTATGCAAAAATCCCCCCAAAGGGGGAAATTAATAATTAACAATTAACAATTAACATACCCTGCAAATCGGGCGGTTTGTACCAAACCGTTGGGGCGGCTTGCATAGTTCGCTTTTTTGTTGTAACTTTGTGCGCTATTTTGCGCAGAGTAGGCAAATTGAATACAAAAAGCAACGATTATCGTTCGAGATATGAAGAAATTCAAAGAGTATAAGCAACTGAATCTGTCGGAGGTGAGCCGAGAAGTGCTCGCCGATTGGGAAAAGGAAGACCTGTTCCACAAAAGTATCGAAACCCGTGCGGGACACCCCGCCTTTCTGTTTTTCGAGGGCCCTCCTTCGGCAAACGGCATGCCGGGTATTCACCACGTACTCGCCCGCACCATAAAAGATACCTTCTGCCGCTACAAGACCATGCAGGGCTATCAGGTGCAACGCAAGGCCGGCTGGGACACGCACGGACTGCCCGTGGAGCTCGGCGTGGAGAAGATGCTCGGCATCACGAAAGAGGATATCGGCAAGAAAATCAGCGTGGATGAGTACAACGCCGCCTGCCGCCGTGAGGTGATGAAATACACCAAAGAATGGACCGCTCTGACCAAACAGATGGGCTACTGGGTGGATTTGGAAAATCCGTACATCACCTACGACAACAAATACATCGAGAGCCTGTGGTACCTGCTCAAGCAACTGTATCAGAACGGCTACCTGTACAAGGGCTACACCATTCAGCCGTACTCGCCTGCTGCGGGCACGGGGCTGTCGTCGCACGAGCTGAATCAGCCGGGCTGCTATCGGGATGTGAAAGACACCACTTGCACAGCACAGTTCTTAATTAAGAATGAAGAATTACGAATTACGAATGGCAAGTTTGGTATCGAAAGTAGCCTGCCGCTGTACGCCTTGGCATGGACGACGACGCCGTGGACACTGCCGAGCAATACCGCCCTCTGCGTGGGTCCGAAAATTGACTACGTGGTGGTTCGGGGCGAGAATCCGTACACCAAAATTGAGGCACTCTACCTGCTGGCGGAGGCGCGATTAGCTGCGTACGGCAAAGAGTTGGGCGAGGCGCCGGAGATTCTCTGGCGCGGCAAAGGCACAGACCTCGTGGGGCTTGAGTATGAGCAACTCATTCCGTGGGCAAAACCCGACGGCGATGCGTTCCGTGTGATTGCGGGCGACTACGTGACGACCGAAGACGGTACGGGCATTGTGCATATTGCGCCGACTTTCGGTGCGGACGATGCGTTCGTGGCCAAGAAAGCTGGCATTGCAGGCATGATTTTCGTGACCAAGAAAGGCGAGCAACGGCCGATGGTGGATATGACGGGCAAGTTCTTCCTTCTCGACGACCTCGACCCCGATTTTGTGGCAAAACATATTGATACAGAGGCCTATACGCCGTGGGCAGGGCGCTTCGTAAAGAACGCTTACGACCCGACGCTGACGGACAAAGACGAGACCTTGGATGTGGCGATATGCATGGTGCTGAAGAGCACGAACAAGGCGTTCCGCATCGAGAAGCATGTACATACCTATCCGCACTGCTGGCGTACGGACAAGCCTGTGCTCTACTACCCGCTCGACTCGTGGTTTATTCGCTCCACCAAGGCGCGCGAGGAGATGATTCGGCTCAACAAGACCATTCACTGGCAGCCCGAATCGACCGGTACGGGGCGCTTCGGCAAGTGGCTCGAGAACCTGAACGACTGGAACCTGTCGCGTTCGCGCTACTGGGGTACGCCGCTGCCGATTTGGCGCACGGAAGATGGGCAGGAGGAGATCTGCATAGGCTCGATACAGGAACTGTTTGAGGAAATAGATAAGGCAGTGGTAGCGGGATTCATGAAAGAGAATCCGTGGCCGAAACACAAAGTGGGCGACTACTCGAAAGAGAATTACGACCCGTCGGTGATCGACCTGCACCGACCCTACGTGGACAACATCATTCTCTGCTCGCCGAGCGGCAAGCCCATGAAGCGAGAACTCGACCTGATAGATGTGTGGTTCGACTCGGGCGCCATGCCGTACGCACAAAACCACTATCCGTTTGAGAATCAAGACGCTCCGCGTACCGCTGACTTTATCTCGGAGGGCGTGGATCAGACCCGCGGGTGGTTCTTTACGCTGCACGCCATCCACACCATGATAGAAGACAAGGTGGCGTATAAGAATGTGATTTCCAACGGATTGGTACTCGACAAGAACGGAAACAAGATGTCGAAACGACTCGGCAATGCGGTGGACCCGTTCTCGACGCTCGACAAGTACGGCGCCGATGCCGTCAGGTGGTATATGCTGACCAACTCGAGCCCTTGGGAGAACCTGAAGTTCGACCCCGAGGGCGTGGATGAGATTCGTCGGAAGTTCTTCGGGACACTCTATAATACGTACAGCTTCTTTGCGCTCTACGCCAACGTCGACGGCTGGGAGGCTTCGACCGACTGCGGAGAAAAGCAGGAGATAGACCGATGGATTCTGAGCCGACTGAATTCGCTCGTCGAAGAGGTTACGGCGGCGTACGAGGCGTACGAGCCGACCAAAGCGGGGCGTGCGATTTCGGATTTCGTGCAAGATGACCTGAGCAACTGGTATGTGCGACTGAACCGCAAGCGGTTCTGGGGCGGCGAGATGGACGCCGACAAGCAGGCGGCCTACAGCACACTCTACGAGTGTCTGCGCGTGGTGGCACAACTGATGGCGCCGAATGCACCGTTCTTCGGCGACCGACTCTACCGTGACCTGACGGGCGAGACGGTACACCTGAGCGATTGGCCGAAAGCCGATACGGCACTGATAGACAAGCAATTGGAACGCTCGATGTATCTGGCGCAACAGGCGACCTCGATGCTGCTGAGCCTCCGCAAGCGGGCAGAGAAGAATGTGCGTCAGCCGCTGCAGAAAGCCGTGATACCCGCTCCGGATGCAGATACGCTGGCGGCGTTGCTCCATGTACAAGACCTGATAAAGGCGGAAGTGAATGTGAAGGAACTGGAAATCGTGCGTGCCGAAGACTCCGACGTGAAGTTGGTGAAAAAGATAAAACCGAACTTCAAGGTGCTCGGCAAAAAGGTGGGCGGCAAGATGAAAGAATTAGCTGCCGCCATCGGGCAGATGAGCCAAGAGGACATTGCGGCGTTTGAGGCTACGGGGACCTTCCGACTACTCGACATCGACCTCGTGGCGGAGGATGTGGATATCATCACCGAGGACATGCCGGGCTGGCTCGT
>CAVHGD010000042.1:17269-18585 GCA_963635385.1 Dialister sp. CAG:486 | reverse complement strand
CCTTTCGAGCGGAACTGACTCGGGTCGATGGTGTATTCTTGGTCGAGGTCGAAGGTGGCGTAGCAGCCCTCGGCGCTCAGTCCTGTCAGCAGTCGGGGTCGGATGGCCATGGCGTCTATCAGCCGGTCCCATGTGAGCAGCCCTGTGCGTACGAGATAGGTGTAGAGTAGGGGGAATGCGCACTCGATTCCCACGATGCCCATTGCGCTGCCGGCGAGTCCTCGGCTTTTCTCTTCGGCGGTGTGGGGCGCATGGTCGGTGGCTATCACATCGATGGTGCCGTCTTGCAGTCCGGCGATGAGAGCCATTTGGTCAGCGACGCCGCGCAGGGGCGGATTCATTTTCCAGCGTCCGTCTTCTTGCAGAGCGAGCTCGTTCAGCAGCAGGTAGTGGGGAGCCGTCTCGCAGGTGACGCGCACGCCGCGTGCTTTGGCGTCGCGTATCAGGCTGACGCTCTCGCGGGTGGATATGTGGCAGATGTGGAGCCGGCAGCCGGTCTCTTCGCTGAGGCGTATGTTTCGCTCTATTTCTCGCCACTCGCTCTCGGAGCAGATGCCTTTGTGCCCATGGCGTGCGGCGTAGAGTCCGTCGTGGATGTACCCGCCGCGTAGCAGGCTGTTCACCTCGCAGTGTTCCACTATCATGCTGCCCGCGGCGGCACATTCTTGCATGGCGCGGCGCATGAGACCCTCGTCTTGCACGCCGCAGCCGTCGTCGGAGAAACCGATTACGTGGGGCGCAAGTTCCTGTATATTAACGAGTTCACCCTCGCCTTTACGGTCGAGGGTGATACATGCGTAGGGGTGAATACCGATAATGCTGTCGCGTGCGATGATGTCCAATTGCTGTTGGAGGTTTTGCACGCTGTCGGGGGCGGGAAGGGTGTTTGGCATGGTGCATACATCGGAGTAGCCGGCGGACGCAGCGGCAGTGCTACCGCTCAGAATGGTTTCTTTCTGAGGATATCCGGGCTCTCTGAAATGCACGTGCATATCGACGAGTGCGGGTATGCGTACGACACCTGTGGGGAAGTCGCGGCGTTCGTGTAGAATGCTGTTGTCTTCTTTTTGTACCATGTTACCTGTTTATCGAGTGAGGTTCTCTTCCCTTATTTTACCGAGCAAGGTTCTCTTTACCTGTTTATTGAGTCAGGCTCTCCGCCTTGTAAGGGTCAGGCTCCCGCCCTTTTTGTCGAGTTAGGCTTTCCGCCTTTTTGCGTAGGGGCTTTGCCCTTTTGTCGAGTTAGGCGTTCTCTTGAAATCGAGTGCAAAGGTACTGCTTTTTTTCGACCCCTGCAAGCCAAATAGAGTTAAAAA
>CAVHGD010000042.1:14804-17111 GCA_963635385.1 Dialister sp. CAG:486 | reverse complement strand
CTAAAAATTAACCAAAAAATAACACCTCCTATTTGTGCAGTTCGTGGAAAAGTAGTAATTTTGCAGCGTTTTTTTAGGGAAAATGAATATTCGTACTGACCATAGTGCCTCTCGTGCTGCGAGTAGGGTTCTGTCCGTAGGGGTGGAGCGCAGTGGGTTGGCGTGTGGTATGCGAACGCATGGAATGGTCTCTGCACGCAGTGCCAAAGGCGCATTCTCTGCGAATGGTGTCAATGGCTCGGAGAGCACTTACAACAGATAACAATAGATGGGGATGACGGCTATGCAGCCGTCATCCTCTCTTTTTGTGGGGTGCGAAAGTCTGCGAAGGGGCGCATAAGGTATTAGGAAGGAAAAAGGAAGGATTGTGTTGGAGATGTGGTAGGCGAGCGGGGAGGAGCCATTGGGCGGATGGGTTGTGATTGGGGCAGCTGAGGTAAGGCAAACGACTGACCAATTATATGCTACGTAAATCTCACGATTTTTTGTTCGGGTGGGGTATCCCCGCCTGCAGGTAGGTAGGCTACTGCACGCCGTGCAGCAGCTATTTTTGTATATTGGGTCGTGTCATAATTTGCGATAAGCAATCCTTTCGAAATTTAATTCTTTCGATGTATATGAAAAAATTCTCCTCTCTCGTGCTTTTGATGGCTGTAATGATGTCCTTTGCTCTGCCTGTGTGGGCTGAGAAGGTTACTTATACGGTTGCGAGTACGACTTCGGTAACAACAACAGGTACTGCTCCATCCGGTAGCAAAGCTACATTTGCGAGTACAAATGAAAATACAAGTGATAAGAATCAATTGGCAAATGGCAAAAGTGCCACTTTGACGCTGTCGGGCTATAAAGGATACAAAATTACGGGTATCGTTTTGAATATGAAATCAAATAGCAAAGCCGGTGCCGGTACGTTTTCAGCCAAAGTGGGTTCTACAACAATTGCAGAGATTAGTTCAACAACGACTTTCGATAAGTGGTATGATAATACCGCATTTAGTAGTCAAAAGTATAAGGATGTTACGGTAGAATTGAAGAATAAGAATTTAGAAATAGAGGAAGCTGATGTAATATTAAATATTACTTGCTCAACAGGTAAAAGTAATAATAGTCTTTATATCAATTCCTATACCATTACCTACGAAACCGCTGCCCCGACCTATTCCGTCACCCTCACTGAGCCAACAGACGGAAATAAGATATCTGCCGACAAGACGTCTGCCGCAGCGGGCGACAAGGTAACCCTAACCGCCACCCCTGCCGATGGCAACTACTTCTCCGCTTGGACAGTGCAAAACGCTGACACAAAAGAAGCAATTCCCGTCACCGACAACACTTTCACCATGCCGGCCGCCGCTGTTACGGTAGAAGGCACTTTCAAATCCTGCACCACCTTGTCTGCCCCTACCAACGCCGAAGCAACTTCCGTTACCACCACTTCCGCCACCCTCACATGGGCTGCAGTCCCCAACGCCACCTCCTACAGCATTGAGCTGTCTAATGGCAAAACCTATCCTTCCACCACTACTTCGCTTCCTCTCACCTCTCTTACCCCCGGCACCTACTACATTGCCTCTATCACCGCCGTCGGCGACAACCACCACTACTGCTCCTCTGCAGAAACAGCCGATGTCGAATTCACTACGGTTTCGACCTATTCCGTCACGCTCTCCACGCCCACAGGCGGCACCATCAAGTCGGATAAAGCGACAGCTGCTGCGGGCGAGACCGTCACGCTTTCCTATACCGAGGCCAACGGCTACTATTTCACGTCTTGGACGGTGCTAAACGAGGGAACCACCGACGCCATTCCCGTCACCGACAACACCTTCACCATGCCGGCCGCAGCGGTAGAGGTGTCGGCAGAGTTCACGGCCTGCACCAAGCTATCCACACCGCAGGATTTGAAGGTGTCGGATATCACCACCACTTCCGCCACGCTCTCTTTCTCCGCAGTGGAGCATGCCAAAGAATACACCATTCTTGTCGGAGACGCTGAGCCCTTGACCACATCGGAAACAACCGTTTCGCTTTCGGGGCTATCTCCTGAGACAGAATACGAAATCCTTATCAGTGCCGTTGCCGATGGCCATATCTATTGCGAGAGCGGGGATGCTGAACTTTCTTTCACCACCACCGCCCTTCCGAAGTACAAAATTACGTGGGTATCCCCTACCACTACCGAAGCAACTCTTGTCACGCAGGGCGAGAAAGTAGTCTTGCCGACCACGACTCCCCGGTCCTGCAGCGACACGTATACGCAGTTTGTCGGTTGGTTCACCGAGCAGGCGGGCACGGACGCTGCTCCTT
>CAVHGD010000042.1:0-14250 GCA_963635385.1 Dialister sp. CAG:486 | reverse complement strand
ATCTCCTCTTGCTGTTCCGACCCGGCGGTAGTGACGGTTACTCCTGCCGCCACCGAGCTGAATTTGGGCGAAGACGGCACGGCCACGACCACCGCCTCTTGCACTCAAACGGGTGGCGGTGCTGACGGCACATGGTCGTATAGCGTGAAGCCCGCCACAGCCACGTTCGATGGCACCACCTTTACCGCTACCGCTGCGGGCGAATACACACTCTACGCCACCTATACCGAGAGCTGCGGCAAAATCGGATTGGCCACCGTCAAGGTAACCAAAAATCCCATATTCGGCACGGCCACCATCGACAAGAGCGACTTTGCGCTCAGCTGCGGCGATACCACCAGCATGAATTCGGCATCGACTATCTCGTTTGGCACCAACTACAACCTGACCAAGTCGGTCACGGTTACCGCACCGGAAGGATTCTTGGTCTCCACCAACAAGACCGAAAAGACTAAATATGCCGCTTCTGTTACCCTCGAGCCCACCAAGTCGGGTGGCAATACGGGCAAGATAACAGGCAATGTCTATGTGCGTGCCTATTCGGCCATCGCGCGTGCCGAGGGCTATAGCGGTGAGATTACCATTTCGGGCGATGAGATCACCACGCAGACGCTTGCCGTGTCCTCCACCGTTACGTGCGAGACCTATCCGCTCACGCTCAGCGACCGTGGCACCACCACCGTGGCGGGCAACTACTATGCGGGTGCCGAGGTTCCGAAACCGGCCGACCCGACAGGCGTCTGCACCGAGCCCTATGCGTATCAATTTGCAGGCTGGTCTGCGGCCCCAGTAGCCGATGATTCCCGAAGCTACACCGAAGCAACTTTCCCTTATACCATGCCCGGCGCCCCTGCAACGCTCTATGCCGTCTATACCTACACCGTAGAGTCCTCCGTGTTCTACACCTCCACTCCCTGTGCGTGTGAGGACGTGCCGACAGACTTGTCTGCCACGGCCACGGCATCCTCGGTCACTATCTCATGGACTTGCCAATCCCCCACCGCCACCGTGGAGCTCTACCCCGACCTCGAGTCCCTCTACTCCGCTCTCAATTCCTCCCTCGCCTCCGATAATTCCTCCCCCTATTCCGACGCCTCCACCCTCACTTCCTCCCTCGCCTCCGATAATTCTGACCTCACTTCCTCCCCCGCTTCCGATAATTCAGACCTCACTACCTCCCTCACTTCCTCCTTTGCTTCCGATAATTCCCGAACCATCACCGAAGCAAAAACCAACGCCACGTCCCCTTGTCAGTTCACCGGCCTTACTCCCAAAACCAAATATTACTATCGAGTGCTTTCTGCCGGCTCTTGTTCCTCCGCAGTTGCGTCTTTCTCGACCGAATCCACCGAAGTGAGTGTGGTCGAATGGAAGAAGGATGCCGTAGTGGTCGACCTGAACACCGAAGGTGACGATGTCCGAGTCATCATCGAAGGTCAAACCTCTCACGGCGACAAATCCAAAAACATTGCGAATGACTTGTTCTTCTCAAAATACTACGAAGCAACAGCCAATGTGAAACTATTGGGCATATATAATGGAACTTTGGATACATTGTCGTTGGAAAAGATTCAGGTGAATATAGGTAAGACCGACTATTGGCACTATCAAATACCAATGAGTTCTTATGGTAGAAAAAAAACGGGTTACATTGCTCCCAATGAAGAAATTATCTTATGGTATTCTCCAGAGCTGAATACCGATTCTAAGATAACGAAATGTGTAAAAGAAAAGGGATATGTCGATTTTACCTTGATGGAATCCAATAATTTTATTTCTTTTGCTGGTGACCAAACAATAACTCTCTCTCGTGATGCTACATTGATTGATGTTTTGGGTGCTGTAACATCGGATGGATCCCCGAAACAAGCTAATATAACACCTGCTTGGGGAGATGGTTCGGGATGGCTTGGAAGAGGCTATAATATTGAGAACCAGATGGAAGAAATAGATTTGTCAACTAATCGTTGTTTGCTTGTTCGTAGCAATCAAGTAAAATCAGGAGCCAATGCAGTAGCACAAAATATTGGTGCATTCAATACTTTCACCAAAGAAGAATGGTTGGGGCGGCAAGTATCGAAACTTGCAGAGGATGGAACGAATGATAATGGTGTTGAGTCTTCCTGCAATGGTTTTGCATTTGTAGCGGATTTTAACTACAACGACTACTATGTTTCGTACGATTCGATTACGAGTATGGATATTCAGGGCAAGCAGAATCCGGATGGTAGCTACACGATCCCAATTGATAGGCTCGACACCATGGCTTGCACCAATATGCGTATCGAGGTGAAGCAAAATGGTGTGGTGGTGGCTACCAAAGACCAACGCGTGCCTATTGTGGTGACGGTGAATTCCGATACGGATGATGATGTGTTTACCAACGAACGCCTCTCGGCAGAGATCTGCAAGACGTGCGATGTAGTGGTGCGTGATAAGGCGATGCTAGCGCATATCTCAGGCGGCGTAAGTCAATTCCGTGATATGTATGTGTACGCAGGCGCTAAACTGGAGATTCCGGCAACGGAGAGCTTTACGCTATCTACGGCGCATGTACACGGGCTCAACGACACGGTGGCGTACGCCATAATCAACAACGGCGGCACAATCAGCATCGATCGATTGGTGCATGTGAAGCGCATCGACGGAAAGTATTGGTATCCGTTCTCGCTACCTTATGACTGTCGCATAGCCGACATCTGCCAATTGAGCGGGTTGGGATTGGGTAGGTTCGGCGTTGATTGGGGAATTAAGTACTACGACGGCGAAAAAAGACAGAAAGACGGCAACAGTACGACCACCTTCGGAGAGGTATCCAAATACTGGACTATGATGCCCGCAGACGGTACACTGAAAGCCAACACGGGCTACATAATCGGTCTGTTCTCCGACAACGAGGAACTGATGCGGTCGGTTTACTTCACGCCGGCAGGCGCTAGCAACTACACGGAGAACGAGGATTCGAAAACCACGCAAGTGACGGCTTGGCCCCACAACCTGACAGCGGAAGCTCGGCACCACGGATGGAACTTTGTAGGGTCTCCGTATATTTCTTTGTTCGGGAGTGGTTCGGGAAATGAGGGTAGTGATTCGGGAAATGAGGGTAGTGATTCGGGAAATGAAGGTAGTGGTTCGGGAAATGAAGGGATTTTTAACAGTTCACTGAAGATGGGGTACACCATGCGGGACGGTACGCAAGCCGACAAAGAACATGTTTATGTTTCGATTCCCGACGGCGGCAACAAGAACACCTACACGCAGGCACTGGCTTCGGCTACGACCCTTAAGCCCTTTACGCCCTATTTCGTGCAGGCGATCGACCCGACGGACTCAGAAAGCCATACCTACGATTTGACCTATTCGAAGTCTAACCGCTCGCTGCCAACTCGTAAGCCTGCGGCCGTGACACTCGATGAGCCGATACTGGTGGAACTGACACTGGCGGGAACGGATTCCTCGTTGAGCGACAATGCGGGCGTATGGATGAGCAATCGCTATTCGAACGCTTACGAGATAGGCGACGACCTCTACAAGATGTACGCCGAGGGCAGCAAGCCGCAACTCTACACCACCGACTCGGCGGGGCTGCGCATGGCTTACTTAGCCGTGCCCGACCAAGCCTCGATACCTGTCGGGCTGTACCTGCCCGCAGCGGGCAATTACACGCTCTCGCTCAACGGGGCAGTGAGCCGTGTGGGCGCAGCACAGGCGGTCTATCTGCAACATAACGGCCAAGTGGTTGCCGACCTGATGAGCGATGCCTACGCTATCTCAGCCGCTCAACGGGGAACGGTCAGCGGCTACTCGCTCTCGATACGGCGTGCGCCCCACACTACGACGGCGACGGAATCGGCTGACGGCGTGCGGGCGGTATGCCAAGACGGGCGAATCGTGGTTTCGCACCTGTCGGCAGGTGCTACGGTGCGGATCTATGATATGCTCGGACACCTGTGCTATACCGCTACGGCAACGGATTCGGCGATAGAAATGCCGACCTCGGTGCGCGGAGTATATACCATTGTGGTGGCCGACCAAAACGCACAGACCATTCTCAAAACATTGGCTTACTAATTGAAACATCAAAATGAACCGATATATGCAATCGAAATCGATACAATCCGTTCTACGTTCGGGACTGGTAGGGGTTTTTGCCGTTGCGGCACTCTCGGCGAGCGCTTGGAACGCTCCCTTCACCCCCTCTCAAAACACGATCCCTTCGCTGTCGATGCAGACCACCTCGTCGGTGCTGGGACAAGATATGTATGGAGAAATGCACTATATGACCGCTTACAGCAGCACGGTGACGGCCGTGGGAGCGGAATCGCCCTATTCCGACCCGTCGGAGTCGAGCGTGAGCCGAGTGCGCCGTGTGTCACCGGGCGGCGGTATCGGCGAACCGGGTGCGGCTGAACGCACGCCGATAGGCGATGTGCCGATGGGCGCTATGCTGTTGGCGCTCGGTGTGTATGGCCTCCTCTGCCGCCGTCGGCAAAAGGCACGTCGCTAACGATACGGAACGCAATAGACGGGTGTCGGCCGGGTTTTCTCCTGCCGACACCTTTTTTGTTGGCGGTTTCAAAAAAAAAGTGTATCTTTGCCAAAATTTCGAGACTATGTATCTTTTCTACACACCGGATATAGAGACACAAAAATGCTTGTCGGAAGAGGAGTCGGGACACTGCGTGCGCGTGCTGCGTTACACACGAGGCGATCGGATTCTGCTCACCGACGGGCGAGGCACCACCTACGAGGCGGTCATCACCAACCCGCACCCGAAGCACTGCGAGTTTGAGGTGGTGAGCCAAGAGCGGCAAGAGCGGTCGCACCCCTTCCACCTGCACATCGCCATTGCGCCGACCAAGAATGTGGAGCGGTTGGAGTGGATGGTGGAGAAATGCACCGAGATAGGTATCGACGAGATAACGCCGCTGCTGTGCCGTTTCTCGGAGCGCAAACAGCTGCGCACCGACCGATTAGAAAAAATTATCCTGTCGGCCGCCAAGCAGTCGCTGACGCCCTATCTGCCCGTGCTGCACGAACTGACGGATTATCAGGATTTTATCCGTGAATACGCCCGCGACCGACACACGGAGGTGGATAAGTTTGTGGCGCACTGCTACAAAGAGGACAAGCGACTGCTGCGAGACTTGATTGTGCGGGGGCGGGATGTGCTCGTGCTGATAGGGCCCGAAGGCGATTTCTCGGAACAAGAGATAGCGGAGGCGCTGACGGAAGGTTTCCGACCCGTGAGCCTCGGCAACTCGCGTCTGCGTACCGAGACCGCCGGCGTGGTGGCTTGCCATACGGCGATACTGCTCAACGAGTGAGCGGGGCGTTTGCAGATGTCGAGAAATAGTTGTACCTTTGCCCCAAGAAAGGAAAATGAATAGGGAAGGGCAGAAGTCGGATGGGGCGATAGGAGACGGACAAAACGGACAACTGCTTTCCGCTACGTCGGTTGAATGGATAATTTGAATGCGTAGGCATGCTTTATATTTCTGTGTTACTTACTTCGTTTATACAATCGCTGATTGAATGGGATCATCAGCTGCTGCTCGCCATAAACGGGTGGCATGCGCCGTGGGCGGATTGGGTGATGTGGTACGCCTCAAAGAGTACCGTTTGGATTCCGCTCTACGTCCTGCTGGTGGCTCTGCTTGCATGGCGGGTGTTCTCGCCGGCACGGCATTTCTCTTGGCGGGCGTTGCGTGCGGTGGGGGTGCTGCCCCGTGCCGTCTGCCTTAGGCGAGTGCTGCTGCTCGTGTGCGTATTGGCCGCCTTTGGCATAGCCACCGGAGCGGCGGATTATATCTCTTCGGGCATTATCAAGCACGCCGTGTGCCGTTTCCGCCCGACGCAGAATCCGCATCTGGCCCACTTGGTGCATATCGTCAACGGCTACCGAGGCGGGCGATACGGCTTTGTGAGCAGCCATGCCGCCAACACGATGGCGTGCGCACTGCTGTTCTCGCTACTCTATAAAAATTGGAAAGCCACCGTCGGACTGATGTCGTGGGTGGCTCTCAACTGTTATAGCAGGATGTATCTCGGGGTGCATTACCCCTCGGATATCGTGGGCGGACTTATTGTGGGGGCAGCGACGGCGCTGCTGGTCTATTGGGTGCTGAATCGGTGGGTGCTGCCTGCGGTGCGCCGGGGCGAGGCGAACGATAGAAAGGCGGCTGCGGACGGCGAGGCCCCTGCTGACGGTGGCTCTGGAACAGCTCAAACTGCTCAGCCGTGAGAATCTGCTTGAGCTCATTGTCCAACAACTGAAGACGGTTCATGTCGTCCTCTCGACTGCAACTCTCGCGGCGCATACGCGCATAGCGGAGATGGACCCGATAGAGCGTGTCGATAAGGCTGCTATCGGTCAGGCTCAAATCCCGCACCAACATCTCGGTCTGCTTGCGGGCCACTTCTTCGGGCTTCCTTCGGGGCATGCACTCCTCCGGTTCGGGGGGCTGTGCAACGCTATGGAGGGCAGCCGCAAGCAATATGGAAAATAAGATAAATCGTTTCATAATGATAGCTGACTACGTGCAATTTTGCCGGTAGGTTACCTTTCGCAAAGCAAAAATTATGCCATTACGCCCTGAAATACGGATAGCCCGACGGCTCTACTTCGCCCAACAGAATGCGGCCGACGGGGAGAGCACGCAGTCGCGCACCTCACGCCCTGCCGTGCGGGTGGCGCTGGCGGGGATTGTTATCGGCGTAATGGTGATGGTCATCACGCTCGGTGTGGTGGTGGGTTTTAAGCAGACTATTACGGACAAGGTGGCGGGTTTCGGGGCGCATATTCAGGTGGTGAATTTTGACAACAACAACACCTACGAGATGCAGCCCATCACGGTGCCGGATTCGCTTATCGAGGTGTTGCGCGCCTTTCCGCACGTGAAGACGGTGCAGCCCTTCGCCACCAAGCCGGGGATTGTGAAAACGGCCGATGCCTTTCAGGGCATGGTGCTGAAAGGAACGGACTATTGGGACTATTTTGCCGCCAACCTGTCGGAGGGTGCGCTGCCCGAGAAGCCGCAAGAGGTGCTGATATCCCGCCTGCAATCGAAGCAGCTGGGCTTGCACACGGGCGAGGCGATGTATTGCTATTTTGTGGATGAGAGCGTGCGGGTGCGAAAATTTACCATTTCGGGCATCTACGAGACGGGGTTTGGCGATTTTGACAAGCTGTTTGTATTAGGCAACATCCGCATTGTGCAGCGGCTCAACGACTGGGACAGCACGGAGGTGTCGGGCGTGGAGGTGCTGCTCGACGATGTGCGGCACCTCGACGAGGTGGCCGACGAGGTGTATTTCGCTACGGTGAATCATTTCGACGACGACGGCTACAATGTATATTATGTGCAGACCCTGCAGCAACTCAATCCGCAAGTGTTCGCGTGGCTCGACCTGCTCGATATGAATGTGGTGGTGATAATTATCCTAATGCTCTGTGTATCAGGGTTCTGTATCATATCGGGATTGATTATTCTGATTCTCGACAGCATTCAGCTCATCGGCGTGCTGAAAGCCTTGGGGGCGACCAATCGTTTTGTGCGGCGAATCTTTATCGCTGAGGCCGCGATGTTGATTGGCAAGGGCATGCTGTGGGGCAACGCGTTAGGGCTGGGACTGTGTGCGCTGCAGTACTTCACGCACCTGCTGCCCTTGGAGGCGACGACCTATTACGTGAACTATGTGCCGATTGCCTTCCCGTGGGGGTGGTGGCTGCTGCTCAACGTCGGCACGCTGGCGGTGTCGCTGCTGATAATGCTGGCACCCTCGGCCATCGTGACCCGCATCAGCCCAGCAAAGGTGATGCACTTTGAGTGACCGGCGTGTCGCCGGGGACAATAAAATTATTATGAATATTTTTGAGAATATTTTTGGCTCATATTTGGATAATTAGTGGTAATATTTGTTTCAAAAAACGCCATACTTTGTCTTTATGGCTAATTAGTGGCAATACGGCGATGCACCGGCGTCCGTTCAAGTAAAACAACGTATAATTAATTCCCCCTCTCTGAGGGGGCTAGGGGGAGTCTGATGACATTCACTACACCAATTCATATTCCTGTTTCTTCTTGGCAGATAGGCTATGCGGACCGTTTGCTGCTGCTCGGTTCGTGCTTCTCGGACCATATCGCCGCCAAGCTGCAAGAGCATTATTTTCAGGTGACGGCGAATCCGTTCGGCACGCTCTACAACCCGCTGTCGATAGCTCGCGCGCTGTCGCTGGCCGAAGCTGGGCTGCTGCCCGAGTGGGTGGAGTGGGGCGGGCTCTACCACTCGATGTATCACCACGGCTCGTTCTCTCGCCCGACAGTGGAGCAGACGGCAGAGGCGGTGGGCGAGAGTATGCAGCGCCTTCGTTCGGCATTCGACGAGGCGCAGGTGGTGATTATCACATTCGGCACGGCGTGGGTGTATGAGTACGAAGGACAAGTGGTGGCAAACTGCCATAAACTGCCCGCCGACCGATTCACACGCCGGTGGTTGTCGGTGGAGGAGATAGTCGGCGTCTGGCAACCGATAGTGGAGGCGCACCCCGAGAAGCATTTCCTTTTTACGGTGTCGCCCATTCGGCACGTGAAAGACGGACTGCACGAGAACCAACTGAGCAAGGCGACGCTGCTCATGGCAATCGACCAATTGCAGCGGTGTGTCACCGGAGACCATGCCGCCGTGTCGCCACAGACGACAAGCACAAAAGCAAACAAAGAATCCCGACCTGCGGTTTCGTACTTCCCGTCGTACGAGATCGTGCTCGATGAGCTGCGGGACTACCGTTATTATGCGGAAGATATGGTGCACCCGAGTGCGGTGGCCGTGGAGTATATATGGGAGCGGTTCGGGAAAACGTACTTCTCGGAGGCAACGCAGCGAGAGATGCAGCCGCTCCACCAACTCTATCTCGACCGACACCACACGCTGTTGCACCCCGACACCCCCGCCTCGCAGGCCTTCCTTGCCCGTACGGAGGCTGCCGCCGCTGCGCTCCGTGAGCGCTACCCGTGGGTGTGAGGAGAAAAAAGTGCGAAGGGGGGGCTTGCGCTGTGTGTTGTGTGTTGATAGTGCGTTTTCCGTGTGCGGTGAGTTTAGGGGGCGGTGGCTCGAGGAATTAGCCTTTCAGCACCATGACTGGGAAAAGTTGTTGGATGGGGCGAACCAAATCCGATTGATTCTGCATCACCTCGAGGATGTCTTTGTACGCTCCCGGGGCTTCATCTAATTGATGTTGATTTTTCATAAAATGGACAATGTTTTGGCTGTCCATGATTTGTTGCTGCTCCTGCAGGTTGAGCATGGCGCAGGCTTGGCGGCGTCCTATTCGGCGTCCCGCCCCATGGGAACAGCTCTCGAACGAATCGGGATTGCCGAGTCCTTCGACGATGAACGAACTCGTACCCATCGAGCCCGGAATGATTCCGATTTCGCCCTTGCGAGCTCGGGTCGCCCCCTTGCGATGGACAATCACGCTCTCGCCAAAATGGCGCTCCCATGCGGCATAGTTGTGCGCAATGTTGATCATCGGCTCGAACGAGATATGGGGAATATGTTTCTGCAGTATCTCGCAGATGCGGGTCATCATTAGGCGGCGGTTGCAAAGGGCAAAATTGATACAGTAGTTCATGGATGTCCAATACTCTTTGGCGATGGGGAGTTGCAGCGGCATGAATTCCAAACCGGGGGTGATATCCGTGTAGAACCATTCGCAGAGCTGTTTGGCTTTCTTGCTGTAGTGGTCGGCAATCTCTTTGCCGAAATTGCGGCTGCCGGAATGGAGCATAATCCAAAGATGGTTGCGGGTGTCCCTTTGCAGCTCGATGAAGTGGTTGCCGCCGCCGAGCGTGCCCAATTGGTGGCGTGCCGATTCGTACAGGTTGCGGACCTTGGGGAGCGCAGACAAATCGAATTCTTGCGGCATGTACTCTTCGGGCATCGGATCTTTGTGGTGCGTAAAGCCGAACGGAATCGCACGGCGGATGTCGTTGGCGATGCTGACCAACTCACGGCGGTCCAATCGGTCGACATCGGTATGCGTCTCGATGGCGCACATACCGCAGCCGATATCCACGCCTACCGCATTGGGGACCACCACGCCTTGCGTGGCGAGAACGCCGCCGATGGGCATTCCCAACCCGAAGTGGGCATCCGGCATTACGGCAACATGGTGAAAAGCAAAAGGCAACATAGCCAAATCGCAGACTTGCGACATGGCGTCATTTTCTAATTCGTTGAGCCACATCTTGATAGGGACTCGGTTTCCGTTAATTACTTTCATTTTCGTGCAGATTTAGGGGAAGAACAATGAATAGTCAGGCGGTTAATGGCAATAGGTTAGGCAGCAGGTTTGATAATTTGGAAAGGAATGGGTTTGGGCGGCGAACTTTTTTGAAATTCGCCACAAAAGTACTACCCCACTGCGCAGTTTTGCTGTGCAGTTGAGAAAAAAACGGAAAATGTGTGATTTTTGGGGGAGAATGGGGCAAATGGCCGGCTGAGAGAGGTGCACGTGGGCGTTACACTCTCGTCACACATTCATTTCGCCGCGCGAGGGGGAGGGGATTGTCGTTTGCCAAGCGGGGCTGAAACAGGAATTGGCGTCTCTGCGCACATCTGCCAAGCGAGGGCGGCTGCATTTCGAATTGCGCAGCCGAACGGCTATCGGCTTACGATTCGGCCTGATAGTGGCTCAACCCGATGACGTATTTTTTGCGAATCTGGTTCACCAAGCTGCGAGGCGAAAGCACCACCACACCCTCGCCGTAGCCCATCAGGTCGCGGATGAGCTCGTTATTGACAATGACGTGGATTTGGAACAGCTTGCTGCCGTCGGCTCGCTCCTCGATCACCTCTTGGCTCTTGTGAATGGGCTTGGTCAGAATATAGGGCGCATCCGACGGAGAGGCTAAGAAACGTACCTGCTGCGCCGGCTCGTTGTTTTTTGTCACGCCGACAATGTTATCAAAATAGATTTCGGGGTCAAAATTTGGGTAGGTGCGATAGGTGGCGGTCTCGTCTATCGCCACGCTCAACATACGGTCGAGCGCAAAATTGGTAAGGAATCGGGCATTCGTGTGGCGGCCGAATAGGAACCAACGATTGCGGAATTCTTTCAACACCATGGGCGAGAAAGTGTAGGTGTGCGGCCGAACGGCACGGAACGACTGATAGACGATGGTGAGCACCTTGCGTTCGAGAATGGCTTGATGGATAAGCGGAAGGTATTGCAGCCCTTGCAGGCGGTTGTTTTGCTCGAAATAGATGACGGGCTTGCGCTTTGTCTGGATGGTGGCGGCATGCTCTTGCAGCCGCGAGATGATGTCCTCCAACCCCGCCACGGTGGCAAAACCCGACAGTTGGCTCAAAATTCCGACGGCCTCGTTGAGTTGGCGGATGTCCTCGCTGCCGATATGGAGCGGCGCCTTCATAATCGAGAAATCGGGGTCCTCGTAGGTGTAGTATTTGCGGTCGACCACAACGATGGGAGCTGAATAGCCCGCCTCCGAACGCATAAACTGCAAATCGACTTGAATGGTGCGGCGGCTTGCCATACCGATGCCGCTGAAGCCGAATTCGACTAACGCCTCGTTGCAGGCGGTCATCAGGTCCTCTATCGTCCAACGGCGATGGCGGTTGCGGAGGCAGCGGTCGATGGTCTTGTAGCGAAGCAGCGGATTCTTGGAGGTAGCCATGGCAGAGAGATTTTGGGGAGTTGGTAAGTGCTTGGGAGTTACTTTGCGTTTGCAAGTTTTGCAAGTAACATTGTGCCTGCAAAGATATTGCTTTTTCGGCGTATTTGCAAATGGCAGGTGCCGACGAGATAACCAAAGAGGCTGCGCCTTGGAGTGTTCTAAGGCAGCCTCTTTTTTGGGGATTTTTTGGGGGAGTGTTTTTTTGGGGGAAGTGTTTTTTTTTGGGGGGGGGGCAACGGCGAAGGGATGTTGCAGGGGCTATTTTTTGACGACATAGCGGAGCGTCTCGCCGAGCGTGGGGCTCTTGACTTGCACTTGGTAGCAGCCCGCCACGTACATTCCTTGCAGGACGTAGGTACCGATTCCGCTGCTCGTGTCGTCGGAGAGGAGCTGCCCCGTGGCGCTATACACACGGATGTGCGTCTCCTCCGACGGATTCAAGCCCACCAATTGCATCTTCTCGCCCGCAAAGATGTGGTTCGGTATCAGCATGACTTGCTGCTTTTGGTCGGCGTGAGCGTAGGCGACAATCGTGGAGCGCATCAGTCCGTCGCAGAGCATGCCCTTGGCGTCGGACACATCGGCCACGGCATAGTAGTCGCCGGCGCCCTGTGCGCTCTGCTCGATGCTTAGGTAGTAGCCGCTGCCTGCCGCTTGGTCGTCTTGCGGAAAGGCGTTGTGCATGTCGTCGGGAGTGCCTACCACCCGATACCACGTGACGGCCGTGGGCGCTACAAAATACCCCATCTCGTTGATTGCCTGCACGTTAAGCATAAGCAGCCAGTCGTGCAACACCAGCACAGGCCAGTTGGCGTACTCCTCGCAGTTGGCGGCAAAGAAAGCGATATGGTGGGCGTCCTCGTTTGCCTGAATCGTGCGAACCGAATCGGTGTTGTGGTCGTTCCACTCCACAAAATGGTAGTCCTCGTAGGGCGTTGCCTTCAGCTCGTACCAGTTGCCACACTCTATGCGCCGGCCGAGCGGTGTATTCCCCGCAAGGAGAATACCCGCACTCAGCAGACCCAAAAAGAAAGAGAGTAGCCTTTTCATAAATTATTCTATCGCCTTGATGCTGACCGTGCCTTGCGTGTCGTCGTCGGACTGCACGGTGATGGTATATTGAATCTTGCGGAAGGTAGCCGTGTAGGTGGCATTTCCTTTGACGGTTACCGTGCGTGTGGCGTTCGTGTCGCCGTCGCTCCACTGTACGAATTCGTAGCAAGCGTCGGCCACAGCCGTGAGGGTAACGCTCTTGCCGTAGAGATAGGTGCCGTCGCCCGTGGTCGTGCCGTGCTCGCCTGAGGTGGTTAGGGTGTAGGAATTGGTCGTGCCGTTATACTGCGCCGTGTAGGTGGCCTCGCCCGTGACGGATGAGATGGTCTTGTCCCAACCGGTGAAGGTGTAGGTGTTCTCCACGTCGGTGGGGCGAGTGGGTGTGCCTGTGTAGGCGGGGAGCGTGCCATATTCCCATTCTTTTGATTCGAGCACGGTTCCGTCCCAGTTCTTGAAAGTGATGGTGTATTTGTTCAGAATCGGGTCGAACTGCGCCGTGTAGGTGGCGTCAGCGGTGGCGGTGTAGTCGATGTTCGGGCTCCAGCCGCTGAACGAGTAGGTGTATTGCGCCGTGGCGGGCTTGGTCGGAATGGCGCCCTTGTAGCTGACCGCATCGCCATGATGGACGGTATCCTTCTGCAACTCGGTGCCGTCGTAGTTTTTGAAAATGATAACGTATTGGTTGATAGCAAAATAGGCGGTGTAGGTGGCGTCTTCCGTCGGGCTGATGGTTCGCGGGTTGTCGGTATTGAGGTCGTTCCAACGCACGAAGTGGTAACCTGTGGCGGGCGTGGCGGTCATGGTGGCCGAGCTGCCGCAGTCGACTACCAATTGGTCGGCTTGGGCGGTGGCGAAAGCGCATAGCGCCATGAGCAGGAGTGAGAAATTCTTTTTCATTATGGTATTTTTGTTTGTTATTCTATTTTTTTGGGGTGATTTTTTGGGGGGATGTTTTTTTGCGGCGATGTACAATCCACGCATTTGTCTTTGATTATTACTCATTCCGGTAAAGAGTCGTGGATGTCTCCGTTAATGGCTATTAATTACTCGTTAATTATTCTGTGGCGACAGATACAGAACCTTGCTCGTCATTGTCGGAGATGGCGGTGAGGGTGTATTGTTGCCGTGTGAATTCGGCGGTGTAGGTGGCGTCGCCCGTCACTTCCACCGTGCGAGGGTTGTCGGTGTTGCCGTCCGCCCAGCGAAGAAACGTGCCGCAGTCGTCGGCCGAGGCATATAGCGTAATCTGTTGTCCTTCTGTCGCTTGCAGTGTCTTGGGCGTGGCGCACTTGTCGCTCTGAATGGTAATCGTGTGGGTGGGCGATGGCGTGGTGCTGCCTCCGCTTGGGTTTGGGTCGGCGACGAATAGCGCGCGATAGGTAGCATCGGCCGTTGCGGTTACGGTACGCGGATTGGTCGTGTCGCCATCCTCCCAGCGGCTGAACAGGTAGCCGACTTGCGGTTGCGCCACGAGGGTAACCGTGTTGCCTTGCGCTAC
>CAVHGD010000041.1:0-18628 GCA_963635385.1 Dialister sp. CAG:486 | reverse complement strand
GGAGAGGCAGCGGGCGCAACGGGTCGGGGTGCAGTGGGCGGTGGTCAGCTGTAGCAAGGCCTGCGAGTCCGCCGCCGTCAGCACTATCTGTCCCGCTTGTCGCCACCGACGCACGACTTGATTGTCCTCCGCCGGGAGCAACCGATAGAGCGAGAGCGCTTGCTCCGCCCGCTCGGGTTGGTTCCGATAGTGGTGGTAGGCATATTGGTACGGAAAGACCACGTTGAGCAGTATCTTCTCAATCGAGCTGCGGCCGATAGGGGGTGGGCCTGGGAATTGGTTGTCTGTTGGGGACTGTGAGGGGCGGAGCGTTAGGAGCTCGGCCATTTTGTCGGGGGAGGTGGCGTCCATCAAGCGAGAGAACAGGAACTCCGACTGGTGAAGCAACTGCGCCAACTGGCGTATGCGCACGTCCGGCGATACACCCGCTCGACGCCATTGCGTGGCATCGATGGGCGTAAGACTGAATTTCTTTTGGAGAAAAGTATATTCTTTATAGAGTTGTTGTGCCGCTTGGGTGGGGGCTCCGTACAGTTGTTGTGTGTCTTGGGTGGGAGATGTATATGATTGTTGTCCTGCTTGGGTGGAGGGTGTATCGGGTAGTAAGCCGGCTTGGCCTAAGAGAAGGGCGGTCAGCTGAAAGAGGCTGTCGCGGTGCTTGTTGAGATAGGAAAGGGGCGTTTGCCGAGCCAATTGCTCCATGGGGCGGCTGTTGGTATGGAAACCGAAGGCGCGAGAAAGCGAGATATAGAACGCCTCCTCCCAATTGTGCTGCGTGTCGGCAAGCAGCTGATAAAGGGCCTGCTTGCGCTCCTCGATACGCAGGCGTAGCAGCCTGTCGCACACGACTTGGTTCTGTATATCCCATGCAGGCGACGGGGTGTCGCTCAGGTCGGCGGGGGATAGGCACGGGGGGTAGTTCGGTAACATACAAAGACGGTTTCGGACCGCAAAATTACCACTTTTTTGTGTATTTACAAAAATAGTCGTACCTTTGCCCCGTCATTTTAGTATATAAACTCATAAGGAAAGAATGAAACAACATTATTTGCACTACCTCGAAGAGGTAATGAAACACCAATGGACGGATGAGGCGTTGACCAATTATGGGGAGGAAGAGTCGTATACGTTTGGGCAGTTGGCGGAGATGATAGAACGCTTGCATCTCCTGTTCGCAGCGTTGGGAATAAAGAAAGGGGACAAGATAGCCATTGCGGGACGAAACTGTGCAAACTGGGTGGTTGCCTATCTGGCCGTGGCGAGCTACGAAGGCGTGATAGTCAGCATACTACAGGATTTTAAGGCAGAGGATATTGCGGCACTGCTGCGCCACTCGGACAGCAAAATGGCATTCGTGGGGCCGTACGTATGGCGAGAGCTGCAACAACAGCCGTTGGAAGGCCTGTCTGCTGTCATCTCGCTGGCGGATTTCTCGTTCCTGCGCACGGCAGAAGGCGTGGTGGTGCCCGACAAAGCAAGTATTGATGCGGCTTTTGCGGCAAAATACCCGAACGGACTGTCGGCAAAGGATGTGTATTACGCCGTCAATCCCGACGACTTGGCGCTGATAAACTACACGAGCGGCAGTACGGGCTCACCGAAGGGCGTGATGATTTCGGGGCGCTCGCTGAGCAACAATGTGGAGGCGGCCATGGAGATACTCCCCGTGGAGCCGGGACAACGATTGGTTTCGATGCTGCCGCTGGCGCATATGTTCGGGCAGCTGTCCGACTTCTTGTACCCGCTCTGCGCCGGCACGCATATCTACTACCTGACCAAGTCGCCCACGCCGAGTATTCTGCTCAAAGCCATGGCGGATGTGCATCCGTTCATGGTGGCGACCGTGCCCCTCGTGATAGAGAAGATTTACAAGCAGAAGCTCGACCCGCTGTTGTCGAAGTGGTTCTTGAAGGCCTGCTGGTACACGCCGGGTATTATGAACATCGTGCGCAACCACGTTCGCAAGGCACTCGTGAAGGCCTTCGGCGGGAACGTGCGGTATTTCCTCTGCGGCGGTGCGGCGATGAATCCGTTAGTGGAGAAGTGCTTGATGGATGTGCATTTTCCGCTGAGTATCGGCTACGGCATGACGGAGTGCGGGCCGCTGGTGGGCGGCAACCCGCCACAATACTTCCGCCGCCGCAGCTGTGGCGTGCCCGTGCCGAACATGGAAGTGAAAGTGGATAACCCCGACGCAAAGGGCGAGGGCGAGATTTTGGTTCGCGGCGAGAATGTGATGCTCGGCTACTACAAGAACGAGGAGGCAACCCGCGCGGCATTTACCGAAGACGGATGGATGCGTACGGGCGACCTCGGCTATATAGACCGCCACAATAACATTTTCCTCAAAGGGCGCAACAAGACCATGATTCTCGGGGCATCGGGGCAAAATATCTACCCCGAGGAGATAGAGGACAAGCTGAACAACCAAGAAGGCGTCGGCGAGTCGATTGTGGTGGAGCGCGACGGGCGATTGGTGGCATTAGTATTCCCCGACGAGCAGACCTCGAAGCGTATGTCGTTAGAAGAGGTAAAGACCTTGATGCGTGAGAACCTGAAGAAACTCAATAAGTTAGTGCCGGGCTATAGCCAAGTGAGCGACGTGGAAATCAAGCAAGAGCCGTTTGAGAAGACCCCGAAGAAGTCGATCAAACGATTCCTATACAAGTAAAGCGAGCCGGTCGGCACACGGAAAGTCGGACGCTTGGGCGAAGAAAATACGCTCAAAATGCAGAAGGGCTTGTGAGAACGGAAAAAAAGTAGTACCTTTGCGGCCGATTTTGCGTAGAGTCTCTGGCGATTGCAGTAGGAGATTAGCCCGTGAGGAAACGGTCTGCCGAATAGTAGTGTATACTCTGCGTGCGTAACCATTTAATTATCAATCAGAAATGGATTTGATGAAAATTGCCGAAGAGGCATTTGCCGGTGAGAAAAAGGAATTTCCGGCATTCAAGGCCGGTGACCAAATCACTGTGGCTTATCGTATTAAAGAAGGTAACAAAGAGCGTATCCAAGAGTTCCGTGGCGATGTAATCGCTATTCACGGCAGCGAGGATAAGAAGCGTTTTACCGTTCGCAAAATGTCGGGTAACGTAGGCGTTGAGCGTATCTTCCCGATGGATAGCCCCTTTATTGAGAGCATCGTTGTGAACAAGTACGGTAAGGTTCGTCGTTCGAAGATCTACTACCTTCGTAACCTCACGGGTAAGAAGGCTCGTATTCCGGAGCGTCGAGTTAAGTAATCCACTACAGAAGGAGAAAAGAAAGAGCCTGCAAAGGCTCTTTTCTTTTTCTATAAGGACACGGAGGGCGGGGGATTGTGTCGTTACCGCCATTTCTACAACTTATAAATCTACAAACCTACCAATTTAACTATTCTATTCCGCTGTGTTTCAATTAGTCAGTCCATATAAGCCGACAGGCGACCAACCGCAAGCCATAGAGTCGTTGGTCTCGGGCGTGCGTGCCGGCGCACCCGCACAGGTGCTGCTGGGCGTTACGGGTAGCGGCAAGACCTTCACGATGGCGAATGTGATAGCGCAACTGAACCGCCCCACGCTATTGATGAGCCACAACAAGACGCTGGCAGCGCAACTCTACTCGGAGATGAAGGCCTTCTTTCCGCATAACGCCGTGGAGTATTTTGTATCGTACTACGACTACTATCAGCCCGAAGCCTATATTCCGTCGACCGATACCTACATAGATAAAGACCTGAGTATCAATGAGGAAATAGACCGATTGCGACTCTCGGCCGTGGCGGCGTTGCTCAGCGGGCGAAAAGATGTGATAGTGGTGTCGTCGGTGAGCTGTATTTACGGATTGGGGTCACCGCAAGACTTTACGCAGAACTGTATCAGCCTGCGGAAGGGAGAGTATCTGCCGATGGATGAGTTTCTGAAACAGTTAGTGGCGGCACAGTATATCCGAAACGACATCGAGTTGGCACGCGGGCGGTTTCGGGTGAAAGGCGACACGGTGGATTTGGCACTCGCCTACGCCGACTATGTGGTGCGCGTGGAGTTTTTCGGCAACGAGATAGACAGCATATCGACCATAGACCCGATAAATCACGTGATAGTAGAGGAGTTTGACCACTATAACATATCGCCCGCGACCATATTCTGCACGAGTAGCGAGCATATTCAACAGGCTATGGCGCAGATAAAATTAGACCTTGCCAATCAGGTGAATCATTTTCAAGAGATAGGGGAGCCGCTCTACGCCAAACGCATTGAGGAGCGGGTGAAGTATGACCTTGAGATGATACAAGAATTGGGCTACTGCTCGGGCGTGGAGAATTACAGTCGGTATTTTGACGGGCGAGAGGAAGGGTCGCCTCCCTACTGCCTGTTAGACTATTTCCCGAAAGATATGCTGCTGATGATTGACGAGAGCCATGTGACGGTGCCGCAGATACGAGGAATGTACGGAGGCGATAAGTCAAGGAAAGATAACTTGGTGAATTACGGCTTTCGGCTGCCTGCTGCCCGCGATAACCGACCGCTCAAATTCGATGAGTTTGAGGCAAAGACGGGGCAGACCATTTATGTATCCGCCACGCCGGATGAGTATGAGCTGAAAAAATCGGATGGGGTGGTGATAGACCAAGTGATTCGCCCGACGGGCTTGCTCGACCCCGAAATAGATGTGCGCCCGACGGAACACCAAGTGGATGACCTGATGGAGGAGATACAGCAGCGCATACAGAAAGATGAGCGTGTGCTGGTGACCACGCTGACCAAACGCATGGCGGAGGAGCTGGACGACTATCTGCGGCGGTATGATATTCGCTCGGCCTATATCCACTCGGATATTGACACGATAGAGCGCGTGAAGATATTGGAAGACCTGCGAAAAGGGCTGTACGATGTGTTGGTGGGCGTCAATCTGTTGCGAGAGGGACTGGACCTGCCGGAAGTGAGCCTTGTGGCGATATTAGATGCGGATAAGCAGGGGTTCTTGCGGGACAAACGAAGCCTGACGCAGACTGCCGGGCGTGCGGCACGACATGTGAACGGAAAAGTGATTATGTACGGCGACAGCATTACGGAGGCCATGCAAGCCACGATAGATGAGACCAACCGCCGCCGCCGCATACAGATAGCCTACAACGAGAAGCACCACATCACGCCGACCGCTATCAAAAAAGATATTAACACCTCGGCTCTGGCATCGCTCTACAAAAATCAGGAAGAGACCAAAGAGAAAGTGGAGCAGGCCATTCGGCAGTCGTGGAAAACGGCGGACTGGCAGAAAATGGACAAAAAAGCATTGGAGAAAGCCATCGAGCAGAAGCGTCGTGCGATGCTGGCTGCTGCCAAGGATTTGGATTTTGACACGGCGGCTCGGCTGCGTGACGAGATGTTGGCGATGGAGGACCGACGCGATGCCATTTCGTAGGCCGAGTGGCTTGATTTTTGTGGCGTACGCCAAATGTATACTAATTTGGTTTTTAGACAGAAAAATATGAATCGTTTCTTATTGGCGGCACTCTCGATGGTGCTTGTTCTGCTCTCGGCGTGTTCGTCGGCCGAGCAAAAAACGCAATCCGTACAGGATGGGGATAGCGTGGCGGTGGCCGATACCTCGATATGGGCATCGGATTATGTCTGCGTTCCCGCAACGGAGATTCCCGGCAACCCGATAGACTTGATTGGCAATCAGTGGATGCTGGTGACGGCCGGCAATGAGCAGTCGTTCAACACGATGACGGCCGCTTGGGGCGCATTGGGCATGGCGTGGGGATGTCCCGCTGCGTTTATCATGATACGGGAGTCGCGCTACACGTACGAATTCTTGCAGCGAGAACAGGCCTATACGCTTTCGTTTTTTGATGAGGAATACCGTCCTGCGCTGCGTATCTGCGGCACGCAGACGGGGCGAACGGACGACAAAGTGAAGAATGCGGGGCTGACACCCGTGGCAACGCCGTCCGGATTGATGACGTTCCGTGAGGCGCGCATGGTGATAGAGTGCCGAAACATGTACCAAAACGGTTTGGACACGGAGCATTTGACGCCCGCCTATCAAGAATCGGTGGTGAAGGGTACGCACTACGACACCGACCCCACTCGGCACCAACTGTTTATCTCGGAGATAACGAACGTGTATATTCGGCGGTAGTTTTTTGATAGTTGACGGTTTTTTGGGGTGTGCTTTTCGCTATTTGCGTATGGCTCCTCGCTTTTGGTGTGGCGGGGAGCTTACTTTTTGCACACATCAAGAAAAAGTCGTATCTTTGCACCACAATTCCTAACTCCTAATTCCTAATTCTTAATTCATTCCCATTCCCTCTCTGAGGGGGCAAGGGGGAGTTAATACTACAATGAATACTTTGCGTTTCTGGCTGAAGAACAGCCGCGATATCTCTCTTCCGCAGTCGGCGCTGCCCTGCTTGACGGCGATTGTTCTTTGCATAGGGCAGGACAGTTTCGTGTGGTGGTTAGCGCTGCCCGTGCTGCTGGGCGTGTGTGCCGCACACCTCGGCATGAACCTCGCCGACGACTATTTCGACTACCGCCACGACTCGCGCATACGCTCCGAGATCTGTTCGGAGAGTATTCGTGCGCGTGCGGACAAGTGCAACTATATCCGCAGCGGCGAGACGACCCTGCACGCCCTCGGTTGGGCGGTGGCGTTGTTTCTCTGCTTTGCCGCCTCGATGGGGCTGATTGCGTTCCTCGCGCAGGGCCTGCTGCACGGTTGGCACGCCACGGCAGGCATTGTGCTGTACGCCGTGCTGGGGTTGCTGCTGGGCATTAGTTATTCGGGTAAGCCGCTCGAACTGGGCTACCACGGATTGGGCGAACTCGTTATCGGACTGATGTTCGGGCCGCTGAATATGCTAGGCGTGCAAGCGGCTATGACGGGGCAAGTATTCTCGTGGCAGATGCTGTGTATGAGCCTCGCCGTGGGCAGTCTGGTGACCAACATACTCTATGTCCATTCGGTGATGGAAGTCAATGCCGATGCGGCATTAGGGAAGATGACTTTTGCCCGTTTGCTGTGTTGGCCGTCGCTGCAACTTGCCTTTGTGGCGGTCTTCGCCCTGCTGCCCTTTGTGCTGCTCGGGGTGGGGATAGCCCTCGGCTGGTGGAGCGCATGGTATCTGCTGACGCTCGCCACGCTGCCGATGTCGCTGTACCTTATCTACTCGACCTATCGTTTTGTGCATAACCTGCCCGCGCTGACCTCGCCTCGTTGGTGGATGGGGCCGATGGGCAACTGGGACGACTTTGTGCAGGCGGGCATCGACTGGTTCCTGATACGCTGGCTCCTTGCCCGCAATATATGTACCTTCTTCTGCTTGATAGTCATTGTGGTACATGTGGTTCTTGCGATACTCTAAACTATAAACTTTCGACTCTCAACTGCACTAAACCCTAAACCATCAACTAAACACTAAACTACTCTCCAACTTCTATCAACTATCAACTCTAAACTGCACTCAACACTCAACTCTAAACTCTCAACTAAAATCCCCATGCTCCGTCAGTATTTCTATCTCGCTCAATGGTTCGTGCGTGCGCGCTTTTTCGGGCGCAAGGCACCGCTGCAAACGGTACTGTTCATTACCGACAAGTGTAACCTGCGTTGCAAGCACTGTTCCGTCTATGGCAGTGCGGGCTATAAGCAGCGTGCCTTCGCCGACATCGTGAAGGATATGGAGTATGCTTATGCGCAGGGCTCGCGCTTTATCGACCTCGAGGGGGGCGAGCCGACGCTGTGGCGCGAGGGCGACCTGACTATCAACGACATAATCGATAAGGCACGGGCGTTGGGCTTCTTCTCGATAACCGTAACAACCAATGCGCAGCAGGACTTTTCGTGGATACACCCGCACTCGATTTGGGTGTCGATGGATGGGGTGGGGGAGTACCACGACCGCATTCGAGGCGAGGGCACTTTCGCCCGTCTGGAGGAGAACATCCGCCGCTCGGGGCAGCGGCATATATGCGTCAATATGGTAGTGAATAACTTGAACTACGAGTCGTTGGACGCGGCGATGGACTATGTGCGGCAGAACCCCGCCATTGAGCAAATCTCGGTTAATTTTCATACGCCGTACCCCGGCACGGAGGACTTGATGCTGCCCGCCGAGAAGAAAGCGGAACTGATAGACAAGGTGCTGGCATATAAGCGCAAGGGCTATCCGATAATGAACAGTTACTCGGGCTTGCGCAAGATGAAGCAGAACGCACTGGGGCAGATACAACTCGGCAAGGAGTGCTTTGTGACCAACTTCATCTACCCCGACGGCAGCCGCGGCTTGTGCGTGGGCTATGGTACGGAGCAGTGCCGCCAATGCGGATTCTGCATGGCAGGCGAGATGTCCTCTGTCTTCCATTTCTGCCCCGACACCCTGCTGAGCGGCTTCAAACTACGAATGTAATAATCTACTGTAAATCAACGCTATGACGATTATTTTGGATATGGGCGGGGTGCTGATGGAGCACAACATGAAAGGATGCATCAGTCGCTTTCGTGAGCTACTGGGCGAGGCGTGTGTGGATGAGGTGCTGGGGCTGGCGGGCAATGCGGAAGGGAAAGCGCATAGCCTGATGCTGCAGTATGAACGAGGCGAAGTTAGAACAGACGATTTCTTGGATACGTTATTGCGGTATGCGAAGCCGACGGCCACGCAGGATGATTTGCGGCAGGCGTGGCTGCTGATGCACGGAGGTATTCCGGAGGAGCGATTGGAGCAGATTCGGCGTTGGAAAGCCGCAGGGCATTCGTTGTATCTGCTTAGCAACAATAACGACTTGCATTGGACGGATATTGAGCAGCGTTACGACTTGTCGATGTTTAGCCATTGTTTCGTGTCGCACTTGCTCCACTGCAGTAAGCCGGAGCCGGAGATTTATCGCATAACGGAGCAGTACCTAAACGAGCATCATTGTGCAAAACCGTTCCATTTTGTGGATGACTTGGAGGCGAATCGCAAAGCCGCTGAGGCTTTCGGCTGGCAGACATATCCGGATTTGTCCTCTCTCGAATCAGTTTTGCGAGGTCGGTAGGCTGTTATACGGAGTCATACTTTTCTATCAGCGCATTGCATTATCTTTATGGTAGTGCAATGCGTTTTTGATTTTGTTTGCCTGTTGTCGGTTGCGGTTCTTGATTTCTTAATATTAAGTATGGGTGGAGTGTTGTCGGAAGATAGTGCGTATTTTACGAAATGTAGTGCAAAAATTGGTATTTTACATCGAAAATGCATTATTTTAGGCAAAACGGTTGCGTAATTCAACAAAAACAAGTACTTTTGTGGCGTAGAATATTGTTGCGTATCCGCTATGTACAACTCAAAGCAATAATATATGTTTTCAAAACGGATTTTTTTATTACCCATTTTGTGGTATCGGCTTCCAAATATTTACATAGCTACTCCATTGGTTGGAGATTTATCCAATCCATTATTGCTAATACTTTAATTTTGGTTGAAATGAAAAATAATGTATTAATATGTATGGTGGCACTGATTGGTATAGGATTTATTTCTTGTGGGCCTCGTGACTATAAGAAATACAACTATACAATATCGGGAACGATTTATGCCGATAGGCAAACTAAAAAGCCCTTATCTAATTTGTGTGTGGATATAATTGATTTAAGATATAATGAATATACGTATGGAACATCAACTCTCGCAGATGAATATTATATTCATACCGATGAAAATGGATACTTCTCATTGGAACTTAATAGTAGTAAAATTTATACGGAGATTTCTGCTGCGGCCCTCTATGATGTACGTGCTGATAGTATTGTGACAGACTCTGTGATGTTAGCCAAACGAAAATATAATCTTTTTTTGGGAGAAGATTCTTGTTTTTGTGAGACAAGAGAATTTTTTGATTGCGCCTGCGAGAAAGATATTGATCGGCTTGAAAATTTGGAGATATATTTGGCAGAGTATCCCAGCTTAGTGATAGAACCGAAATCGTTCACGAGGAAACAAGTTATACACGTGCGAAATGATAATGGTCTTGCCTATGTGAAAGGGTATGATATTCGTACATTGTCGAGAAAAGATAGCCTTTCACCTTACTCTTATATAAGTGAAGAGACGTGGAGAAATGCTATGCACTATGATGGCGTTTTTGATATACAATTAAATATTCCTGATTCGGTTCCTTCCGGCTATTATTTTTTTCGGCTACTAGGACATGGAGGATATACGCTTTTTATGATGGAGCCGGATTGTATCATTCAGCTCGTAGATGACCCCGCTGATAATTAGTATTCGGACTCTAATATAGCATGTTTGGGAATATGGTTGCGTGTAAAGGATCCGTATATTTTAGGATAGCTATTCCGTCCTTTATGTTTAATGAAAAGATGGATGTTGTAAATGAATGTATAAAGAGTTTGTACTCACAATCTTATAATAGTCCTGCTATTTCAGAAACGCATCAAGAAAATAAGAATCAGCAAGGAAAAATCGAAAAGATGTGCTTATACACTATTGACGGTTGTTTTATCGGTTTGTATGATGTTGATTGGGTTATGCAAACCTTGCATGGCGTCTTTTTAGCATTGCCATTATCCCAAGAAGATGACCAATCTGTTACACCGAAATTGCTAATATTATAAGAAACTTCTATGAAAAAGTATATTATATTTATATCATTTTGTTTGATATGTTGTATTTTTGTCTCTTGCGGTCCAAGAGTGCACAAAACTTATAAATATACCATCTCAGGTACGGTTTATGCTGACAAGCAGAGTATGAAACCATTGGTGAATCGTTATGTGTATATTTCCGATCAACATGAGAATGACTATACGTATGGAAGTAGTGTGGCTTCTACAGAATACTCCACTCAAACTAATGAGAATGGTTTTTTTTCCATCACAATTAATGGTGGTAAAATTAATACGGATGTGAGGACCAGTGGAATGTATAATGTTCGCTCGGACTCTATTGTTACTGGTGAAGAAGATTTCCGCAAACATAACAGTCATGAGGAAGATACATGTTGGCATATAAAATGTATGTATTACACTAAAGCAATAACGGAGGATATCTATAACCTACATGATTTGGTCATTTATTTAGATGAATATCCGGTGTTGAAAGTAGAGCCCAATGTGATTAGACGTAATCAAAAGGTTAAGATTACAAGTGATGTTGGGTTGTATGATGTAACTTTCTTTTGTCTCGAAGACCTAGTTTATAATAAAAACTGGCAACGGGATTCTGTGGGGTCTGCTTATAAATGGTTTTATGAATATTGGTTTGGCAAGAATGGTATGCCCTTTGATAAGACAATGGATATAACACTCAATATTCCCGATTCGGTTCCTGCCGGCTATTATCGGTTCCGCCTATTTGGTTCTGCCTATTATGGCGGTTGTAATGAGCCGGATTGTATCATTCAGCTCGTAGATGACCCCGCTGATAATTAGTATTCGGACTCAAATATAGCATGTTCGGGAATATGGTTGCGTGTAATGGATCTGTGTATTTTAGGTTAGCTATTTTTGCCGCATTAGTGTGTTCTTGCTTATCGGCTTTCGCTGCGGCGCAGAAAACGCCGTGTGATTCGGCAACGGGTGCAGTATCCGGTCGGGTGGGGTACATCTGCCTATCGCCTTTGGACACTGCGGCTTTGCCTACATTGGAGAATACTAATAGCAATATGTCGTTGCTCGAAAATCTTTTGGAGGGCAATGTCGTATGGAGCGTGTTGAGCCGAACGCTGAAACGCCACCACTATTCAGACCACTGCACCCAAGAGATTCAGCAGGCGTTGGGTAAGGTCCTGCGCGGAAAGACGTTGCAGCTGCCGTGCCGATATCGAACCGTGCAGTCCAATGGAGATACGTTGTGGGTGTCCGGAAAGGTTATCTTGCCCTACAACAGAGCGCTCAAGGGAATCGTGTTGGCGAGCCATTTCACCATCGGCAGCAATAGCGAGGCGCCGAGCGAGAGCTGTCCCTACGAGAGCATATTTGCCACCAAAGGCTATGCGGTGGTAATGGCGGATTATGTCGGATTTGGCATCTCGGTTGAGCGAACCCATCCTTATCTTGTTTGGCAGAGCGCAGCCAAAACTATGACCGACCTTGCCGAAGCACTCCCGAACCTACTCGCCTATTATGGCTATTCTTTCCCTCGCGAAATCATTAGTTACGGCTATTCCGAAGGCAGCCCCGTCGCCTTGGGCGTGGCGCAGCTGGTGGAGCAGACGATGCCCGATTGGACACTCCGTGCGGTCTATGCCGGAGCAGGGCCGTACGATGTGCCTGCCACCTACGACTATTGCGTCGGCCAAGACTCGACGGGCATTCCCTGTGCCATTCCGATGCTGGTGATGGGCACAAGTGTAGGCTACGACCTGAATCTGCGCAAAGAGGATTTTTTCAGCGAGCCGCTCGTCAGTCACTACGAGGAATGGGTTGAGTCTAAGCAATATACTGTCAATCAAATAGATGCACTGCTGCAGAGCAACCGCTTGAGCCGTGTGATGACGACAGAAGGGCGCGACAAGACGCAGCCGGAGACGGCTCGGTTCTACGCTGCGTTGCAACGGAGCAGCCTGCTTGGCTATGTGCCGCAATGCAGCACGTACCTCTTTCATAGCACGGAGGACAACATGGTGCCATTCGTCAATAGCGAGCATTTGCGCGCTTCTATCCCCGACACCTCTCGTGTAGCGTTCGATTTCGCTCCATACGGCACGCATGCGGCGGCGTGTATCCTGTTCTTGGAGCGCGTCTATAAGGCCATTGAGTAGCTTCGGCGGGTGGAATGGGTTTGTTTTGTCAAGTCCGATCGACAGTGAGAGATTTATTTTTGTCGTTTGCTTGTAAGAGTAGAAAAAAAACTGTAACTTTGCAGCGTTGGAAATAGGCTTGCAGAGCTTGTTTTACTAACAAAAAGCAACAACCGATAAAAAGAAATCGATCATAGAATGAAAAAAGAAATTCAGTTTTCACTTGTCTATCGCGACATGTGGCAGAGTAGCGGAAAATATGTTCCCCGCAAAGACCAACTCGCTAAAATTGCCCCTGTTATCATCGACATGGGCTGTTTTGACCGTGTAGAGACCAACGGCGGCGCTATGGAGCAAGTCAATCTGCTGTACGGCGAGAACCCGAACCAAGCCGTACGCACCTTCACCAAGCCTTTTAACGAAGCGGGTATCAAGACCCACATGCTTGACCGCGGTCTTAATGGGCTGCGCATGAACCCTGTCCCCGCCGATGTACGCCAACTGATGTACAAGGTGAAGCACGCACAGGGCGTGGACATCACGCGTATCTTCTGCGGTCTGAACGACCCGCGCAATATCATCCCCTCTATCCGTTGGGCGAAAGAGGCAGGCATGACGGCTCAAGCCACCATGTGTATCACCTATTCCCAAGTGCATACGGCAGAGTACTACATCAATCTCGCCGAAGAACTGATTGCGGGCGGCGCACAGGAAATCTGCCTGAAAGATATGGCGGGTATCGGGCGACCGGTAATGCTCGGCACTATCGTGGCGGCTATCAAAGAGAAGCACCCCGACATCGTGTTGCAATACCACGGACACAGTGGTCCCGGCTTTGCCGTAGCGTCGATGCTCGAGGTGGCCAAGGCGGGTATCGATGTGCTCGATGTAGCCATGGAGCCGCTCAGTTGGGGTATGGTACACCCCGATGTCATCACCGTGCAAGCCATGTTGCGTGACGCAGGCTTCCTCGTTAAGGATATCAATATGAACGCCTACATGGAGGCACGCAGCCTGACGCAATCATTCATCGATGATTTCTTGGGCTACTGGATAGACCCGCGTAACTCCAAGATGACTTCGCTGCTCGTAGGCTGCGGCCTGCCCGGCGGCATGATGGGCTCGCTGATGGCAGACCTCAAAGGCATGCACGCCGCTATCAACGCCAACCTCGCCAAGCGGGGCGAGAAGACGCTCAACGAGGACGAACTGCTGGTCGAGTTGTTCAACGAAGTGCAGCGTATATGGCCGATGCTCGGTACGCCGTGCCTTGTGACACCGTTCTCGCAATATGTCAAGAACGCCGCGCTGATGAACCTGTTCTCTCGCTCGATGGGCGAAAAGGCGTTCACTCGTATGGACCCCGCCATGTGGGGAATGATTCTCGGCAAGTCGGGCAAACTGCCTGGACAGTTGGCACCGGAAATCATCGAACTCGCCAAAGAGAAGGGCATGGAGTTCTATACAGGCGACCCGCAAGCCCTCTATCCCGATGCACTCCCGAACTATCTCGCTGAAATGACCAAACTCGGCTGGGAGCGTGGGCAGGACGACGAAGAACTCTTCGAGTTCGCCATGCACGAGAAGCAGTACCGTGAGTACAAATCGGGGCAAGCGAAAGAGCAGTTCAACAAAGACCTTCTCGAGCGCATGGAGAAGGCTGCCAAGGGCGGACAGCAGGTTACCTTTATCTCCGCCGCCGACAAGCGTGCAATCCTCCACCCGTCGAGCGAGCCGGTAGAGGCACCGCAGACAGGCAAAGTGCTTTGGGAACTCGACTACAACGAAGACAGCCACGCCCCCGCCTTCGGCACGCTGTTTGTCAAAGGCAGTGTGATTTGCTATCTGCAGACGCAGCACGGCATAGAGCCGGTCGTGGCAACCGACAACTGCCGCTTGGTCGCTGTCGATAAGGCGCAAGGCACCGTAGCCACCAAGGGCGATGCCCTCTGCTGGGTGGAGAAAGCCGATGCCGTTGATACGCTCAAGTCGGTCGCCAAGTCTGCCGCCCAAAAGGTGAAAGAGGCTGTACAAGACGCCTTGCACCAAGCGGAAACCGAAGTCATCGCACCCACGAAAAGCAAGTGGAAAGACAGCATGAACGCAAACAAGTAATAACCCATAAAATCCATATATTTTATGAAAAAGTACAATTTCAATGCAGGACCGAGTATCCTGCCGCAAGAAGTGATTAAACAAACGGCAGAGGCTGTGCTCGATTTCCAAGGAGAGGGGCTCTCTATTCTGGAGATTTCGCACCGTGCCAAGTACTTCCAACCCGTAGTGGACGAGGCGGAGGCCTTGATGAAAGAGTTGCTCGGCATTCCCGACGGCTACCGTGTCCTGTTCTTGGGCGGCGGTGCCAGCCTGCAATTCTGCATGGTGCCGTTCAACTGCTTGGAGCATAAGGCAGCCTACCTCAATACGGGTGTATGGGCAAAGAAAGCACTCAAAGAGGCAAAGGGCTTCGGCGAGGCAGTGGAGGTGGCTTCGAGCGCAGACGCCAACTTTACCTTCATCCCCACGGACTACACCGTGCCGCAGGACGCCGACTACTTCCATATCACGACCAATAATACCATCTACGGCACGGAACTCTCCGATGCCAAGTTGGCGGACATTTACCAAAAGCGTGGCGCAGTCCCTTTGGTAGCCGATATGTCGTCGGATATCCTGTCCCGCCCTATTGATGTGGCGCAGTACAGCATTATCTACGGCGGTGCACAGAAAAACCTCGCACCGGCGGGCGTTACCTTTGTTATCGTTAAGGAAGACTTCCTCGGCCATGTGAGCCGCTATATCCCGACGATGCTCAACTACAAGACCCACATCGACGGTGGCTCGATGTTCAATACGCCGCCTGTACTGCCTATCTACACGGCCATGCTGACGCTGCGCTGGCTGAAAGCAAACGGCGGCGTAGCGTGGGTGGAGAAGCGCAATATCGAGAAAGCGAACCTCCTCTACGACTGCATCGACCACAGCAAAATCTTTGTCGGCACGGCAAAGGAGGAAGACCGCAGCCGCATGAATATCTGCTTCGTGCTGAAGCCCGAGTACCAAGAACTGCAAGACGATTTCCTCAAGTTCGCTACCGGGCGCGGCATGGTCGGCATCAAGGGGCACCGCTCTGTCGGCGGCTTCCGTGCTTCGTGCTACAACGCAATGGATGTCGCAGGCGTGCAGGCACTCGTCGATTGCATTCACGAGTACGAGCAGAAACTCTAACCATTCCCATCGTTTAACCCTCGTGTCTAACACTGCCCAAACGCAACTTTTCAGATGGATACCATTATGGATTATTGGTTCCGCAATCCCAAGCGGGAGGAGAAGCGTACGGCAGTGTTTTACACCACATTAGTCAATCGTATGAAAGTTTTAGTAGCAACAGAAAAGCCCTTTGCGAAAGTAGCCGTGGACGGCATTCGTGAGGTGATCGAGAAAGCAGGGTACGAACTGGCTCTGCTCGAGAAATATACCGACAAACAGCAACTTTTGGACGCCGTAGCCGATGCCGACGCATTGATTGTTCGCTCCGATATTGTGGACGCAGCCGTGTTGGACGCAGCCAAGCAACTCAAGATAGTAGTGCGTGCCGGTGCGGGGTACGACAACATCGACCTCGCTGCCGCAACGGCACACGGCGTGGTGGCTATGAATACCCCGGGGCAGAACTCCAACGCCGTGGCAGAATTGGCACTCGGCTTGATGGTTATGGCGGTGCGTAATTTCTATAACGGCACGAGCGGCACGGAGTTGAAGGGCAAGAAACTCGGTATCCACGCCTTTGGCAATGTCGGCCGCAATGTAGCGCGTATCGCCAAAGGCTTCGGTATGGACATCTATGCCTACGACGCATTCTGTCCCGCTGAGGCTATGCAGCAAGCAGGCGTCATTCCCGTAGCATCCCCGAAGGAACTCTATAGCACCTGCGATATTGTGTCGTTGCACATCCCTGCCACACCCGAAACCAAAGGCAGTATCAACCGTGCCTTGGTCGGTCTTATGCCAAAGGGCGCCCTGCTGGTCAATACGGCACGCAAGGAAGTCATCAACGAGGACGAACTGATACAACTCATGCAGGAGCGTACCGACCTCAAGTATGTGACGGACATCATGCCTGCCGCCGACGCCAAGTTCAAGACCCTGTTCGAGGGGCGTTACTTCGCTACCCCGAAGAAGATGGGTGCCCAAACCGCAGAGGCGAACATCAACGCAGGCATCGCCGCCGCCAACCAAATCGTAGATTACCTAACCACCGGCAACACCCGCTTCCAAGTGAATAAGTAACCATAGCGAAGCCCGTGAGCAATCTCGATGAAATAAGCGATTACCCTTATCAAGGTAAATGAACTACTTCGAGGGTGTGTCAAAATAGGAAAGATAATTTTCCCGTTTTGCCATACCCTCTTTGTAATCATAGAGTGAGTCAGTAAATGTATCAATTGATACAATAGAACTTAACAACTATTGGTTGCTTGTTATTACAGGAAAGTAACATATAGATAAATTATGAGAAAAATTCATATTGGATTAGGCGTACTTGCTTTGTGCGCATGTTTATCCTCTTGTGGCACCACTTACAAGTTCGTGCAAATTTGTAAAGCGGAACCCGTTGCCAACGCCACGGCGGCACAAAAGACAGACGACGGTTTGGTCTATGAGAACGAGGACTGCATCGTCAGTTATAACCTTTGGGGAGAATGTGGAAATGCTGGCTTTGTCTTCTATAACAAGACGGATAAAGTAATTAATATCGATTTGAGCCGTACTTTCTTTGTGAAGAATGGTGTTGCCTACGACTATTATGTGACGACAACTATCACAAAAACAACCGGTTCGAGTGCAGGTTCGACCTCATCGGCACCTTACGGCGGAGCATACTATGCATCTTCCAGTGCAGCAGTTGGAGCAAACAAGTCCGCTTTGCTGTCTGAAGCCTTGCTTGGCTCATCTGGTGTTGTCGTTTACGGCTCGTTAACGCAGTCGAACAGTGTATCGTATGGGCGTTCCGAAAGTGTTTCGACGACAAACCAGACTATCTTATCCATTCCGCCGAAGACCGCACGCGTCGTGGCTCTCTATAGTATCCAAGAGGATTTGTTCTACGATTGCGACCTCAATGCATACCCTGAAAAGGAGGAGCGTTTGACCTATTCCGCAGACAATTCACCGCTGACTTTTGCGAACTATATTACCTATGCCGTCGGCGATAGTGGAAATGCGCAATCAATAGATAACCAGTTCTATATATCGGAGATTGCTAACTATGCCGAGCCATATCTTATTTCTTTTGTGCCTATACTGAAGACTTGCGATAATGTCCTCACACCCGATGAACGACACGCACAGAAATCTGGGCTGAAACTATTTAAGGCGTATGTTAATGTTTATGGAAACAATATATTCTACATCAAATACTCCACATCCTCTCAACAAAAACTTTATGATACTCCGACGGACAATAAAAACTATGTTTGGAGTAGTTACTACAATGCGTACCTAAAATCAAAAGGAAACGGTTCCTTCTTGTCTAATGGCTATGAAAGGTATGAGTAAACTTGATATAACTTTCTTGGGAACTCGTTATACTAAATAAAAACGGAATAACTACGGATGGAAACAATAAACCTAATGCTCATCAACCATTGAGCGTTAGGTTTATTTCTATAAATAGACGGGATTACAGTCTTGGCTTAATGGCTATGGACTCGACTTCGTAACTATGCTTGTCGAGTGGAGCAAACATATTCTTCTTATATGCCTCCACGCCCCGTTGGTTGAACGGATTGACATCCAGCAGATAAACTAATCTACCGCACGCACGCTCAAAGAAATAAATCAGTTCACCGAGATAGTACTCGTTGAGTTGCGGCATGGTTATCTTCAAGTTAGGCACGCCG
>CAVHGD010000040.1:0-18670 GCA_963635385.1 Dialister sp. CAG:486 | reverse complement strand
TGATAAAATACACTGAAAAGGGGACTAAAACGGCTATATTGTGACGAAAATAGGCGATACGGAATTTCGTCACAGCCGGAAAAGTGACGAAAATGAGTTGATACTATTTTTCTCCGTTAATTGCCGTTAATTAACCATTAATGCATTATTTCGAGATAAGCAAATATTTTAACGCGGTTGCCCTAATAATAGGCCTAATAATAGGATAGACAAGATATGAATAGAATTCCGACGACGACACTGAATCTGACGGCACTGCTGCTGCACGTGCTCGCCATTCCTGCTTTTTTTCTGTGCTTCGTACTGATCTATCAATCCGAATGGATGGTCGATTTCTTGGGTATGGGAAAAGGCATGACGGCGTTTAACACCGTCATCATTATGTGCATCATGATCGGCGTGCTGTGCGGCTCGCGCATTCCGATGACCGCCTGCCGAAAGCACCTGCTCATGCCGTGGATTTACTATGTGCTGTGGAGCCTCGCCGAGATAGTGGTAACCGCTCTGTTTGCCGCCCTATACATGACGCTGATGTACAAAGGCGCATACCATTATTTCCCCGTGGCGGGGCGCTGTCTGCTCCTGCTGATAGCCACCACCGCCTATCCGTACCTGATAATCAACCTGCTGATGTACGCCACACGCCCTGCCCCCGTGGCCGCCACGGAAGACAACATGGTGCGGTTCTACGACAACACGCAACGACTCAAACTCGTGATTGCCGCCGACGCCATACTCTACATCCAAGCCGACGAGAACTACATCAACATTCACTATCTTGACGGCGAGCGACTCAAGAGCTATGCGCTCCGACAGTCGATGCGCTCCGTGGAGGAGCTGCTGCAAAACAACGGCATCATCCGCTGTCAGCGCTCGTACTACATCAACCCCAAACACATCAAAGTGCTGCGGCGGGACAAAGAGGGCGTGATAGTCGCCGAAATGGATATAGCGGACATCAAGCCCGTCCCCGTGTCGCAAAAATACTACTCACTGCTCACACCGCATCTATAATGCTCGGCGAAAGGGAGAGGTGGCTGTTTGCGTTTCTTGGGGAAGGTTCTTTTTGCAGGAGTTTTTTTTGCGTAGGAGAGTTTTTGTTTGGGAAAGTTTTTTTGAGTGAGAGAGTTCTTTTTTGGGAAATCCCCAAAGGAGTTTTTCGGGAATTAGTTAGAAGAGGGAGCGGGTGAGAAATCCGCAAGAATACGGTCGGCAAGCGCTGCGATAGGCGTCTTGCCATCGTTGGTCAGCACCCTATCGGCACGGGAAGATCGCTCGGCATCGGACATCTGGGCATGGATACGCGCCCGCACCGCCTGACGGTCGGCGGCGGAAAAAGGAGCTTTATAGTCACGAGAAAGGGTGCGCTCGATACGAATCGACTCGGGCGCCACGACGGCCACTACACGATCGCAAAGGGAGCTGAGCCCGCTCTCGAAAAGAATCGCACTCTCGACAAAACAGAGCGGCTGAGCGGAGGGGGCGTCAGGGGCTTGGGCGGGTGTTTTGTCAGTTGTTGGGTCGGTTGTCGGGTCAGCCACGGAATCGGACCTGTCGCGATACCACCGGCGAAGGTCGTACGCCACCGCCGGATGGACAATGGCATTGAGGCGCTCCAACATGGCGGGATGGCGGAACACGATTTTCGCCACTCGGTCGGTGCAATAGCGGTCGCCCTCATAGACCTCCGACCCGAAAAGGAGCTCAATCTGCGAGCGCACCATGGGGTTCTCGACAATGATACGCTTCGCCTCCGCATCCGTACTATACACAGCATAGCCGCGCCGAGAAAGCTCGGCCGCAATGGTGGATTTGCCACTGCCTATCCCGCCTGTGATTCCAATTAGCATAATTCGAACTGAAAGATATTGCTTGGGGTTCTAAAATAGACCATTTCGACCGACAAAGGTACTACAATTCAGGCGAATACGCAAACCGACAAAGGGGACAACGAAAAATCGAGGCGGCCCGCACGTGAGTTCGTGGGGCCGCCTCGATAGAGTAAGTGCTTTCAGAGAACCATGCGCCTATTAGAGCAGCTCCTTGGGCAGCACGGGCATCGGGCCGTGCTGCGTGCAGACATAGGCCGAGACAGCGACGGCTTTCTCGTGCGCCTCGGATATAGATTTGCCCTGCAGCAGTTGAGCGATGAACGCCCCCGAGAAACTGTCGCCTGCGCCGACGGTGTCCGCCACGGCAACCTTGGGCGTGTCACGGTGGCTCACGCTATCGGCCGTGATGACATACGAGCCGCATGTGCCGCAGGTAAGCACCACCATGCGAATGGCGTACGTATCAATCAGCGCACGGCAGACCTCGACGGTCTTCTTCTCGTCGCTCGCAATCAAGCTATCGGGGAAGACCTCCGTATGCAAGAGCATGGGAGCGACGACATCAAGTTCCTCGTCGTTGATTTTCAGCACAGTACAGCGGTGGAGTGAGTTCTCTATCACCTCCTTGGTGTACCACTGCTGGCGAAGGTTGATATCGAAGACACGAATAGCGTCGGCGGGCATGGCATCGAGCAAGGCGTTGATAGTGCGGCGACTCGTCTCGCAACGCTGTGCCAATGAGCCGAAGCAGACCGCCTTGGCAGCACGAGCAATGGCAAGATTCTCCTCCGTGAGCGGGATATTGTCCCACGCCACGCCAAGACAGATATCATAGTTGGGGACTCCTTCGGCATCGAGCGTGACTTGCACCGTGCCCGTGGGGTAAGCGACCTTCGGCAAGGAATAGCACAAGCCGACTTTATCGAAAGTGTCCGTCACCTCACGACCCAACGCATCGTCACCGATGGCCGAGATAACGCACGAATCGAATCCGAACTGCGAAGCATGGAAAGCAAAATTGGCCGGCGCTCCGCCTAATTTACGACCGGTGGGCAGGCAATCGAACAATACCTCGCCCAGACCTATTACATAGTTTTTGGACATAATAATCTATTTAAGACTCCCCCACACCCCCTCAAAGAGGGGGGTAACAGAGTAGGGTCTGTGGAGATTCCGTAGCAGAGAGGGGTAACAGATGCTCTGGAAGACCCTCCTTTGGAGGGGTTGGGGGAGGTCTTTTACTTTTGTATTTTAGGAGTTATTGCAGCGAGGTAGATGGCGCCGATGGCCATGACAAGGACTGCACCGAGCGTGCCGACGGCATCACTCGCAAGACCCATAAAGAACGGGAATACCGTGCCACCGAAAAGACCCATAATCATCAAACCCGACACCTCGTTCTTATGCTCCGGCTCGTGCGCCAGTGCTTGCGCAAAGATAATGGAGAACACATTGGAGTTGCCGAATCCGACTAAGGCAATGCCCACATAAAGCAACCACTGCACATTAGCCACCGACAGGATAATCATCGAGGCGACAATCATAGCGACGCTTATGGCAAAGAACGAACGCTCCGACAAGTAACGCAGGATGACCGAACCGCTCAAGCAACCGAGCGTGCGGAAAAGGAAATAGAGCGAAGTGGCAAAGGCTGCGGCGTCCAACGACATACCTAACCGCTCCATGAGAATCTTCGGAGCGGTGGTGTTGGTGCCGACATCGATTCCCACATGACACATAATGCCGAGGAAGCAGAGCAGCACGAAAGGTTTACCGAGCAGGCGGAAGCAATCGACGATGCTACTGCCCTTGCCGACCGGTTCCTCGTCGATATGCGTAAAGCCCAACGCCAGAATAGCCAGCACGCCAATGACGCCATAGACGGGGAATAGGACACGCCAACCGAGTGTGCCGGCGGGGATGACCTGCGTCGCACCCCACATGGCGATATACGGCGCCGAGAAGGAGGCAATGGCCTTAACGAACTGCCCAAAGGTCATGGTAGCGGAGAGGTTGTTGCGCACGATGTTCGACACAAGCGGGTTGAGCGAGGTCTGCATAAGTGCATTACCGATACCGAGCAGCGAGAAAGCGACCAGCATAAGCGGGTAGCTGTCGCCAAAGATAGGCAGAATAAGAGAGATGACCGTGACGACGATAGAGAGCAGCACGGTGTTCTTACGACCGATCTTATTCATCAGCATGCCCGTCGGCACGGAGAATATCAAGAACCAGAAGAATACCAACGAAGGCATGATGTTCGCTTGGCTGTCCGTCAGGCTCAGGTCTTGCTGTACATAGTTACTTGCAATGCCGACCAAATCGACAAAGCCCATCGTGAAGAAGCATAGCATTACGGCGGCTAATGCTCCGAAAGAGGTGTGTTTATTTGCTGTCATGTTAGTTTAGTTGAGTGTTGAGTGTTAAGTGTTGAGAGAAGTGGAGAGTTGGTAGTAGAGAGTAGTTCGTACAAAACACTAAACTATCTACACTAAACTGCACTAAACTCTTAACGCTAAACGCTCAACATATAATTCTTAATTCGTAATTCTTAATTCTTAATTGAATAGATTGTTGCTTTGCCGCCGGAGACTTTGAGGCGATTGTAGGGCTTGGTGGGGAAAACGAGGTTAGTCATTGCCCAGCGGCCGTCGCCGTCGAACGCCTCGATAGAGGAACGGTCGATGTAGAGCGTGAGATGGTAGCGGGTAGCTTCGGCAAAGAGGGGCGTCACGGTGGTGACGGGGAAGGCATCCGAGAAGGCCGTCTGCCCCGACTTGTGGCGATTCATGGAGAAGGTGCCTGCCTGAAAATCGTAGTTCATCACCACCTGCTCGCCTAAGTCGTTGCTCAAGGTGATCTGTGCGGGACGGTCGCCCTGCGGGATGTCGATCTCAACAATCGCTGTGGCGGGGAGGATCTTTACCTTATTGCCGCGCAAGGCTTGCACCTCAGCGGCGGGGCGTACGCCCATGCGAAGTATTCCCTCCCCGTCGGTGAACAAATCGACCTCGCGAGGGAGCGAGTTGGCGGAGCGATACTGCATGGTCGGCACTTGGTTGGCATACTGCCAGTTGCTCATCCACGCAAGGAGTATCGGGCGTTGGTCGGGCGTATGGGCAAAAGAGACGGCGGCGTAATGGTCCTTGCCGCAATCGAGCCACTTGGTAGGTACGGTGCCGTTCTCTTGCAGCGGGGTGAAACGGTGTCCGTCCCAGTCACCGACAAAATACTGCGTGGCAGAGCCGCCGAAGGGACCACCCGGATTGATATTGCAAATCAGCACCCAATGGCGCTTGCCCGTCTCGCGCTCGGCGAGGCAGAGCAGGTCGGGACACTCCCAGACGCCCTCGTGGTTGCCGTAATCGGTGCCAAACGAGGACATATACGACCACTCGCGGAGATTGGGCGAGCGGTAGAAGCGCATCTCCTGTCCGCACGCCAGCACCATGCACCACGCACTGTCCTGTTCGTTCCAGAAGACCTTGGGGTCGCGGAAATCGGGAAGGGTGGAGGTGAGAATCGGGTTGGCTGCATACTGCGTGAAGGTGCGGCCGCCGTCGGTGGAGTACGCCAAGGCTTGCGACTGCCCCATCAGCTCGGCGGCGGTGTAGATAGCCACCACGGCATTCTCGCCAAAGCCCGCCGTGTTGTGCGTATCGATAACTGCCGAGCCGGAGAAGATAGTACCGAGCGTGGTGGGCAGTATGGCTTCGGGGCAAGGCGTCCAATGGATGAGATCGGAGGATGTGGAATGCCCCCACGACATATTCTGCCAAAGCGAGCAGTAGGGATTGTGCTGGTAGTAGAGGTGATACAGCCCCGTGGCGGCATCGTAGAACATGCCGTTGGGGTCGTTCATCCAGCCCCATTGCGGGGTGTGGTGGAACTGCGGGCGGTATTGCTTCTCGGTATTAACGAAAGCATAATCGTCTGCCACTCGGATGCTGTCCCACGCGATATAGTCCATGGGCGAAGGCTCGTGCAGGGCCGGCGACTGCGGCTGGTTCCATACATGCACCGCCAAGACAAGCGCTGCCGTATTCAGCCCCTCCATATCGAAGGGGACATAGTAGTCAATCTTGTTCTTCGCCCCAAGGCGCAGCGTGAGCGTGCGGAGAATCTTGCCCTCTTCGATGACTTGCACACGGTACTCGGGCGCGGCCTCCTCGATAGGAAGAAGTAGGTAGCGGTGTGGTTCGGCAACACGGATAAGCATGTCATAGGAACCCGAACGAGTGAATGTGACTTGCGCCGAGAGAGAGGTCAGCATGAGCAAGAACAGACAAAGGAAAAATAGGTGTCTTTTCATATTCGGATTAGAGAGAAATCAGTTGTTTTTGTCCGTTGATGATATACAAACCGGATTGGGTGACCGACTCGATACGGCGCCCCTGCAGATCGTAAATGCCTTCGAGCGAAGCGGCACGAGCGGATTCGATGGCGGAAGGTGTGGCATCGCGCGGCACCAAAACGACATCCGTGAGGTTGAACGCTTCGAGCGACTCCTTGTTGCCCTGAATCATCAATCGGTCGGATGCGACCGCTTCGATAACCGTCAAAGGATTGATTTGGGTCAGGTCCAACTCGGCATAGCCGGTTTGGTATTGGAAAGCGGCATCGGCTGCGGGCGCGTTAGGACCGAGGTTGGCGATATTGCCGGCGTCGTCCCAATTGGCTTTCAGATTGAGAATATAGCCCGTGGCAGACGCCTCGTGGTAGATACGCAGCGCCTTGTACTGCGACAAGTCCTCGGTGGAGAGCGCCTCCTTGAACAGCTCAAGCGTAGTCCAACTATCAACCCAGAAGTAGCCCGTCCATATCGTTTTGCCTTCTTTCAAGTTGTGCGCCTTGCCGTCAGCGAGGTCGATGGACACAACGTCGAACGCCTTGCCGCAAATCTCCATACCGTATTTTTTGCACGAATCGGCCATCGACTGCGTGAGATAGCAGGAATAGGAGGTCTTGGAATCGATATTGGAGAAGCACGTGCCGGGGAGCTTGGCGCCATTAGCTTTCAGCTCGATCACATCGGTGGCATTTTGGAGCGTGAAAGTGAGCAAGTTGCCGGCCTCAGCATTGGAAAATTGGTCCGCCGTGAGCTTCAGTGTGGTATCCCACGTAACATGATGGGGAGTGGTTTCGTTCCAAATCGTGGTGGCCTGAATGGTTGCAGCCGAAAAGAAAACGGCGGCAAGGGTAAAGAGTTGGTTTTTCATAAGGCTATGTATCAAATTAGTTAGTTCGAAAGATATAAGTCGATGAAAATAAGACAGTTAGTAGGTATAGTGATGGATGTCGGAAAGGGTGATGGTGCCTGTGTAGGCATTGACGCTCCAGCAGTTACGAGCGATGCCGTAGATACGGTTGGTATAGCAGAGCACGTCGTTGATATAGAGCACCAAAACGGAATTGTCGGTAAAGATTTCGATATGATAGGTGTTGTCGGCGGGCGTGGCGAAGACATAGCTGTCGATATCGGGCACAAAGCCGATGCCGCCCTCGCCCTCCTGCTCGAAGTTGATTTTGCGAGTGGTCGGGCTCTCGGGGTGCACGGAGAGCGTATAATAGACTGAAGAGTCGGCTCGGCTTGTCATACAAGTGCCGCGACGGAACGACAAGCCGAAATGGTCCTCGCTGCCTTGGGTGCGCACCGTGAGCGACAAGCGGTTGTGATAGCCGAGACGGGGGAATAGGACGTGCGTGCCTGCGGAGAGGGTAAGGAGTGAGTCGGGACTGACAAGAGTTGGTTCGGGAGTGGTAAGGGATTGGGTGGAATTGAGAGGAGTTGGTTCGGGAGTGGTAAGGGATTGGGTGGGATTGAGAGGAGTTGGTTCGGGAGTGGTAAGGCAAACGGGCTGCTCGGAGGTGTATTTTTGACGGATGGCCTCCACGGGGACGAGCGTCAAACTACCATCCTCGTGCTGCAAAAGGCGATGCGCCACCAAAGTGCCCGCCCAGTCGAGCGATTGGGTGGCGGAAGTCTGTGTGGCGGTGTTGTCCTTGCCGTTGCGGGTGGGACACCAACCCCAAATATAGCGGGTCGTACCATCGGAGGCCGTCTTGCCCGCATAGAAGCCGCGGCTGTCGAGGAAGCCCTCGTGGGCATCCGGCCAAAGCCCTGCGTCGGCTGCCGTGCAGGCTTTCAGCTCGTCGAGCGTGCGTGCCTTGAAATACTGCACACGGCGCACCACGGTTTGGTCGCTATACACCAAATACCACCACTCGCCCATGCGGAAAACATCGGGGCACTCGTAGAAGCGATCCCACATCATGGACATAAACACGCCCGCATGCGTCCAATGCCGCAAGTCGGCGGAAGTGAATTCGGCCAACACGCCCTTGTTGCCCTGCTTGGTGGATACGAGGAGGTGATACTGCCCCGCCTCGTCGCGGAAGACGCACGGGTCGCGGAAATCGACGGAGGAATAGCCGTAGTCGTTGCCACGAAGGACAAAAGCCGTGTTTTTCGTCCAAGTGCGGAAATCGGGCGAGGTGGCGTACTGCACCGCCTCGCGATTCTCGCCAGCCGAGACTTCGTACTTATGCCCCGTATAGAAACAGTAGTAGAGGGACTGCACCGAATCGTAGACAAAGCAGCCCGTACCCAATGCCGCGTCCTGCTCTTGCAGGCCTCCGCAGGGGATCAGCTCGCCCAAAGACTCGTACCGGGCGGCATCCGTGGTGCGTACGCCCCAAATAGGGTGGTACGTGCCGACGGGATTGGGACGGTAATCCTGCAAGTAGCCGATACGGAACTCGCGGGTACGAGCGTCGTAGAACGGCATCGGGTCGCCCACATAGCCGGCGTAGGGCTTATAGTAGGTGGTGGCAATGGCCTCGTCGTCGGACGCAAAGAGGTAGGTGGTGTTCGCCCAGTCGCGTTCCGGGACTTGGATACGCTCCGTGTCGCAGGCGGCAAGGGTGAGCGTAGAGAGTATGATAAGGAATGGTACGGGTTTCATAAGGCGTATATTGCTTTTACCTTCGGGAGTGGTTCGGGAAAAGGTGGAAAAATTACTTGTTGAGAAAAGAAAATTTACTTATTGAGAGAAGAAAATTTACTTGTTGAGAGAAGGGAATTTACTTGCAAAGATAGTTTATGGCGTTGAGGGTGAGGGTGTCCATGTTGGCGTGGAAATCGCCATAGACCCCATCCACCGAATACCAATCGTAGCAGCCGGAGCCGATGCAAAGCACCCCACCCTGCGATGCCGTGCGGGGGAACTCCCAAACGACAACGGCCCCATCGCTGCCCTGCCCGAGCGGCGTGGCACCCGTCCGCTCGACAAAATCGGCGAGCGTGGGATAGCCGCCCCAATCGGAACCGATATGCCATTGCGCCGTGGAATTGGTGATACGGTAGCCCGCATCGCAGAGATAGATGCCCTTCGGCTCATCGCCCATGCGCAGGTTGGCGTAGATAGGGTGGCGGAGCGTGTCGGTCAGGAAATACCAAGGAGACGTGGTCGTTTCGGCCTCGGTCTCATTCTGGCCCCAACAGTTGTTTGGGAAGGCGTTGGTTCGGGAGTGGTTCGGGAAAGACAGGTATCCGGGCAGGTAGGTGGCATAGCGAGTGAGCAGCAAACTCCCCCCCTTATCGAGGTAGGACTGGAACGCCTCCACCGCCAAAACGGCATCGTTGGCCGCTGACTCGAAGGCCGTCTTGCCATCCACGCCGCCGTCCTTATGGAAATGCCACCATATCACTTGGCACTCGGAAAGGTCGATCTTGCCGCTGCGGAAATCGGTAATGGACGCATACGCCGACGACGGAACGGTACGGAGCAGCCAATCGCAAGCCGTGCGCTCCTCCTGCGAGAGCGAGGATTTGGCGGCCGCTTGCCCCAAGAACAGGACCTTGGGCTGCGTGATCTCCACCACGGGATAGGCCGCCGTGAGCGTCCAATCGAGATAGGTGTCGCCATTGGTCAGGCGCAGCACACGCGACTCGTGGAGGCAGAGCGTGTCGCCCACCGAGACCGAGGCCGTGGCGCCCTCCGAAACGGAGAGATAGGTGATACACATGGCACGGGTGTTGTAGTCTTCCGGCACCGTGACCACGACACTGCGAGCCGAACGGTCGATGACGCCCGCATAGCAGCCGTCGAGGACCAAACTGTCGATAAGGCAATCGCCATCGAGCGAGAGCGTACCCGTGAGGTGGCTGTTGCAGCCGACCGCCACGAGAAGGAGAGCTATATAGAGAGCGAAACGCTTCATGGAATTAGGAATTAGGAGTTAGGAATTAATTACCAGCCGCCGATATTCTGCGTATAGTGGCCGTTGGAGGCGGCAAGCTGCGCATACGGAATGGGCAGGTACTCGTTCTTGTTCTTGGTGAAGTGCGCCGAGCTATAGATGGCGCACTTGTTGGCCTCCGCCGCATAGTAGGCGTTCAGCACTTGGTCGGCCTCGCCCCAACGCACGAGGTCGAAGAAACGCTCCGACTCCATGGCGAGCTCGAGGCGGCGCTCCATCTTGACGATACGAAGGGCATCGTCGTGGCTGTAGGCACCCGCATACTGCGACACGCGCATACGCACACCGTAACGCGTGGAGTAGTCGGCAATGACACCGCTCTGGCTCTGTGCGGCACGCGCACGCAAGCGATTGACGAGCGCAATGGCCTCGCTCTCGCCGCCGTTGTTGAGCTGCACCAACGCCTCGGCACGCTCCAACAGCACATCGGCATAGCGGAAAACGATACGATTCATGCTGCTGCCCCACCATGCGCCCTTGATAAGATAGTCGCAATCGGGATCGACATTGTGCTTGAGCGACACATTATAGCCATAGAGGCCGTTGGAACGGCTCCACGTGCCCGTGCGCTCGACCATGTACTTGTCGTTGAACTCGTAAGGCAGACCCGGAATGGCCGCCGTGAGGAACAGACGCGGGTCGGCATAGTCGGCCGAGAGGGAGTAGTCTTGGTTGTTGTAAGTGTCGAGCAGCGGCAGGCCGTCCTCGCCCGTGCGGAAAGCATTGACAAGATTCTGACTCGGCTTATAGAAATCGCAACCGCCGTCGGTCACGCCCGGAATGTTCGGTACGCAAAGGCCGTACGACCAATTGAGGTTGCCGTACTTGGTGCCGTCGTTGAGCGAATACTGGATGGCCCAAAGGCTCTCCTTGCCGTTCTCGTACTCCGGCTCGGGGCGGAAATTGTTGTGCAAATCCGACTCCAAATCGTAAGCGGAATACCACTGCGGGTCGGTATAGTAAATCACCTTTTGGAGGTCGTCGGCGTTGATGCTCGTCACCTCGTGCGACTGCGGGTTGTCCTGCCGATAGGCCTTATAGAGATAGACCTTCGCCAAAAAAGCGGCTGCCGCCGGCTTGGAGGCACGCCCCTTCTCATCCTGCGTCATGGGCAGATGGTCGAAGCTGTAGGTGAGGTCGTTGATGATAAGCTGCCACCCCTCGTCGTTGGTGTAGGCGGTGTTGCTCAGGGCGTTGTACTGCTCGCTCGTGAGGTTGGCATCGACCACAAAAGGAATGTTCTTGTAGAGCCGCTTGAGCAGGAAATGGGCGTAGGCACGCAAGAAATACATCTCGCCGAGGCGGGTCTGCTTCAACTCGTAGGAGTCGTCGGTCTGCTCGAGCACGGCAATGGCGGTATTGACACGGGAGAGGCAGTTGTAGAGGCGCGTCCACATATCGGAGATGTTCCAATTGGTGGTCAGCACGCCCTGCTCGATCTCCAACTGGTGGAACACATCGCCGTCGGACGTGCCGTTGCCGCCCTTGTAGGCATCGTCGGAACGCACATCGTAGTTCCACATCGAGAAAGAGGAGTTGATATCCTCCGCCGACATGAAAATGGCATACGCCGCTATGACAAGCCGCTCGGACTGCTCGGGCGTGCGGACTTGGTCGTCGGAAAGCGTACCCTGCGGCTCCTGCCCGTTGAGAAACGAGCAAGCCGACAGCACACAAGCGGCGAGAAGGGAATATAGTATTGGGGTGAAACGCATGGCTTTGATTGGTAATTAGTAATTCGTGATTCTTAGTGCGTAATTACACATTAAAAATTGACGGTGGTGCCGAACGTGATATTCAGCGCATTGGGGTAACCGTAGTTGGGGTTCTCCGGATCGACGCCCGTGAAGGAACGGGAATGGATGGTGAATACATTCTGCACCGAGGCGTAGAAGCGCCAACGCTCCATGCGCAACTTGGTGAGCGCCTTCCGGGGGAGGTTGTAGCCCAACTGAATGTTCTTGAGCTTGAGATAAGAGCCGTCCTCGACCCAATAGGAAGACACGCGCTTCTCGTTGTTGTTGTCCGCCACGGAGAGCGCCGGGATGTCCGAATCGGGATTGGACAGACTCCACGCATCGAGCAGGCGAGTGCCCTTGTTGAGATTGCTGATATTGAGGCCCGCCCAAAGGTCGGTCTCCTTCTTGAGGTCGGAAATGATATCCACGCCCTGCACGCCTTGGAAGAAGAGCGTGAGGTCGAAACCAAAGTACTCGAAATAGAAATTAAGGCCGTACGAGAGAGCGGGAATGGGGTTGTAGATCCAATCTTGGTCCGCCTCGGTGATGACACCGTCGCCATTGAGGTCCTTCCACATAATACGTCCCAGGCCGGCGCCCTCCTGCGTGGCGTGGTTGTCGATGTCCTCCTGACTTCGGAAGATGCCCTCCGCCACATAGCCGACCTGCGAACCCATGGCATGGCCGACAACCGACTTGACGCCGTTGCCGCCATACGTGCCGTTGGCAGCGACCGTCTCGGGGAGCTTGGTGATCTCGTTGGAGTAGTGCGAGAGATTGGCCGTGATGTCCCAATGGAAGCCGCGGCTGTCGCCTCGTGTGCCGAGCGTCAGCTCCTCGCCGATATTGCGCATGGAGCCGGCATTGACCCACTGACTGGAGCCCTCGCCCATGACGGCGATGCCCGCCATATAGAGCAAAATATCGTCGGTATTCTTGTAGAACCAATCAAAACTACCATAAAGGCGCTGCCCCCACAAGGAGAAATCCAAGCCGACATTGGTCTGCGTGGTGGTCTCCCACTTGAGGTCGTCGTTGCCGATCTGCGTGCGCTTCATACCCGACGGGAGCGTGCTGCCGCCGTTGGAGCCGGAGATGTCGTAGCCCGTGCCGTAGCTCTGGCCGCCGTTCTCATCGACACCGTAGCCACTCAGATAAATGGTGTAGCGGGCGAGGTTGGATATCTCCTGATTGCCCGTCTGGCCCCACGACACACGGAGCTTGAGGTCGTCGAGCACGGAACGCGCGGGCGACATCCAATGCTCCTCGCTCAGACGCCATCCCAACGAGACGGCGGGGAAAGTGGCGAACTGGTGGTTCTTGCCGAAACGGCTCGAACCGTCGCGACGCACGGTGAGCGACGCCATATAGCGATTGTCGTACGAATAGTTGAATTTGCCGAAATAGGACAGCAGCGAATAGCCCTCGGAGCCACCGTAGGCCTGCGCCTTGCCCGTACCTGCATCGGGCCACATATAGTCGGGCGTGAGCAAGAGGAAATCCTGCTTGGCGCCGGAGAAATACTCGGACGTCTCACGAATGAGCTCAACACCGAGCATGGCGTCGCCACGGTGCTTGCCGACCTCGAAATTGTAAGTGGCCACCGCATTCCACATCCAACGCATCCAATGCTCCTGCTTGGCCTCGACGCCGTTGGTGGTGGTAGCGACATTGCCCTCCGTGACGGGATAGGTGAAGATACGCTGCTTCTTCTGCGAATAGTCAAGACCCGCCGTGGTGCGGATATGCAAATCCTTGTACGCCTCGACATCGACAAAGGCGTTGCCGAAAAGACGCCAATAGGTATAGCGATTGTCCTTGTTGCGGTCGAGACGCGCCACGGGATTCTCACGGTCGGGGTAGCCGCCGACGGGACCTGCATAGTCACCCGTGGTGGTATAAACCGGCAGCGAGGGATTGAACTGCAACGCATTCTGGAGGATACCGCTCGGGGCTTGCACCTCGCTCGTGCGGTTGAGCGTGAAGTTCTCGCCGATGGTAACTCGGTCGTTGAGAAAAGAATAGTCGGAGTTGGCTCGGGCGGAGAAGCGGTCGAAATCGGTGTTCTTGATGATACCGAGATTCTTATAATAATCGACCGAGAAATAGCTCTTGCCGTGCTTGCCGCCCTGACTGACGGCGAGGTTGTACTGCTGGACGACGCCCGTGCGGGTGATGCGATCGAACCAATCGGTGTCGGCGGCGGGAGTAGTGCCCGCATCGTCGAGGTACTTACGCAGCGAAAGACTGTTGAGAACAGGCGCCCCAGCAGCGTTGTACGACCAATCGTAGGAGTAGCCGAGACCGTTGGTATTCGGGTCGAGGCCGTCGTTGACGTAGGCCTGCCACAGGCATTGGCCGAACTGCTCGGTATTGAGCACGGACATACGATTGACATAGCGGGAGACCGTGACGGAGGCGTCGAAATCGACCTTGACACGCCCCTCCTCGCCCTTCTTGGTGGTGATGATAATCACGCCGTTAGCGGCACGAGAGCCGTAGATGCTGGCGGAAGCGGCATCCTTGAGCACCTGAATGGACTCGATGTCGTTGCCGTTGAGCTCGTGCATGCCGCCCTTGGTCGGGACACCGTCGATGATATAGAGCGGGTCGTTGTTGTTGAGCGTGCCGATACCACGGATGCGCACCGTGGCGGAACCCGAAGGCGAGCCGTCGGCGGATATATTGAGACCCGCCACCTTGCCCTGCATAGCCTTCATCGGGTTGTTCTCGTTCTGCTTTTTGAGGTCGCCCACACTGACGACACTGACCGCCCCCGTAAGGTCGGCCTTGCGCTGCGTGGTGTAGCCCGTAACGATTAGCTCTTGGAGTTGTTCGGCATTCTCCGACATACGAACGGCCATCGTGGATTGCGCGGGGAGAATGACTTCCTTGTAGCCCACATAGGAGAAGACCAACCGAGCGCTCGGCTCGACGGAGAGCGAGAAATGACCGTCGAGATCCGTGATGGTGCCGACCTGCGTGCCTTGCTCCAACACGGAAACGCCTATCAACGGCTCACCCGAGGCACCGTCGGTGACCGTGCCGCTGACGGCAAGCGACTGCGCCCACGAAGCCGCTGCGAGGCAAAGGCACAGGCACAGGAATGGGATGCGAAGCGAGCGTATAGGCATATCAATCAGCAATATAGCCTCCGACGGGCATGTAACCTGCAGTTCCACTGGCAACATAGAGATGTTGCATAGTATCCTTCTCCGAGAGAAGAGATAGAATCTCTGTACGAGGAGAGATGTACGGTTTCTTGGTTTTCATGGTGAGGATTTGAATTTAGAAAGGGTTTTGAAAGGATTTCGAAGGGTCCTGAAAGGAGTTGGAAAAGGGTTGGAAGGGTTACCGGAAGGCAACCCTTCCAACGAGAAAATGTGAAACTATTTAGAAACTAATACCTTGTGTCCGTTGATGATATAAAGACCGTTGGGGAGGACAGACTCCGGGCAGGCGGAAACAGCGGTCGACGAGGAGACTTGTTGGCCCAAAACGGTGTAGATTGCGGGAGTTGGTTCGGGAGTGGTTCGGGAATTATCGGAAGAAGAGCCATTTTGATAAGCATTCGAATCGCCCCCATTGAAAGTCTCTATAAGGTCGGTGGTGGTGTCGTAGTCGGCGTTGCGCAACGAGAGGCGACGGACTCCCGACGGCGTGGCGGCCGAACGGTCCGTGACGTCTGCCAAATGGATATACGCCCGATTGGCCGGGGCGGTATTGCCCTCACCGCAAAGGCGAATCTGATTGCTACTGAGAATCCAATTGTTGTCGTTGGCGGGAACGGTGATGTCCTCGAAGGTGCCCACGAGGCCGTTGTCGGTCTTGGCCGCATCGGAGCTGATGTTGCTCAAAGACAGCGTGAACTCGGTGGCATCGGCATCGGTGACAAAGATATACGGCACGCCGGCGGCAAGCGACGTCTGCTCGGTGAGGTCGATGGAAGTCAAGCGGGAGTCGGCATCGAAATTGGCTTTCTCGATGGAATAGAACGTGGCACCCGTGTTGGCAGTGGTCAAGACCTCCTCGGGGATGCAGACCGTGCCATATTGGCTGCCCGAGAGATTCGCACGCGTATAGGTATAGGAGAGCGGGGACTGCAAGTAGGCAAGGATATTGCTCGTGAGCGTGCGCAGAGCTTGCTGCTCGGCGCCGAGAGCGGCAGCCTCGGCATCGGTGGCACCCCACTGGTAGGCTGCCAAGCCCATAGCTACGATCGTGCCGTTGAGATTGGTCTCGGGCAGGTACTCGACCAAGCCGATGCACTCCAACGAATAATTTGTGACATCGTGGCCCCAAGCGCCGAGAATGCGGCAGTGGTGCGACTGCTCATAGTCGGTGAAGCGGGAACGGTCGGTGGCAGTAGTGCCCTCCGCAAAATTGTTCCACACATCGTTGTTGTCGGTGTGGTTGCCCGCCGCCATGATAGTGGTGTTGGTGCCCATATTGTTGTAAACGGGGTGGCCGGAGAGATCGATACGGTCGTCGCTCGTGAAGAACTGGTTGCCGACACGCCATGCGTCACGAGTGGCATAGCCTGCATTGTTGTAGCTCGGGAATTCGTTGCGCCCCAAATCGCCCACAAGGCGGGTAGCCTGCTTGGAGAGGAACACGTTTCGGCCCGATTGGATATAAGCACGGAGCGCCTCACGGAAGGTGTCGCCGCCCAAAGCGTTGTAATAGTCTTGGCTCTCGAGACCGACATGGTCGTTATGAATCCACAAAACCTTGACCTCGGCAGGCACTGCGCCCATCTCAGCGGGATTGATGAAGCAACCCTTGCCCGTCTGCACATACTCCGAGGCAAACCATTGGTAGGTGCGGTAGTCGGGCTGCAGGCCCTCCTCGTTGTCGTAGCCCGCCATGGTGAGAGGACTATACGGAAGGACATAGCCGACAGCGGCTGCAGCACCGCCATTGACGGTCAGCTCGCGAGAGATGGTTCGGGACTGCTTCGGGGCAGCGACGCCATCGCCTGCGCTAATGGTAGCCGTCAACGTGGCCGTACCGAAATAGCGAGCCTGCACAGCGCCCGATGTGGCATCAATAGAGGCTACATCGGCAGCAGAGCTTGCGTACGAGATAGTATAAAGGGAGTTGGCCGTGGCAGTAGCGGTAACATCCGTGCCGACGACGGCCGTAGCGGCAGCGTCAGCCGACCAAGCCAGCGAGTAAGGCAAAGAGAGGTAGGAAAGAACGTTGTGGGTGAGCGTCTTGATATTGTCAATTTTGGTATTGGCGGTGCACCACTGGTAGGCTGCAAGACCCATGGCGATGACGGTTCCCTTGTAGTCGCCATAGGGGAAGAACTCGACAAAACCGGCGTAATCGAGACCGCGGGTATGCCCCCAACCGCCGAGAATCTGGCAGTGCTGCTCATCCTCGAAAAGCGTACGGCGGGCTACGTCGCAGCCGCCCGGGACAGGATTGGTGAGCGTGTCGTGGCCTGTGTGCGTCCAATAGTATTTCCAATCGCCCCAACCGGTGTTGTTATTCGTGCGTTGCGTGCCCGCCTGCAGCGGGAACATGGCATCGACACCGTCTCTTTGTCCCTTTTCCGTCATATTGGCATAGACAGCATGGGAACCGTGGTCAGTGCCGTTGCAGAAGTCGAACGTGACATACCACACATCGGATTCCGAGAGAGTCTCGTAATCATCAAACTTATAGTCATTTGGCCACCATGAGCAGCGGTCGATGGCAGCGACAAGACGCGTGGATTGCGAAGTGAGGAATAGGTTACCGCCCGCCTGCACAAAGAGCTTGAGCCGGTAGCGGAAATCTTGCGTGAAGAGCGCATCGAACTGCGAAAGCTCCAAGCCGACACGTGCGACATTGATCCAAAGGACCTTGACCGAACCGAGCTCACCATCGGTGAGCAGAGCGCCATCGGTGACATCCTTGATAGTCAGGAAATGGTCAGCGCCATATTGCGAGGCAAACCAAGCATAGGCATTGCGCTCGGGCTGCTGCCCATTCTCTTCGGGCAACAAAGACGCGACATCGGTGATAGCGGAGGCCGACTGAGTGGCGTCCGGAACCAAATAATAGACTTGTGCCGATGCGACAACGGTCAGCATACAGCAAAGCAAAATGGAGAATAGCTTTTTCATGGTATGGTGTGTTTTTGTGGTTATGTTTGTGGTCAGAGGCATTCCGACAAGGCAGAATGCTTTTTTGACGCTGCAAAAGTAGTCTTTTTATAGGAGATGCGATAAAACAGATGTTGCAAATGATGAAACATTTGTTGCAACATTTGTGGGATGAAGGATTTGTGGGATGGTTTGCAACAAGGGGAGATTTCCTGTTTTCGCTCCTAAGGGGACCTCCCCGGACCTCTACAAAAAGACCTCCCCTAAAAGACCTCCCCTAACCCCTCCAAAGGAGGGGAATGAGTTTCCTGCTCGCGTGTATTTTGGGGGCTCCTATGCCGCAAGCGGCAAGAAAAATGAAAGAAAAATTTATAGCTCCTGCTCGCGGTGCGAGCGAGAAATAAAAGAAATTTAGGAAGCTGTTTGGGGGTCCTGTGCGCAAGGCGCACGAAAAATGGAAGAAAACACACTTTGCCGCACGGCGGCAAGAAAAATGAAAAAAAGACCTACCATAACACCTCCAAAGAGACCTCCCCTAACCCATCCAAGGGAGGGGAATAAAAAAGCTCCTACGCTGCAAGCAGCGAGAGAAATAAAAGAAATTAAGGAAATAAGCGAGCAGGAGCCTAAAATGACACAACTTGGTTTTCTTCCATTTTTCGCGAGCGCAGCGAGCAGGAGCTTTTCATCCCCCTCCTTTGGAGGGGCAAGGGGAGGTCTCTTTGGAGGGGCAAGGGGAGGT
>CAVHGD010000039.1:16202-18984 GCA_963635385.1 Dialister sp. CAG:486 | reverse complement strand
CGGAGGTCGGTGGTATAGAGCGGGCTGCGATGCTCGGCTTTGTAGATAGGCGGGGTGGCGGTTGAGGTGTCGATTGCTTGGTTTTGGTCGGCGGGGATGCCGGTCTGCCGTTCGCCTGCTTTGGCTGGAGTGGGCTTGGCGGCGGGGAGTTGTGAGCCGAAGAGAATAGTATGCTTGCCGAGGCGGTCGGAGAGGTGGTCAATGGCTTGTTGCAAGCGTTGGTCTTTCGCCCGGTCGTGGGTATCGAAGAGGTCGGGTACGACTGCCGTAGCGGGCATGATATGCATAAGCACGACGCCCGCTTTCTTGTACAATACCCCCTGCCGATAGGAACGGCGAAAAGCGGCGAGGGCGTATTGCAGCAGTTCGGCGGTATTGGCAGTGGGGACAGGCAAAGTAACGAGTTCGGAGAGGTAGTGCGGCTCGATGTCGGTGCGGAAGACGGAGGTATGGGCATAGACATAGACCTGCCCTGCCACCGTATTCTGCGCACGCAACTGACGGGCGCAACGGGCGGTGAAATTGGCAATCTGCTCCTCCAAAAGGGTACGGTCGGTGACGGCGGTAGCAAAGGTGCGGGAAGTGGTTACAGACTGTTTCTGCGGCAACTCGGTGATGTCGATGACATCGTCGCCGTGCAACTCCTGCCAAGTGAGCAGCCCCGGTTTATGGAGCAGGTTCTGCACCGTAGAGGAGGGCATTTGGGTAAATTGCAAGGCGGTCAGCACGCCCCGCTCGGTGAGTTTGGCTTTGGCACGCCGACCTATGCCCCACACATCGCCGACCTCGAAAGCGGAAAGGGCTTTGCAGCGTTGCTCATCGGTGCGTATCTCACAGACCCCGTGATACCCTTGGTATTTCTTGGCGTACTTGCTGGCGACTTTGGCGAGCGTCTTGGAGGAGGCAATACCGATAGAGATAGGAATGCCGACCCCGCGGCGGATAGTGCGCACGAGGCGTTCGCAGTAGGCTTTCTGCTCGGCGGGCGGGATATGGTCGAGATTGAGAAAACTCTCGTCGATAGAGTACTGCTCGAAACGGGCGGTATGGCGACGGAGGATAGACATCACACGGTCGGAGAGGTCGCCATAGAGGGCAAAATTGGAGGAGAAACAGACGACACCGTGCTGCTCGACAAGCGGGCGCAGTTGGTACAACGGTGCGCCCATAGGTATGCCGAGGGCTTTGGCTTCGTTAGAGCGGGAGACGACACAGCCGTCGTTGCCCGAGAGGACGACGACAGGCTTGCCCTCCAAGTCGGGGCGAAAGACCCGCTCGCAAGAGACAAAGAAATTATTGCAATCGGCAAGAGCGTACACTAGCGGCGGGTTTTATGGATGGCGTATGTGACGACACCCCAAACGGAGAAATTGTTGTCGGCAGTCACCTGTATCTTGGGGAAAGCGGGATTGTGCGGTATGAGCCAAGCGCATGCCCCGCTTGAGTCGAGTTGGAACTCCTTCACCGTGTACTCGCCGTCGATGAACGCCACAATAAAATCGCCGTTCTTCGGCTCAAGACTGCGGTCGACGACAACCAAGTCGCCGTCGAGAATGCCTGCGTCCCGCATGGAGTCGCCCTCAATATGGGCATAGAATGTCGTCTCGGGATTGGGGGTGAGTTCGCGGGCGAGGTTTATCCGCTCGCCCGAGTGGTCAGCCGCAGGCGAGGGAAAACCGGCACGAATAGACTCGGCGAACTCGAGGGCGATTTCGCTCTCTTCCGATTGGGTGATATGGGTTAGGTGGGGCATACTCTTGTGGGGATGTTTAGTAATGAAACGCCTTATTCCTTACTCCGCTGCTGCAACTCCAACACCGTGCGCTCTACGACTTGTTGCAACTGATAGGTCGCCACGCCGAGCGGCTTCAAAGGAGAGCATTTCCAAAAAGTCAACGGGTCGTTGAACTTTTACAGTTTCTTTGCTTAAGGTTGTGCTGTCGGCTCCGGTCGGCAATCCTTATTGTTTCCACAGTATCTTAATACTCTGCGGCAAAGGTACGATTTTTTCTCGAAATAGGGAAATAGGAGAGGCAAAATAGTTGCGGAAAGTGCAATTGAGGCAGGGGGGAGGAGTTGGAAAAGAGAATGCGGGCGGGATAGTATCCCGCACTAAGAAACCGCTATATAATTAACAATTAAAAATTAACAATTAACATGCATGTTCGCTGACCCTCTGTGGGGCGGCTCTGCGAGCCGTTCGGGCAGCGGTATGGGAGGGCGACAGAGCCGCTTTGGGCGGGATAGTTTTATATAGTTGGAGCTAGTTTGTATAGGGTTAGTGGGTGGACCAGATAGTGGAAAGGGAGCGGACGGAAAGAGAAAGGGGCATGCCAGAACAGGTCAGCGTCGTATATGGCACCGTGGGATAGACCGTATTCGTCAAGACACATACCCCGTCCGACGCAAACACCTCCACCGAACTATGGTCTATGACAAGAATAATATCTGTGGTTGCGGTTGGGGTATTCTCGCTTTGGGTGGTTTCGCCTTGGGTTGGGTCGGTGCGGAGAGGGGCGGAGAGAGTGGGAACAGCGAAGTTCGGACTGAACAAGTAGGCGCCTGATAAGGCAGTGCGTCGGGCTACAAGGCGATCGTTCGACACATCCACCATCAGCGTATAACTATCACCCAAGTCGTTCGACAGGGTTATCTCCGTATTGCTGTCTAACGACACCGTTAGGCTCGCTTGCCATGCATCGGGAGCAAGAACGGTATATTGAAGAGATGATAGGGTGTCCGTAGCGGATTTCGTAAGAGTTGGTTCGGGAGTGGTTCGGGA
>CAVHGD010000039.1:0-16160 GCA_963635385.1 Dialister sp. CAG:486 | reverse complement strand
TTGCCATGGGGAGGCGAGGAGGTCGAGCTCGGGGGAGAGGGTTTGGGCAAGGTAGTACAAACCGTTGCGAGATGTGAGCGACAAGTCACGCGGCAAAGTATAAGCACTGCGCCATACCGTCGGCGGGACGGTGGTGGCATAGTCCCAATTGTTCATCCACGCCATCAAGACATGGCGGCCGTTCGGTGCATGGTCGAAGGTGACACCCGCATAACAGTCCATGCCCCCGTCGAACCACAACGGATAGTCGCGCGAATCGGGGACATACATGCCGTTGGCATCGAAAGAGCCCACAAAATACATCATGCCCGAATAGTTGTACTGCCCGCCCGGGTTGGTGGAGAGCAGCAAGACCCACTTGCGCTCGCCGTCGACGTCGAACGGAACAAAATCGCAACACTCCCACTGGCCTTGGTTGCAAGCCGCATAGTCGGTGGTGAAAATGCCTCGGAATGCCCATTGGAGAAGGTTCTCGGAAGTCCAAATCTCGATACCGTGTTGGTAGCCGCGCGCTATGCCCATGACATAGCGGCCCGATTGGTCGTCGAAGACCACCTTCGGGTCACGGAACTCGGGCAGGCTGCTCGCTACGACGGGGTTGCCCGCATACTTGGTGAACGTCATGCCGTGGTCGGTGCTGACCGCAAGGCAAATCTGCTGCGACTCGCCCGCCGCCGTATAGTACGCCAAAATGGCATCAGGGCCGAATCCCGCCCGATTGGCAGTGTCCAAGACCGAACAGCCGGAGAAGATGGCGCCCATGTCGTCGGGCGTCAGTACTACAGGTCGCTCCGTCCAATGCATGAGGTCGGTACTCGTGGCGTGGCCCCAAGACATCTCCGCGAAATGTACCCCACCCGCTCCGCTGTGGGAAGGGGTGCACTGGTAGTAGAGATGCCACGTGCTGCCGTCGAAGACAAGGCCGTTCGGGTCGTTCGACCACGCGTGATGCGGGGTGTAATGCACCTGCGGACGGTACTGCTCGGGGCGAGTGGTGGCCGACACAGGGCGGGCGTCCGGCACCACCGTGGTGTCGGGAACGGGCTTCGTGGAGGGACTATCGACCGGCGTAGGGTCGCACGAGGCGAGCGCTACGGCACACAAAAAGGACGAGAAAAGGGCTATACGGGTGTTCATACGGTTTTTATAGTATTTTAGCATAGTAGAGGTAGGGCGCGGGTAGGGCGAAGGTTCGGTCTGCCTATACGCAGAGTCGCTTAATACTTCGGCTATGCTTCGGTAATGCTTCGGTAATGGTTCGGTAATGGTTCATGGTGGTCTCGATTCGAACCGAGAGAAATAGGGGGGCGATTAGTAGGGAATATGGGTACGAATGCGATGCGGTATTGGTTAAAATAGGTTGTTATTTTGAGGGGAGCAGGGAGAGGTTGGGAGGGGAGTTGGGATGTATTCTGTATTGAGCAGTGGGACAGTTGGGTGAAGTTACTCGATGCGTTGGAGAGGGTTAGTTGAGGGGCTGGAGGAGGTAGGCGACGGCGTTGGAGGCAAGACGCAGGATGTTGTCCTGATAGATGTTGTTACGCGGGTAGGCACTACGGTCGTCCGTGGTTTCGTAGGTAGGAGTAGAGCTATTTTCCCCTGCAGAACCGGTGGAAGTACCTGCGGTAGCCGAGCTTACTTGGCGGTAGGACTTCATGGAGAATTCGCAGCCGCCGTTGCCGATACAGAGAATGCGGCCTTGGTAGGGCGTCTGACCCTGACGAGCCTCCCAGATATTCAACTGCGACACCCACGAGGCTTGGCTGTCCCACGTGGCAAGGGGGTAGATACCATAGTAGTCGGTGAGCAGCGTATAGCAAATCTCCTTGCGGGAATCGCGACCCGTCAGCTCCGTCGGGTAGTTGAAGAAGACACAGTTGTGGTCCTCCGTCCATCCGGGCCCCTTGACACGGATATAGCGGTTGTCGCCCTCGCTATAGACGGTCAGCCCACGAAACAGCGGGTGAGTGGAATGGTCCTTATTGACATACTCAAGACTGAGCTGTACTGCCATCTGCCAATGGTCTAAGTTGAGGCTCCCCACCCCACAGCCGATAGCGGCCGAATGAGCGGGCGCCGAGAACGTGCCCTCGGGCAGGCGACCAAGCGTCTCGACAAACGGCACGGCATGCCCCCACAGGATGAGGTTGCCGCCACGGCGATACCAATCCGTAATGACGGGAGCGGCCGACAAGACGACCGACGGCATGGTCAGCACATCGGACACATTGCCCGTCTCGATATCCCGCAGCCAAAACAAGACGGCAAGTGTGTCGAGGGTGCCCTGACGGATATCGCCGAAATAGAGGTAGGGACTATCGGGATAGCGGCTGTGAAACCACAGCCATGCACTCGCCTCGTCGTCGTCGCCGTCGGCCACAAGCTGCTCCGGCGTGGCATACTCGGACAGGAAAGCGACCTGCGTCTCACGTGCCGGCACCAAGACCGAATCGGACGAGATAATGGTATCGGAGGGCGTGGGCGACGGTGTGGGCGGATTGACGGACTCGGTGCAAGAAGCCAGCAGACAAGCCAAGCCGAGGCCCAAAACGATAGCGGATAAAAGCCAAGAACGAACAGACATAGATAGGAATTTTAATCGGAGGATTATCAAGCGATTAGCGGGCAGCGCCGAGGCGGCCTCCCAACACATCGTAGAGCGTGCCGTCGGGCGATTGTATAAAGAGCCGCCCCGCACGGAGAATCTTGCGTGCCTCACCCGTGGCGGGGGCGGCAGGCGCAACGAGGTCGGTCGTGGCGGGCGTGTAGTGCGTAATCTCGCCCAATCCCCACGCCTGCATGGACTCGATGGTCGCCGTGCCGTTGAGGGCAAAGACCTCGCAGCCGTTGGCCGTATAGTCGTAGGGGAAGACCCGAATGGAGGAGGCGTAGCGGTCGTTGATAAACAGGTCGAGAATCGAGTGGTCGAAATAGACATGGAGCGTGCAGAGGTCGCCGTAGTCGAGGCCCGACGGAATAGTGGCACGGTAGACACCGTCGAAGACTCCCGTGTCGTTGGGCTTGCGGCCGATAGTGGTCATATCGACCACCAACTCACGGGTGCGAGGGTCGAGATAGACCTTCATGGCGCCGTAGGAGTTCTTCAGGAGATTGAAACCGACCGCCACCGTATCGACACGGAACGAGAGCTGCAACTCGACGGAACGGCCCTCGATAGGCGACAGGCTCTCCGCCCCCGAAAGGGTGAAATCGGTGCGCTGCACGGTCTCCTCGGTACGGAGCGACTGCAGCCCCTCGTAAGGCTTCTGGCAGAGATTGCCGTCGGCATCGAGGCTCAACTCGCGCGGGAAAGAATAGAGGTGCGCATAGCCGAGCGTGTAGTTGAGCATGGAAGAGGCACGGTCCGGCACGATACCCAAAGCGAGGGTCTTGCCGCCGTACTGAAAAATAGACGGAGAGAGCATACCATAGCCGTCGCGAGCAAGGCCGGGCAGCTCGAGAGTCTGAGGGTCGGATTGCGAGGGCGAGAAATGGCCGGCCGCATCGATGGTGCCGACCCAATAGAGGGTGCGCACGCCATACGACGTGGAGAGCGGCGTGACGGTAAAGAGCCAACGGCCGTCGCCCATAGGCGTGACGGTGGGCATCTCCCAAAAGTTGCCCGCATCGGCCAGTCCCGAAGGCGCGAAGAAGGTGTCGCCGTCGCTCGTCCATTGGCCGTTCTCGTAACGGTGGAGCGTGGCCACGCCCAAGCCGCCCTGCGCACAGCCCACAATGAAGTAAGGCTTGTCGTTGGCTCGGAAATAGTACGGGTCACGGAAATCGTCGGGGAAAGGACTGCGAATGGCAGGGGTGCCGAGTTTCTCCCACTGGCGCAAGTCAGCGTCGAGAGGACGGGCGAGCATGAGCTCGCAATGGGAATCGTTGACCGCCGAATAGAGGATGTACGGCTCGTTATTGGTAATATCAGGGTCGGAGAATACGCAACCCGACCAGCAGCCCTTGAGGTCGTACGACTCGGAGGGCGCAAGCGCTACCGGCTCCTCCGTCCAATGGCAAAGGTCGGGCGAGGAGATATGCCCCCAATGGAGGCGAGCCATATAGGGACCGTTGCCGTTCTTCTGGAAGAAGACATGCCAGCGGCCATTGGCAAAATAGAGGCCGTGCGGCTCGTTGGTCCAGCCCTGCGAGGGCATACCATGGTAGCGAGGACGCATCAAGTCGTGGGAGTAGGCCGAGATAGGTACGGAGAGCTGTACGGAATTGGCGGGCGATGGTTCGGGAGTGGTTCGGGGATCGTCGGTGATGCCCGCGTCGATACGCACCTCGTCGATGATACCGTTAAAGTAGTTGAGCGGGAAAATACCGTCGAGGATTTCGGACTTGCTGCGACCCAACAGAAGCGGCTCTTGGCCAAGCGTGGTTTCCAACCCGCAACGGCGCTCGGCAAGCAGCGTGCCGTTGTCGAAGAGGCGCACCTTCTCCTCGTAGCAATCGACCGTCGCCACAAGATGATGCCATGCGTTGCGAGCAAGCTGCCCCTCGGCCGCACAGACAATCTGCCAACCCGCCGTATAGCAACGGAAACGAAGCCGACCCGTGTCGCTCAACTCGAAAGCAAAGCCCGTATGGAGCGAATCGTTGATATTGCCCACTATACTCGTATAGAGGGGATTGAGAAAGTCAAGCGTAGCGGTGGACATCATGGGATAGGTCTCGATGGCGCACCAAAAAGACACCGTCATCGACAACAACGCCGAATCACGCATATTGGTACTCATGCCGTTGGGACGAATGCCCGTAATCGGCACTTCGATATACGACGAATAGCCGTCGGTACGCCAACCCTCCCCCACGGCGGCGGGGACACTGACCGCGTCCCGCTCGCCATGGACGGCAAAGGATTGCCCGCTGACGGACTCCAAGACACGGCCGTCACGCACCTCCAACGGGAGATGGAACTGCGCCGACAGGGAGAATGCTCCGAACAGCAGAGGAACCAAAAACACAATCTTTTTCACTACGAACAAAACTTTTATGGGATAAACAAAGGGAAGTGGGACACACCGCCCGAGTATGGACAAAGGAGAAAGGCTGTCGGCGCCCGATTAGTAGAGCACCTTGCGGCCGTTGACGATATAGAGCGAGCCGTGCTGCATGGCAGCGGGGGCGATACGCTCACCCGTAACGGTATAGACGCCCGACTGCAAAGCCTCAGCCGATGCGGCCGAGAGCGAAGTGGTCGGCGAGGCAGGCGTGAGGAAAGAAAGAATATTGGACGTCAGCAACTGCACATTGGCAATATAGGTATTGGTGCTGCTGAACTGGTAGGCCGCCAAGCCCATGGCCACGATATGCCCCTGCCACGTGGCATCGGTATGGAAATCGACCAAGCCCGCACCGAAATAGTCGCCAATCTGCCCCCATGTGCCGAGCGCCTCACAGTTCCAATCGTTCTGAAAATCGTAGAGACGCTGCACATTGCGGTTGTCGTAATGGGTGTCGCCCTTGCTCTCGTCACGCTGCAAATCCTGCCAAAAACAGTTGTTGTCGGAGCGGACATTGCCCGACATGAGCGCATAGGTCTTCCACGAGAAGCGAGAGAGGTCCTCGGGCAGACCCGCAAAAACGGCGTGGCTGCTATGATCGACCTCCGTCAGGTCGCCATCGATGCCATGCACGGGATTGAGCGTCCAATAGTCGTTCAAATCGGTGCAATTGACATACGCATTGGCCTGATAGGAGGGCGCATAGCCGATACGGCCGATGTTATAGACCAACGTGGTGGCCTGCTTGGAGAAATAGATATTGAGACCTGCCTTGGCGTAGTCGCGAATCTTGATAATGGTGGCGTTGTCGAAACCGAGCGCACCGAGATCGGCACCGACACGGTCGATATGAATCCACAGCACCCGAATGGAGGCGTCGAGGCCGTTGCGGAGCTGGTCCATTGTGACAAAGACGCCCTTGTTCTGCGCTACATAATTCTGCTGAAACCATGTAGCGGCATTGAGCTCGGCATTGGGCTGATAGGTAGTGCCGTCGAACTCGACGGACTCGCCGGGGATGTCGGTATAGACGGAGATATTGCCCGGAAGAAGGTAGGCAACCTGTGCGCTAAGCCCCAAAGACAAAAGGGCCAAAGCGATGAAGGAGAAACACTTTTTCATGCTATGTAAATTTGAATGGGTAATAGGTAATTCGTGATTTTGCAATTCGTAATCAGTCGCGGAGGTAGTCGAGGATGTTGGCGGTGAGTTTTTCGATTTGGGACTGGTATTGGTTGCCCTCCTGATTCCACTCGTAACAGCCCAACCCCATAGCGACTATCTCGCCGTGGAAAGTACCTTCGGCACTGAAAAGGACAAAGCCCGGAAAAGCGAACTCCGTATTCTGCCCCCACGTGCCTAAAACGGTGCAATTGGTCGCCAACTCGAAGCCGCGCGTCTTGTCCGACCCTGACGAGAACGTGAACGAGGAGAGATTCCACATACAGTTGTGGTCCTCGTGGTGGCCCGCCGAAGCCATGGGGAACGTGGTATAGGAATAGCCGTTGTACGAACCGAGCGTGAGGCCGTCGAAGAAACGATGGGAACGGTGGTCGTACGTCTCGCCGATATAGGCGTTGAGCGTCCAAGGCTCGTCGCTCGTACCGCCGTCACCGCTGCTGAACTCGTTGGGCGTGTATTGCTCTGCGATACGGCCGATGCCCGCCAAGAGCTGCGTGGCATGGCACGACAGGAACAGACGGCCGCCCTCCTCGCAATATGCACGCAGCGACTGACGGAATGCGTCCTCGTTGAGCCCGCCCGTCAAGTGCTGCCAACCACGACTCAAGCCGACACGGTCGATATGAATCCACAGCGCAGACATCTTGTCCAAATCGAGCGAATCGCCGATATGCACGAACAAACCCTTGCCCTGCTCGACATAAGCCGTATTGAACCAACGAGCCGCTGCGATCTCATCGTCGTCGGGCAACTCGTCGATAGTATTGGCCGTCAGCAGATAGCCCACATAGATAGGCTCATCGTACGCGATACGGACCCGCACGCTCGTGCCATCGGACACCAAGCCGTTGCGGAAAAGCACCTTGACGGTATAGAGGATGTCCTTGTTGGGCGTGCAATGGCGAATGACGAAGGACGTGGCGGCCCCCGAAAGCTCGGTAGTTTCAGAGCCGTTCTTGGTGATCTGCACGCCACGGACATCGGTGGTGTCGGTCAAGTTCCATGCAAGCGTCACCGTGCGCCCCTCCGCCGTATAGCAGAGATTGGAAGCCTTCGGCAGATTGGCGTTGGCCGCCTCCTGCAACTCGACCCCTCGGCAAGCAGTGAACAGACTCGCCAAACCGAGCAAGGCAGCAAAAAATAGCGTGGTATGTTTCATATTCGGAAAAGAATTAGCGTGTTTTTCAATAGCGGCGGATTACTCATACAAGCCGTCGGCCGTGCGGACCTCGTCGATAGGCGTGGGGAAATAGACCTCATCGGCGGTAAGGCTCGCGCCCTTGTAGTAGGAACGAAGCGAAGACTCGGTGTCGTAGTAGCGATTCATGACATCGACGACATTGCCCCAACGGCAGAGGTCGAACCAACGCTGCCCCTCCATAGCCAACTCCAAACGGCGCTCCATACGGACAGCCTTGCGGGCATAGTCTTGCGTCCAACCGCCCGACGGATACTCGCCGACCTTGTAGGACGACACCATCGGGTCGACATCGACGGGTGTATAGTAGGCGTCGACCGAATTGGCGGCACGGGTACGAATCTGATTGATGATAAGGCGCGCCCCGTTGAGGTCGGTCCCCGTCTCGATAAGCGCCTCCGCCTTAAGGAGCAAGATATCGGCATAGCGGAGGAAAATGAAGTTGAGCGCACTGGCACCCCATGGGAAGCCTTGCACCATATCGCTCGACGAGGGATCGATAAGCCATTTCTTGCCGGAATACTCTCCGTAAGTATCATAAGCACGGCACCACTTGCGGGTGTAGGTATGGCCGCGGAAAGGCAAACCGATACGGCCCATTGTGAAGTCGATACGAGGGTCGATATTGCCCTTATAGCTGCCACTCATGGCCTCCGAGGGGGCGACGCTCTCGTCTAAGTAAGGCAGTCCTTCGGCATCGGTACGGAAACAGTTGGCCAAATTCTGCGATGCCAAAAAGAAATCATCGCCCGTACCGAAGAGGTTGCCGTCGGAATAGGTGGTATTGAGCAAGTTGCACCAATTGATTTGGCCATAGCCGCTGGTGACGGCACACTGCATGGCGATGATGGACTCGTGCGTGTTGTTGAACGCCACCTTGGACATATCGAGATAGTTGTCGTAGAGCGAATACTTGCCCGACGAGATGACGATATTGGCATACTGGATAACCCGCTGCCAATCGGAGAGTTGCGCACTAATCTTAACCAACAGAGCCGCTGCCGTATAGCGAGAGAAGCGCGCCGGCGTGGGAGCGTCCTCGTTCATCATACCATACGCCTCCTCCAAATCGAGCTGAAGCATGCGCAGAATACTGTCCTGCGAATAGACCATATTGCTGACATGGCTCGGATCGTCGTCCATGGTGAAATAGGGCACGTGCTTGAAGATACGCGCCATATCGAAATAGTACCACGCACGGAGAATCTTCAGCTCGCCCATCATTTGGTCCTTGTTGGTGACGTTCTCGGCATCCTGCAGCGCCTTCATGGCCTTGTGGGCACGCGTGATGCCATAGAAATTGTTTTGCCACTTGTTCTCGAGGCTGACATTGTCGCTATTGATATTGGCGACCTCCAACTGGTGGATGTTGGACTCCATGGTAACCGCTCCACCGCCCTTGTAGGCATCATCGGAACGGACATCGAATATCCAATTGGTGCTGGGGCCGGCAAAGGCCTCGTTGTTGCCGAAATAGTGCGCCGACAAGCCCGCATAAGCGGACACCAAGAGGCCGTCGATGGTCTCATCGGTCAACTGGTCGGCCGTGAACTGCCCGTAAGGACGGCGGTCGAGGAAATCCTCGCAGGAGGATACGCCCAAAGCAAGCGCAAGAAGGATGGCAATATAAGAATGGTTTTTCATATTAGCAGTCGGATTAGACGGTTTTGCTTAAGATGGTTCGGGACCGGTTCGGGAATTGTCCGTAACGAGTCCGTTTAGAAGGACAGGCTAAGGCCCATCGTGAAGTTGCGGGAACGAGGGTACGGCGCGTTATCCACACGAGAGCCGTAGGTGCTGAGCGGCAGCTCCGGGTCGAGCCCCGAATAGCGCGTGAGCGTGAAGATGTTCTCGACCTGAAAATAGACATTCAGCCCCGTGGCGTGGATAGGCTTGCAGACCTTGTCCGGAAAATCGTAGCCCAACTTGATATACTTCATCTTGAGATAGGAGCCGTCCTCGACAAAATAGGTGGAGAAACGGGTCTCGTTGTTGTCGTCGGTGACGCTGACGGCGGGAATGGTGGTATTGGTATGCTCCGGCGTCCATGCGTTGAGGATGTCCCGCCCTCGGTTGGTACTGCTGCCACCGTAACTCATGAAAAGCAACTGCGACTTGGTGCGATTGATGATATCGAATCCCAACTCGGAAGTGAAAAACATACTGAGGCTGAAACCCTTGTAGGCAAAATCGAGATTGAGGCCGAGGCTCAAATCGGGATTCGGGTCGCCGATGATACACTGGTCGGCCTCCGTAATGACGCCGTCGCCATTGATATCCCGATAGCGAATACGACCCAAGCCCTTACCCTGCTGCACGGCGTGATTGGCAACCTCCTCCTCGGTATTGAACAGGCCGTCGGCCACATAACCGTAATAGACGCCCATCGGCTGGCCGACCATCAGGCGCACATCACCGCCGATAGTATTCTGGAAATCGTTGAGCTTGATGACCTCGTTCTTGTAGTGGCTCAAATTGAAACTGCCGCCCCACGTGAAGCCGTTGTAGTCGGGGCTGTGGTAATCGATATTGAACTCGACGCCCATATTGCGCATATCGCCCGTGTTGGCATAGTAGCTTGCGCCCTCGCCCGCCGTGGAGAGAACGGGCGGCACGGTGATCATGTCCTTGGTGGTCTTGAGATACCAATCCAAATTCATGGTGAGCGAATTGTTGAAGAAACCTAAATCGAGGCCGACATTGGTTTGCGTGGTGGTCTCCCACTTCAGATTCTTGTTGCCCGTGGAGGCCAACACGATACCTGCCACGGCCGTGGTGTCGGTGGCGTTGATGTCGTAATAGGCATTGTCGGCGTAGGCGTAGGTGCTATACGACGCATAGTTGTTGCCGATGGCGGCGTTACCGTTCTGACCCCAACTGACACGAATCTTACCGTCGGTGAAATAATTGTTCTCGGGGAAGAAGGACTCCGCCGTGAAACGCCATGCCGCCGAGAAAGCGGGGAACCAACCCGAGTTGTGCCCGCGCGCCAAACGGCTGGTGGCATCACGACGCACCGTAGCGCTGAGCAAGTAGCGGTCGTGGTAGTTGTAATCGACCTTGGCAAAGACGGAGAACAGTGCCCAAGTCTGGATGTCGCCTCCGTTGGTGGCAGTGGTCTTGTCGCCCGAGCCGATAGTCATGAAATGGGTGTCCTCGAAAGCATAATTCTGTCGAGAAGCACCAATCGAGTTGAACTTGTAACTGATGGCCTCCGTACCGAGCAGCGCATCGAAATGGTGGTCGCCCCACACATTATGATAGGTGGCGGTGTTGGTCCATGTCCAAGTGTCGCCCTCGCCGTAGTTCTTGCTGACGCTATTCATATCCGTGGCGTTGGTTCGGCGGCCCAAGGACTGATTGTTGTACTGGACATGCTCGATACCGATATTGCTCTTGAGATTCAAGCCCTTGACCCACGGATTGATTTCGAGGTAGGCGTTGCCGAAGATACGCCAACTGGTGTTGGTGTTGTCCTTGCCGTTGTAGATCTGCTGCACGGGATTAGCGATATCGGACTTGGCAAGCGTAAGCGGGCTGGTGAAGTTGCCGTCCGAATCGTAGACGGGGATGGCCGGGTGCTGGCGCATGGCCATGAAGGGAATGCCGTTGTCGGAGCCCGTGCTATAGCCGTTGTCGCCCCACTTGGCAATCATCAAGTTCTCGCCCACCTTGACCCATTTGCCGATGTTGAAATTGGAATTGACACGCACGGAGTAGCGCTCGAAATAGCTCTCGCGAATCAGACCGTCCTGATTCATGTAGTTGCCCGAGAAATAGACATTGCCCTTCTCGGAACTGTAGGCCACGCTGGCATTGACATTGTGCGTCCAAGCGGTGTGATAGACCGCATCCTGCCAATCGGTGCCGTCGGAGGAATGGACCTTGCCCTCCTCGTCGAGGTACTCACGCACGACAGGCTGCCCATTGACCTCGGTATAGAGCGGATGGGTGGGCGTGATGCCTGCGTTTTGGTTGGCAAGCCAATACATACGTCCCCACTCCTCGGTGTTGAGCATACTATAGGTGTTGGCAACGGTCTGCGCCGTAGCCGAATAGCCGAGATTGACCGAGAGACGATCCTTTTTGGCGGATTTGGTGGTGATGATAATGACACCGTTGGCGGCACGCGAACCGTAGATACTGGCGGAAGCGGCATCCTTAAGCACCTGCATGGAGGCGATATCCGACGGGTTGAGCGAATTCATGTTCTCCGTGGTCGGCACGCCGTCGATGATATAAAGCGGCTCGCAAGAGTTCATCGTACCCATACCGCGAATACGGATACTGCTGCCGCCCGAACCCGGCGCCGCATCGGTGGTAATCTGCACGCCCGGCAAGCGACCCTGAATGCTGCTGACCATATTGGCATTGCTCTCGGACATGGTCTTGTTCATATCCAAAACCGAGACGGCGCCCGTAAGGTCGGCCTTGCGCTGCGAGGTGTAGCCCGTGACGACCAATTCCTCGAGCTGCTCCGTTTCCTCGGCGAGGAAGACACGCATGGTGGGCTGCGCCTTGAGCGTCTGCTCGACATATCCTATATAGGAGAATTGGAGCGTAGCGTCGGCAGCCACCGTGAGCGAGAAGTTACCATCGAAATCGGTAATTGTACCGTTTTGCGTACCTTTCTCCAAAATAGACACACCAATCAACGGCTCACCCGTTGCCTTGTCGGTCACGGTACCGCTGACAGAAACGGTCTTGGGAGCAGCCTGTGCTATCGTGGCCGGGAAATGACCATCGGTGTCGGTAAGGGAAACCGGCTGCGTGGCACGCTCCGACCGGGATACCTCCGAGAGAGATTCGGCAGACGCATTATTGGATTCTGCAGACGCATTGGCGTCAGCGGAGCGAGTAGCCGCAGAGACTGCCGCAGAAAAGAGCAGCAGACTGCACAGAGAACATACAATACGCGGAAAAAGATGTTTCATACTCGGTATTTAGATTAAAAAGTCGCTGCAAAAGTACTATTTAATAAAAAACGAGAATATAATAAATGTTGCAAGGGATAACACATTTGTTGCAAACAACAATTCGTGCTATCTTTTCATTCAAATTTTGTTTTGAGGCGAATCGAGAGAGGAGAAGGTTCGGCGTTGGTAAGGCACTGCAGACTGCTCATCAACCCGTATAGGGCGCTGCTGCGGAATCACATTCTACTGTCTATCAGCGCATAAGGGACGCTGCTCGTCGGCGGGGAGATGGTCGAACAGCTCCTTGTAGCACTTGGTGAAGTAAGACGGCGACGTGAAACCGACCGAATAGGCAATTTGCTGGATGGTCATATCGGTATTACGCAACATTTGTTGCCCCCGCCGCAGACGAATATGGCGTATCAGCTCGACAGGCGATAGGCCCATCAGCTGTTTGGTACGGCGAAACAACTGCGTGCGGCTCATGCCCAACGCATCGGACAACATCTCGACCGAGAAATCGGTATCGGCGATATGCTTCTCGATCTCGGTCTGCAGGCGCTGAATAAATTGCTCATCGAGCGACTGCGTCTGCTTGGTGCGCTCCAACTCGGCCGTGACGGACTCCAACTGCTCCTTCTGGCGAGCCACGATACGAGCATGCTCGGCTCGCTCCTCCCGCACCCGACGGCGATAGAGATACACATTATATAATACAATACTGAGAATGACCGCCAACAGAAGGAAGGCCATCAAGCAAGCAATGGCGATCTGCTGGGAACGAGACATGTCCCACAGTTGGTTGAGGCGCTGCTCGAGCACGTCGATCAGATAGACTTGGTGGTCGATTTCTTCGGCTACCTGTTGAATTGGTTCGGCAGCGGTTCGGTCAATCAGGATAGTTTGCAACACCACATCACGCGGATAGGCCTCGCCGTGCAAAATTTTGGCAGCCGTTTGGATAACGAGATCGCCCTTGCTCGGATAGGTGGCCGTGACATCGATTTTGCCATCCAACAAGGCTTCTACGCCCCCACCCTTGCCCACGATGCCGTCTGCTCCCATAATGAGCGGGCGACGGTCGCCAAGACGCTTGTGGCACGCCTCGTAGGCACCCATCGCCATCTGGTCGTTCTGCGCCAAAATGACATCCACCTCGGGACAGACATCGAGCAGCGAATCCGTCACGAGGCGGGCATTGCGCTGAAACCATGCGCCGCACCCTGTCCCCACGATCTGAATCGAGCGATTGCTCCGGATGCCATCCATCAGCCCCTTGTGGCGCCAACGCATGGGCGTGGAGCCCGGCAGACCCGTGATCTCGAAGACCCGCAGGGGGCGGGCCGGCGTGGAATGATGCAATTCGGCCTGTCGGGTGACATATTCCGCCATCAGCTTGCCGACGGCGTAGTTGTCGCCTCCGATGAAGGCCGTGTATTTCTCGCCCGTGACCTGACGGTCGGCCACGATGACCGGAATGCCCGCATCGTAAGCTCGACAGACTGCCGGCTTGACCTCCTCCGCCTCGTTGGGGCAGACCACCAACAAATCGACTTGCTCAGCGATAAATGAATCGATCTGCGCACACTGCAGATCGCTATTGTCCTGCGCCTGCCGAATACGCAGCGTCATATCGGAATGGAAAATCAGCTCCCTATTCATTTCCTCGTTCATCTTGGTGCGCCACGCATCGTCCGAGCACTGACTTACGCCAATGATATACTGCGTGTTAGGCTTCGAAGTGCAGGCGCACGACAGAGCCGCTAACAAACCTACGACAAGGAAAGGGAGCTTCGTTTTCATATCTTTTCAGATTATTCGGTAATAAGACCTGCCAACTGCCAACTCTTGAGGACCTCCGCCGCATCGGCATGGGCCTGCTGCACGCCTACCTCGTATTCCTCTTGCAGCCACAGGGCCAACACATCGGCATCGATGGCAGGTGCCTGCTCTGCCCGCCGCCAAAGGTAGGCCGCCGACTCGTTGAGAGTGACCATGCGATTGAAATCAACCAAATCGGCGCTCTCGCCAACTAAGATAAATTCGGTGCCCAAAGGGCGCAACGTAAAGCCATGTTTCGTTTTCATAGTATTGTATTTTGATTGTGTTTTGGAGTTGCTTCGGGAGTGGTAAGGCAAAACAGGGGATGTTGGGGTAAAAGCGATGAGATTTTTAAGCGAAAAATTTGTAGATTTTAAGCAAGAGGGGGCGGAGGGGGAGCAGGTGGCGCCAAAGGGTGGCGCGCGAGGGAAGTGTGCGCTTGCCCGACAGTGAGGTGATCTGCGTGACTCGGCCCAAGATATCGGCCGCTCGGCAAGACTCCTGTTGCTCGATGTTGCCGTCGCCCATCAAGATATACTGTGGGGCTGCGTGAGGGTTCGTGTGTTGGGGGTTGGTATATTGCTCTGTGCGTTGGTGCTTGGTATATTGCTGTGTGTGTTGGGGGGTGGTATATTGCTCTGTGTGTGGCAGGTCGGCGGGGGGAGCGATTCGATAAATGCGGTGCAAGATATAGTCGTCGCCGACATGCGCCAAAACGATGTCTCCCACCCGAACAGAGCCTGCAAGAGGCGACACCGTGACGCTATCTCGGCCACCCTCGATGAACGGCCGCATACTCGTCCCGCGCGGCGTGAAAGAAACTGATTTGCCCTCTCGGAGCAACGCCTCCAACGCAGGAAAAAAGATATCATTGGCAATGGGCCGAGCCATACGAATGCATGTTTTCAACTGCAAAGATAAAAGAAAAAAACGATATGAGCAAAAAGCTCTTATCGTTTTCTCCCCCGACGGCGCAATTTTATCACAAAATGATAGAATAAGCGGGCGGGAACAAACTAAATTTACGCTATTATGCGGGATGTATTATGCTATTATGAGGGCTATCTACCAACTTATATGGTCTTTGTATGATATTCTGCGTTTCTTTGTTATGCTATTTTCATCATCAGCGAACGGTAGTAGGCGATAACACGAGCGGCAATCAAATCATGGCCCGCCTGACTGGGATGGATGCCATCGGCACAGATATACTGCGTATAGTCTTGATTATCAAGGAACGGCGTCGTGATATCGATGATAGGGACATTCAACTCGACGGCAATGCGAAAGACCTCGATATTGTACATATCGTGATAATTGCGAATGCGGTCGAGCTGGCCGCCGAGCCAATGGTGAATATTGGTGCGCTCCACCGACGACATGTTGCGCGTCGTGAAGTCGAAAAAGCGGAATCCGTCCATCAAGGGAAGGCTCAGCAGCACCGGCTGACTGCCCAACTCACGCACACGAAGGATCATCTTCTCGTACGTGGCTCGGAACTGCGAAAGGCACGTCTTGGGATTATGTTTCTCGGCGGGCGCCTCAGCGATTTCCTTCCACAGGAAATCGGAATCGTTGCCGCCATACTCCAAGATAGTGACGTCCGCCTGCCCGATGGCGTCCTTGTGCTGCTCCAAAATCTGCTCGCCACGAGCTATGGTGCAGCCCATCTTACTATAATTCTGTATCGTCAGCCCCAATGCGTTGGCACATTGGTCCACAAAGCCTTCGTTCAAGATAGAATAACGCTCATCTTTCAGCACAATGCCTCGCGATATGGAATCGCCTAAAACAACTACGGATTTCATATTGGTTTCCTTTCTTTTTTGTACGGTCAATACTAAGGGTTTTATAGTTCTTCCTTCGGGAGTGGTTCGGGATTTCCGTGGTTTCGGGCCCGATCCGTTTCCGATTTCGACCGCAAAATTACTGCGGGTTTTCAGCTCGGACAAAGAATGGTGACCAAAAGGCACGATTTTTGATAAAATACACTGAAAAGGGGACTAAAACGGCTATATTGTGACGAAAATAGGC
>CAVHGD010000038.1:0-19003 GCA_963635385.1 Dialister sp. CAG:486 | reverse complement strand
CTCGTTGGCCGTTCTCAGCCCGGCGAGTGCGGTCTTGCTCGCTTCAATGCACAACGCCTTGCAGTCATTTTCCCATGTGTCGTTTGCTTCCTGCACATTGGGAAGATTCTTTTTCTGTGCCTCAATGGTAGCCGAAAGCTTATTCTTCTCACGCATACGATCGTTATAGTTCGTTTCGGCCGTTTGATAAGCCGTTTCGGCTTCTTTTACCAAATTATCCCATGCGTCGTCGGTGGGCAAATAGTCATTAAGCTCCTCCGTAAACATCGCCTGACACACAGGGCAGTGGTCTCCTACATGGAGATGCAGGCGCAGCTTCTTGATGGTGTCCGATTCCGTATTGCACAATCGGTCCAATGCCGTCTTGCTACTATTTTTTTCGCCCTCGGCTTTCGACATTTCGAGCTCTTTCGCTCTCAGTCGTTCCTCATTCGTTTTTATCTCGGCTTCTTGTTTTTGTCGAGCCTCGCAGGCTGCCTCAAAAGCTTTTCGGTCTTTTTCGGCATTCTCTATTTTGTGGCTGAGCTCAATGCATTCCTTTTCCTTTGTACGCACCTCATTTAGCCGAAGTCCGTCTAATTCTTTTTGCCGCTCTTCCCATTCCGTCTTTTTGTTGGCGCATTTTTCCTGAGCTCCGGCTTCTGCTTTTTGTGCGTCAGCAAGCGCTTTTTCGAGAGCGGGGAGATGGCTCCGGAGTTTTGCTATCTCTGCCTTTCCCGTTTCGACACTCTTTTGCGTGGAGATAATAGTCTGCATGGTAGAGAGGTCTTTTGCCGCATTGTCAAATACCTCTTTTTGTTCCTCGGTTATCGTTTGCAGCCAATCCGCTATCTTGTTTAGCTCTTGTTGGTCTTTCTCAACTTGTGTTTCTATGTACCGCATGCCGGACAACAGCCGAAGGAACTGCGTCTTTTCCGTGTCTATGTGTTCCGTTGTTTGTGTTATGGTACGCTCTTGAGATTGTTTGTCGGCGTATAGTTGGCGAATCGCAATGGTAGCGTGCCATTGCTCAACCAGCTCTGTTGCGGCTTTGAACTCATCGTTCTCTATAGCCCTATTCGCTTCCTCGTATTCTTTTTGTGCGTTGGCTAGTTTTTGCTGACAGGTGCTTTCGGTTTGCAACCATTGTAGTTTTTGGCTATCCTCTTTTTTAAGGTTGAGTTTTGCGCTATTGTCCGCTTTCAACGTCTCAATTCGTTGTTTATCCGTTTCGATTTGCTCTTCGGTCAGTACCGCATCCGAATCTATTTTCCGGTTGGCATCCTCAAAAGCCGATTTCTTTTCACTCGTTATGGCGGCAATCTTAGCTCCTACTTTAGAGTAGAGTTCTGCTCCCACTATTTTCTCCAAAATCCCCGATTTCTCATCGGCTGTGCTTTTCAGAAATTTCGTAAATTCCCCTTGAGCGAGCATTGTGGTACGGCAGAATTGGTCGAAAGACAATCCCACCACTTCCTCAATTTTCTTTCCGGTTTCGGCCTGTTTTCGGGTGGCGATGCCGGTTTCAGTATCTTTCACTATCCAAGCGATATCTTGCAGCTTCCCGTCCGCCTTGTCGCGTGCGCGTCTTACCTCCCATATTGCCTCATATTCTTTATTGTCTATCCCAACAAAAGTCAGTCGTACAGAGGCATCTGTCGTCCCACGACGCATCATATTGCGGGTGTCCTTTCGGGAAACTTCGCCCACCTTATCGCTGCTATCATTGATTTTGGTGAGTCGAGCCACCGAGTTGTAGAGGGCCAAACATATTGCGTCTAAGATGGTGGTTTTGCCGGCTCCTGTTTTGCCGGCAATGAGGAATACATTGCTGCCACGCAGCGGTTCAGCGTCAAAGTCTATGGTGGCATCTTGTATCGATGCGATGTTATGTATAATGAGTTTCTTTATTTTCATATATGGGTCTTGTGTTAGGGTTTATGTTTAATGGTTCCGTTCGTCGGATTCCACTTGCGTGACGGCTTCTTGTATCACTTCCCGCATTTCTTCGGTCAGGGTCCTGCCGATGCGTTTCATGTATTGTTCGGCCATTTCGATGGGCGAGAGCGCTTTCAGCTCATCAATGGTCATTACAGTATTCGTATTCTCCGTCTGTCCGTCTGTCGTTTTCTGTTTTTCATTGATGCGGCAAAAATAGCTGTTTTTTCGAGTGGCTATCTCGTTTGCCGTATCGGTGGCCGAGGTGGGTGCGTGTCCCTCCACTTCCACGTTGAGTCGGATATAGGCATGCAGGTTATCGTCCAATTTCTCCAACAGCTCCTTGACTTCTTCCCACGGCTTGAACCCTTCGGCCGGAATGTTTATTAGCGGGCGAATGTTCCGAATGGGTATTGTCTTTACTTCGGGCGTCTTGCCGCTTTCTAATTCTACAATCCGTACGCTATGCTCATATTTCTCATCGAAACTGACAGCTATCGGAGAGCCGCTATAGCATACATTATGTTTGCCGGAATGCACATATTGTGGTTTGTGGATGTGTCCCAAGGCCAGATAGTCGTATCCGTCGCCCATATTCTCCACCGATATCGATTCAATGTTTCCGATAGTGGTATTTTGTTGTGTGTGGCCGGTATAATCCATTCCGGCCACGGTGGTGTGTGCCATCATCACAACGGGCAGGTGGTTCGTGTTGCGTTCGGCTACCTTGTCTTGCAAGTCTTGCCACAGTCGTTCGGGCATCATGCGTTCATAGCAGTAGGGCACGGCTATCACATACCCTTTGTCGGGAATCTCTATGATTAGGTTCTCTAAATGCTCTTTGTCGATATAGCAAAGGGTCTGCACATTCAGCTCGCGCCATATCGGGGAATCCATATCTAACTTGGCCGCACTGTCATGATTGCCGGCTATTACCACAATCACCATTTTTTCATTGGCTCGGCGTATGTTCAACAACGATTGCACATACATTTTGTGTGTCGCAGAAGAGGGGGAGGAGGTGTCGAAAACATCTCCAGCCAGTACAAAAACATCGGGGTGTTCTTGGGCCACGATGTTTGCCATCTGGTCCAACATATTTTGTTGTTCTTCGGTTCGGTCGTATTCGTACAGCCGATGCCCTAAGTGCCAATCGCTGGTGTGTAGTATCTTCATACAATAGATTTTTACGGGTTGTGAATGTAGTGGGGTAGGGAGCTACCTAAGCATTTTTTGTCAGTTGTATTACTGACAATACGATTCGAATGTCGGTGTAGTAACCATATTTTTTACGGATAAAAATGATTTTTCTTCATAGCGGTCTACGATTTAATTTTATGCTGCAAATGTAATGAAAGTTTTTGAAATAAGCAAGTACGTGCAAGCTTATTTTTATTTTTTTACGTAGCGACAATTTTAGGTGTAGGTTCCGCTTTTTTTCGAGAGATTTTTCAGAATTACAATTTTCATTTAGTTCCCCTTTTAGATAGTTCCCCTTTTACACAATTTTTTATGGGGGGGGGATGATGAAATCTTGAAAAAAATGGGGAAATAAAAACAAAAACGGGCGAGATGCGTAATGCATTCGCCCGTCTTGCGGAGAAAGGGGGATTCGAACCCCCGGTACGGTAACCCGTACGACAGTTTAGCAAACTGTTGGTTTCAGCCACTCACCCATCTCTCCATTGCTTTAGTTGTCGTGTGTCGTTTCGCAGTTCTACATCTTTCCGTAGTTCTACATTTTCTGTATTCCTACTTCTTTCTGAATTCCTACATCCCCGACACCCTATCGACATCTACTTGCTTGATAGTGCTTGTCTGATTAAGACCTCTCGACACTCTTGTCAAAAGCGGCTGCAAAGGTAAGGCAATTTTTCGACTTGTGCAAATGTTTGGTGCTTTTTTAGCTCTTTTTTGTGAGTTTGGCATTTTTGTTGTACCTTTGCAGCCGATTTACCTACCTAACCTGTCGATAGAGTTGCGGGTGGCTCGGAGCAACTGCTCATGCCAAAATCGGTTGTGTTTCCCGAAGGAGTCCCGAACCAACTCTATAAAATGTACGCCTAAACCAATGAGAACACCCCCATTCGTATGCAAAATACAGAAATAGAACGTAAGTTTCTCGTGACGAGCGACTGCTTCAAGTCCATGGCCATCCGTCATTATGAGATCCAACAAGGCTATCTTTGCAAGGACAAAGAGCGCACCATTCGTGTCCGCATTCGTGATACGCATGCTTTCCTAACCATTAAGTCCACCGAGCTCTCCACGGGTATCGCCCGTTTTGAGTGGGAGCGGGAGATTGACCTCTCCGATGCTCGCCAGCTGCTGACACTCTGTCTGCCGGGCGTGATCGAAAAGACGCGTTATATAGTGCCTGCCACTACGCCCGACCCGCAACCTGAGAAGCCCCTGTTTTGGGAGGTGGATGAGTTTCATGGCCGCTTAGCAGGGCTGACACTTGCCGAATTGGAGCTTCCCGAAGAGCAGCAGCCCTATTGCAAGGCCGATTTTATCGGCGAGGAGGTCACGGGCAATCCTCGCTACTACAACGCCAATATGTAATCCGTCTTTGTGGCGAGTGCTCGCTTAATGCGGTCCCCGCTTGCTAAATTCCGCCAAGCCTACGCGTTAGTTTGGTCGGTCTCCGTTTGTCCATAGATTGTGTTGCATTCTCTTTATTATATGTTGGACAGCTGATTATTATAAGTAGGGCAGATGGAGATAGTGTTGAACCAAGGTACAAAAATATAACAAAAACAAATCCCGTCACCCAATGGGCTAATATGCCCGTATGTGAACGAAGGTACAAAAATGTAACCAAAACAAATCCCGTCACCAAAGGGTCTGACGTGCCTATGGGTGAATGAGCTACAAAAATATGACAAAAACAAATTCAAATAAGAAAAAACAACGAATTCTTTTCTTTTCTTTAGCCGTAGTGCTTGCTATTGTGGGGGTAGTCTGCGTGGAACAATACTATCGTCTCAATGTGCGTAACTTCCGTTCGCACGATGGCGAGCAGCACGCTTACCGAATCTACCCCGAAGCAACTCTTGATTCAGTCCTTACCATTGTCGAACAAGATTATACCATCTCCTCTCCGTGGAACTTGCAACTGCATATCACGGATGCTCGGTTGAACGAACCAAAGCCCGGTTTCTACCGTTTCCCCGCCATTATGGGCGATAAGTACTTCATACGTCGTCTGCAACTTGGCGAGCAGACTCCCGTGCGTCTCACCTTCAACCATTATATTCGCACCCGTGAGCAGTTGGCAGGGAAGATATCAGCCAACCTTTTGTTGGATAGCCTTGATATCCTTCAGCGCCTGAATGATGATGCCTATATGGCTCAATTTGGGCTGAATCGTGAGACGGCCATCTGTCTTTTTATTCCGAATACCTACGAGGTGTATTGGACTATCTCCCCCGACCAACTCTTTGAACGCATGCAGAAAGAGTATAACCGCTTTTGGAATGAGACTCGCCGCCACAAGGCAGACTCGTTGGGTTTGACTCCGGTCGAGGTGGCGATAGTTGCATCTATCATTGAGGGCGAGAGCCACAATCCCGAAGAACTGCCTATCATAGCGAGTCTTTATCTCAATCGTGTGCATCGCGGTATGTTGTTGCAGTCGTGTCCGACCGTCATTTACGCCACGGGTGACTTCAAGTTGCGCCGTGTCTTGCGCCGTCATTTGGAGATCGATTCGCCTTACAATACCTATAAGTACCCCGGACTTCCTCCCGGACCTATCCGCTGCCCGGCTCCTGCCTCAATAGATGCCGTGCTGAATGCGCCTGCCACCGACTATCTTTATATGTGTGCCAACCCCGACTTTTCGGGTACGCACATATTCTCATCGCAGTATGCGCAGCATGCTGCCGCAGCGGTTGAGTATCGGCATAAGTTAGACGAGCGCAATATTCGCTGATTGAATGACCGGTGAGCAAATAATATGCTCTCGAACGCACAATTTACAATGCACTTCACAATATACAAGGGTATACAAGGTTCGAGGATATGCATGTTAATTGTTAATTTCTAATTCTTAATTATTAATAGGGTACTTCTCCTTGTTTTTTCCTTGGTTTTACCTTGTGGTTATCCTGATGATATAACACTTAAAAGTTAACAATTAACCTGCATGGAGGGGCGAATACAAACTATATTTAGCAATGATTTGGGATAATAACGAAGATATACGTGTGATAGAGTGTCGCAATGCCTCTCGGGTGGTGCAGCAGCATCTCAATGCGTGCCGTGAGGAGCGTCGCCCCTATCTGTTCATAACCGATACAATGACTATCAAGCCGTTGCATCGTTTGTTGGTGCCGGTGTCAATGTTGGAAGAGGAGGTATATAAGGCGGAGATTTGTACCTATTTGGCTCGCAAGACGGGTGCACATATTATACTGCTGCAGGCGCACGACTATGGTAGCCATGCTCGACAGAATGTGAATAAGATTGTATCGCATATCACATCGGTGGCGGAGCGTACGGGCGAAACTATCTCGTATGAGGTGGTGGAAGCGCGTAAGGATAGTTTCTCGTTGGTGCGGGAGGCGAGCGAGCGTCAGCGGGATTTTCAGCACGATTTATTGATTCTTACGGCGAGCCGTGAATATGGTTTGGATGATATACTGTTCGGCTGTCCGGAGCGGCATGCAATTCGTCGTTCATTGGTGCCGGTTCTTTTGGTTAATCCTCGGGCCGATTTGTTCTCTCTTTGCGATTAGGTTCGGGAGTGCTTCGGCAATTCATAAAAAAGAGGCTGTCTAACACGTTTTGGTTAGGCAGCCTTTTTGGTGTTTGTGATAGAAAGTACCTTGCTATTTTTGTATGAAAGTATCTTGCTGTTCTTGTAAGAAAGTACCTTACTATTCTAAGAAAGTACTGTGTTGTTAGTGAAAGAAAGTGCTGCCGTTTTAGGACAGGCAACTTTCCTTCACTCGATTTGGTTGTTAATCGGCGGTGGTGCCGACTTTTTCACCCATTACGGTGTAGATGTCGGTGCCGTGAACGATGTAGAGCACGCCATTCGAGATGTACTTGTAGGCTTTGGCACCATCCGTCGTTGTTTGGTCGATAGCGGCTGCCAACGGGCCTTCGTACTCAATGTGGATTGGCAGGTCATACGAGTTGATGGCGTCTGCCACAATCTTAATCGTTGTTGCATTCACTTTGCTGACTACCACCTTACCCGAAACAAAGAAGTACATCTTCTTGGCGTTGCCGCTCTCGTCAAGCGTGGTGTAGTACGATGGAGTCAGTTCGCCATTGGAATTGATACCCGTTGAGGTCTTTACCGTCCAGTTGTCGTATGTGTCGTTGATAGCATATTCGCCCGCAGGGATGATGATGTCCGCATCCGTGTCATCGTTGTAGAAGTAGAACAGTACTTTGTCGCTGTTGTCTGCTTGGGTGGCGGTGAATAGTTTGAAGCCCTGCTTGGCAGTAAAGTCCTCGGTGGCGATGATGTCTTGCGGTGTGTATATCTGTGATACTTCGCCTTCGGAAGCGTCGTAGCGCAGGTGCGAATGGTCGCAGACAATGGTGCTGCTAACCGTCTTGCTGCCGCAGGTGGCGGTGAATACAGCAGTGCCTTTGTTTACGGCCTTGACGGTAATCATCACAAAATCGGTACTAACCACTTGTTGCACGATGGTTGCCGCTGCCGAGTTGCTCGAAATGGTAATGTCGTTGCCGTCGCCATTGATGATAGTGAAAGTGATGGTTACAGAGTCGCCGATAAGCAGACTGTGGTTTGCTACATCCACAAGCAGGGCCCCTGCCTCTTTTTCGTACCAAAGATAGGGGCTTGTGCCGAGTACCCAAGGCGCTGCTTCGGTAGTTCCGCCTACAAAGTCTAACGAGGCAAAGAAGTCGTTGTCGAGTGCGGAGGTGGCAAGCGTAGCACCTTCGGTGGTGGTGTCGGTAGCTTGAATGGAGGCGTCGAGCGGCTTCAGTGAGGAGATGACATAGTTCTTGCTGAGAGCGGCTTCGGGCGTACCGTCAAGATAGGGTGCCTCTTTGGTCCCATTATAGTAGGCTTCCCAGTCCTCCTCGGTCCATGTGTTGTCCATGGTGGTGTAGTCAATCTCTTTGTCGTCTACACCGGTCTTGCCGACAATGCGGTGGGCGTACGCCGCCGTCTCGTTCTTAGCGCTGAGTGTATCTAATCCCACGAGGTTCTTGGCAATTACTTTTGTCGTTGCGGCCTCGTAGGTGGTTTCCAATAGACCTGCAATGCCGCCTGCTGCCGCCAGACGAGCATCGCCCTCTGCGGCTATTTCGCCCTCTGCGTAGCAGTTCGTGACGGTGGAGCGAGCGCTACTGCCAATGATTCCGCCGGCGATGCTGGTGCCAATGAGTAATGCATTTGCGTGGCAGTTACTGATGCTCTCATCGCCTCGTGTGCTCTGTCCGACAATACCACCAATGGTAGCACCGGAAATCAGTCCGGAGAATGCGCAGCCTTTCACGCTTGAGCCGGTGCGCAGTTCGCCTGCAATACCGCCGACCGTGGCGTCTGCAAGGTCGAGCCATGTGTCTTGTGCCGAGCAGAGTCGTATCGCCGAGGTGGTGCTGACGCTGCCGGCAATACTGCCGAAGACGCCATCGTATCCTTTTGCGGCATTTGCTTCGGCATTGTAAATATGGATGTTCTCAAGCGTTGCCGTGCCGCCGAGTGTTTGGTCGGTCACGACACTGCCTGCTACGAATCCGGCCTCTCCCGCCGATGCAAGAGTAATTTTGGGCGCATAGAGGTTCAAGTTTCGGATGTGTGCCGTGTCAAGCACGTTGGGGAATAGCGCATTGTCGCTCAGCACGAGGTTCGTAATCAGGTGCCCTTGTCCGTTGAGTACGCCCGTAAAGTTGGCATCTACACCGGCGTAGGGGATAGACTCGAAGTCGAGGTCTGCCACCACACTATAGATAGCTGCGGGATGTTTCTTAATTTGTTTGAAGTCTCCCGCTGTGGCAATTTGGTACGGATTGGCGGCTGTCCCTTGTCCCGTTAGGGTGTTGAGGGGCAGGCTGACATAGACGGGAGTGTATTTCGAGTAGTTGTAGTAGAGCACCAGCAGTTGCGGGTTGGTCTCGGCATTGAGAAGCGAGATGCTCGAAAGGTTGCCTTTCTTGGTGTCGGGCCCGAGTTCGAGCAGACGCTCGCCTTTGGTGTTGACCACATAGAGCACTTCATCCGACGAAGACGAGCCCGTCGATTGGAGTCGCTTCACAAGAAACATGTATTCGCGCTCGTTGTCGGTGTCGAATAGCCACGGGTCGAATGCGATGGCGTTGATGTAGGGCAATGCCATTTGAATGTTCGTGCCGAGATTGATGTTGTCGTAGTGGTTGACCGAACCGTCTTGGTTCAGCCATAGGATGGGGTGGATGGTGTTGCCGTCGGAGTCATCCGATCCGTTCGAAAGGGCAATCACATATTGGTATCCGTTCTTGGTCGGATAGCGGTCAATGCTCGAGGAGAGTTGGTCGCCGTTATATACCGAGTTGATATCCAGCACGGTCTTGCACGAGGGGAGCGTGACAAATTGGAAGTGTACCGAGTCATCTTTGGTGTAGGTGAAGCAGTACTCCTCCTCTTGCCCTGCAATGTCGGTCAGCGGCAGGTAGTCGTCGGTGAATGTGGCAATGGTGTCCAACAGGTTCCCGCGCAGATCATAAACATAGTACGAAGTGATGAACTCATCGGTCGTTGTGTAGTGGTCGAACGACAGAATATAGGCAGTGTCGGTCTTGAACGTGTTGAACGCCAAGTCATCGTTGTAGCGGAGTCCGCCGATGTACGGGAAGGTGTATAGATAGCCTGCCACGCTGTCGCAAGGGATGGCGGTTGTGGCGATGGTGTCATACTTGCTGTTGTACATCGTGAGCAGGAACCGGTTGCCTTTCTGCACCACGGGGTCTTCGTTCCACGGGGTGCTCGGGTCGAAGAACTCTTTCTCGTAGTGAGCTGTCACGTAGCAGACATCTTTTCCGTTCTTGCCCATCAAGATAGGTACGGAATTGCCGCCCGAGCCGGAGATAAGCGAATAGTCTAACGAGAAGGTGTGTGCAAGGGTCGGCGTCTTTGCGTTCCAACCCGCTTTGGTGTAAACATCAAAGTGCAGCCAGTAGTAGCCGTTTTCGCCGTTTTCGTCGCCGTTGTTTATCGAGTCGCGTTGGAAGACGAGGGTGTAGTTCTCGCTCCATGCATCGGTGGCGGTGTTCTGCGCTAAGACTTGGTTACCCGCAATGGTGCATATCTTGTCCGTTTTGCCGAGCGAATAGACATCGTTATATACTTTGCCCGTGTAGTCTTTGGTTACGGCATGCACATAGAGCATTACCTCGTAGTAGTTGTCGGTGTTGAAGAACTTCTTGGTTACGAGTGGGTTCAGCTCCACTTGGTTGATGCCCACTATGGTGGTGTCTTCGGCAAAGGTATCTGTAAATTCACCCAAGAGTTTGTTTTCTGCGTCATACACTTTCACGGCAGCCGCAGTGTAGTATTTGTTTGCGTCGATGGTATAGTCGATGGTGTATACCCATACGTTGCCGTCGGGGGCACTCAGCACACCGCAAGCGCTTGTGGCGGGCAGTTCCGTGGTGGGCGTGGTGACAGTGTTTGGTGCTTTTGGGGTGCGATGGGTGCGGTAATCCGCCGAAATCGTGGGCTGATGCAGGTTGTTTTTCTGCCCAAAGAAGGTGGATTGAAGCGCTGTGGATGGCAGTGGGGCCGTAGTGGCGGAGGCGTTTGCCGCCGTTGTACTACAGAGGCCGAGCAGGAGCCACGCAGCGGACAAGAGAGTAGATTTCTTCATATTGTTACTTATTTTTTGGCGTTTAGCTACCATTGTGGTTGGATGCTATTCGCAGTGAAACATTCTATATCCGCTGCAAAGGTACTGTTTTTATTCCGTTTGTGCAAATTTTAGGCTTGTCTGCTTTTCAAATTGTTCATTCTTGTGTAGTTTATGCAGCATGTTGATAAATATACAATAGTGTGATTGCATAAATGCATAAACCGAGCCGGTCGTTTCGTTGTGCATTTTGAGACTATTGATGCTTGTCAATACTGAAAGCGTCTTATTTTTGCGTTCCAATTAGCGGCGTACTCGGGCAAATCCCCATACCACTCCATGGCACTCTCATACCATTATACGTTTTTGGATTGTTTTTCAAGCAATTATTGTGTATGTGAAATAAAAGCGATACCTTTGTGCTAAAATAGAGAATTATCGAAAATAGATGGTTCGAATTTGTCTGCTATTAGGTATTAAACCTAAAAAGAATAAATTCGAACGGTGGATTTCGAATATATAATAACATTATGTATATGAAAAAAAGTATCTTGTTCTTGTCTTTGCTATGCAGTGTATCTGTTATGGCGGACCGGCTTACGATTGTGCATAGCAATTCCGAAGCGGATCGTACCCTGAATATTGCTACGATCGGCCAGTGGGTATTTTTCGATGACAACCGTTTGCAACTCACCGACCATAGTGGCGTCTTGCTCGCTGATGAGTATCTCGATGATATCCGCAAAATCACATTTTCCGATGATGGCTCTACGCCAACGGCCATCGATAATGCGCAGTCCGGTACCATCTCCGTGTACCCCAATCCGACGCAAGATTTGCTTTGTGTGCAGGGCGTGGAGGGTGATACCACGTTGCGTATCTATTCCGCTACGGGACAATTGCTTACCACAGCGCAAGGCACGCAAATCTCAGTTGGCGACCTTCCTGCGGGTACCTACCTCTTGCAGGTCGGTGTACAAGTTATCCGCTTCAACAAACAATAGACCATTCGAAAGAAATAAGGAAATTTAATTCAATATGAAAAGACTATTCTTTTTTGCCGCATTGCTCGTTACGACTCTTTCCCTTTCCGCACAACAGCGCAAAATGCAACTTTGGGAGGGTAATTATTATTCCGAGTTTGCCGTATCCGATGTCGATAGTGTGACCTTCCTTTCTGTTCCCGCCGGTACACCCAAACCGCCCGTTATAGTGCATGATACGGTCATTAAGGAGATTACCAACGAGATACACGATACATTATATATTAAGTATTGCCCTGAGGACCATGTCATCAATGGGGCATTCTCTGTCTCGGCCACCAAGCAGGTCCGCTTCGCTACGGGCAATTTGTGCTATGTGCAATCCACTGCGAAATGGTCTTTGGCTGAAAACCAGTATGATATGTTGGGCGCAGCTAATGTTAGCGGCAGCCAGCTCGCCGATACGATAGATCTCTTTGGTTGGAGCGCTCTTGACGGAGCGGCTACTTGGGGTATCAGCACGTCCGAATCTTCTTCCGACTATTCCGGTAGCTTTGTGGATTGGGGGCTGAACTTCGGCACTGATGCGGCTTTCCGTACCCTCACGCAAGATGAGTGGGATTACTTGTCCGTAACGCGCACCAATGCAAATCGTCTTATGGGTATTGCTCGTATCAAGTTGAACGCTACCGAGTATGTGAATGGGCTAATTCTCCTTCCCGATAGCTGGACTTGTCCTACGGGCCTATCGTTCAACGCAGGTTTTGAAAGTGCTTCGAGTGCAGACGCCTACGATACCCACAATAGCTATACGCTTCCCCAGTGGAAGACATTAGAGGCGGCAGGTGCGGTATTTTTGCCGGCCTCGGGTTACCGTCAAGGGGCAACTGTATCCGATGGGCAGAATGTGGGCTACTATTGGTCTTCTACGGTGTCTTCGGGAAATGTGGAAAGTGTGAACTATATGCAATTCCGTTCGAGCAATCAGAACACCGGCGGCTTCGCGACTCGCATCTATGGCCGTGCCGTCCGTTTGGTGCAAGATTTGTAATATTCTTGCCGCTAAATATCCCAAACCGACATTTGTAACGTACTCGCTATCCCATTTACAAATTTGTAAATTTTCAAATTGAAAGATAAAAATGACAGTATTGGAGAAACTATCGGCTCTACGCACCGAAATGCGCCAACATAATTTGAGTGCCTATATCGTGCCGGGGACTGACCCGCACGCTTCTGAATATATGGCGGCTCACTGGATGGAAACCACTTGGTTATCAGGGTTCAAAGGCGAAACAGGCACCGTGGTGGTAACACAAGACAAGGCGTTCCTCTGGACAGACTCCCGCTACTACCTGCAAGCGAATATCGAACTGGCAGGCTCTACGATTGAACTGATGCGCGAGTCGGATATCGACTGCCCGACCATTGCCGAGTGGCTCTGCCAAAATGTACAAGGCGTTGTCGGCTTGAACCCCGAGATGTACAGCGTCAATGCGTTCAATTCTCTCCGTGCGGAGTTGGGCGAGTCTGGGCTGACGACGCTCTCCATAGACTTGATTCGCCCGTTGTGGGTGGAGGGACGCCCTGCCATTCCCGAGAGCCCGCTCTACGAATACGAGGAGAAGTATGCGGGCGAGAGTACGCAGCACAAATTAGGGCGTATTCGGGAGGCAATGACAAAGAAGAAAGCCGATGCCATGATTATCTCCGCCCTCGATGAGATAGCGTGGCTGCTCAATATACGAGGCAACGATGTTGAGTACAATCCGGTGGTAATCAGCTATGTGGTGTTGGAGAAGACGCGCTGCACGCTGTTCGTGGCTGCGAAGAAACTGACTGCGGCTGCATCGGAATATCTCAATCGCACGGGCATCGAGGTGCAAGAGTACGAGCAGGTGTTCCCCTACATCGCCCAATTGCAGGGGACGATTCTCTTCGACGGGGCAAAGGTGAACGAGGCACTCTATGAGGCTATCCCCGCCGCCTGCCGCAAACTCAATGCGCAGTCGCCTATCTTGGTGGCGAAAAGCAAGAAGAACGCCACGGAGTTGGCGGGCGAGCGTATTGCCATGCGTGAGGACGCCGTGGCACTGACCTGTTTCTTCCGTTGGCTCGAAGAGGAGGCGTTTGCAGGCGGACAGAAGCAAACGGAGTGGACGCTAATGGAGAAACTGCACGAGTTCCGTGCGATGGGAAATCACTTTGTGGAGGAGTCCTTTGGCACGATTGCGGGCTACAAAGGCAATGGTGCCATTGTGCATTATGCTGCCACGGCTGACAATTGCGCAGAGGTACAGCCTGATGGGATGTTGCTGCTCGATTCGGGCGGGCAATATCTCGATGGCACGACGGATATCACACGAACCGTATGGCTTGGCGGTGCTATTCCTGAGCAGGCGAAACTCGACTACACCTATACACTCAAAGGGCATATCGCTTTGCAGACGGCTAAGTTCCCCCGCGGCACACGCGGCAATCAGTTGGATGCCCTTGCCAAACAATATATGTGGGCGGCAGGCATCACCTTCGGACACGGCACGGGGCATGGTGTAGGGCACTTCCTTGGTTGCCATGAGGGGCCGCAGAATGTGCGTACCGACAACAATCCAACGGTGCTGGAGGTTGGGCAGATAGTGTCCGACGAGCCGGGCATCTACCGCACCGACGAGTGGGGAATTCGTATCGAGAACCTGATTACCGTGCGCTCGGTGGAGCGTAAGGCTGCCGCCACTACCGAAGACGATTTCCTCGGTTTCGAGACGCTGACGCTCTGTTTTTATGATACGAACTTGATTGAGATGTCGCTCATGACGTCTGCCGAGATAGCATGGCTAAACCAATACCACGCCTTTGTCTATCAGGAGATTGCGCCTCGCTTGAGTGCTGAAGAGGCCGCCTATCTGCAGAAAAAGTGTGAGCCAATCGTCCTATAACGCCATAGAACTTCTGGCCCCGTATTGAGCTAATAACTCTTTAGAGAAAAAATCCCCCGCCGAAAGAATATCAGCGGGGGAATTTTGTTTGGTATTGTTATCTTGTTTAGATTCCGAGTTTCTTGCGGATGTCTTTCGGGATGGCGTTCTTGTGGACAAGGATGTCGTTTGTCTTGTACTTCATAAACGCTTCGGAGATATACCATATTCCGTGATAGTCGCTCTTTTCCGTGCCCCACGAGTTCTTAATCATGTAGTAGCGTTTGCCGTTCTGGTCTTTTGCGGTACCGAATATCTGCATGCCGTGGTCATCGGTGGTCTCCCAATTGTCGAATGCCTTTTGGCGCAGTTCCTGTGTTACTTCTATTTCGGGCAACGGCTTCTTGGTCAGTTCCTCTTTCTTATCCTTCTCGGTCAGTCCGAGCCAGTGTGCAGCGTCGCTTCCTGTGAGGTCTGCCCCCTTATCTGCATCAGGCATGACACCGATTCCCTTGCGGGTGAAACCAATCTCGCTGACATCTGCGCCCCATGCGAGGGTGTATCCGTTCGAGAGGGCATTGTCGATAATGCGCATCAGGTCTTTGAGAGGCACATTGTACATCTGATCCATACGCCAGTTGTCGGGCACTTCGAGTGCGAATCGAGTATAGAACGGGTGGTGCGTATAGGAAGTAATGCTCACATAATCATCGGCATTCAGCCCCAGCGACTGCGCGAAAGAGAGTGGGGTGTATTCCTTACCGTTGTAGGTGAACTTTTCGGGGCAAACACCGAGATAGGTGTCGTAGATAGACTGCAATCCCTTTTTCCATACGGGAGTTAGTTTGTTCAAGTGGCTTGTTGTGAGAGCCGTGATATAGCCGTTTGCCACTGCGTCCAACTCGCCGTGTACGGGCAGTGTGTCTGCAGGCGTCGCGCCGTACTGAATACCGGGCATAGCCGATTGGGGCACCATACCATAGTTCTTCAGACAGTACATCACATCGTAGCACGAGCCACCGGCTGCGAATTTCACATCGCCGTACATACGCACTACATACTCTGCACGGTCGACCATAGTGTGGCTGACTACGAACATCTCGCTCAAATCGTATTCGCCTTTGCCCGTGCGGAGCAGTTCGCTCTCGAGGAAGCCAATGGTAGAGAATGCCCAGCAAGTGCCGCTGCGGTGTTGGTTCTTAACGGGAGTAATCGCCACGCTGTCGATGGTGGTGAACCGGAAGCCCTCTGTGGTGTCGGCGGCAGCTATGCTGTCGTTGGCAGACATCGTATGCGCTGATACAGGTGCTATCAGCGCTGTGAGAGCCAAAGATAAAATGGTCTTTTTCATATTCTTTTGATTATTATTGTTACTATGTGTTGTGTACATATTGTCCTATTTGAAAAACAGCGACAGCCCAATCGAAGCGACCATAGGGCCAGATGGGTGGCGTATCTTGCCTTGGTCGATGGCAGCTTGCTCAATAATGGTTGGCGTCAAGTGTTGGATATAGCCCAACTCGGCAAAGACACCGAAGTTCGGCACGATAAACCACTCCACGCCTGCCGCAAATCGCAATGTGGCTACGGCTGAGAACTTATCTTTCAGTCGGTAGGCAGGCTCTGTATCGGTGCTGCTTGCAAGTGGCTCTACTGTTTTTACATACGGGATGGATACTCCCGGCTCTATAGATACAAAGAAGTCCCAGTTGTGAAAATAGGGCTGTTGGTAGAAGGCACGCAGATCTTTCACCAACGGAATACGATAGCCCACTCCCATTCCTATCTCATAGTACCACACCTCACCCGTGCGGACATTCGTGCCGTTTATGCGGAGCGAGTCGTAGGTGTTGCTGTGTGTATCGAAAGAGATAAAAGCATAGACACCATAGTTCTTATGATGTCGCCACGCCAATCGCATAGACGAATTGAAAGTCGCTCCCTCTATGCCGTTCGGAGTAAAGCCCACGCCCAACACCGTCGGTAAGTCAAGTGCATCGAAGAAATCCCCGAAAGTGTATTTTGCACGAGCGGTATCTTGGGGTGGCTGTACATCATTTAGTTCCGTTGTCTTGGTATGTTCGGCAAGTGTTGCAGCCTGCTCGGTTTGTATAGAGGTCGGTTCTGCAAGTGCAGTATTCTGGTCCGTTGTGGAGAGAGCATATAGCCCCATACTCACAAGGGAGTACAGGGCTATGGTCAGGTATCTTTTCATCGCATTTTCTTGGCTTGTGCCTTGGCGTTTTCACGCGCCATACGCTGTTGCTCACGCTGCATCTTCTCCAGACGCTCCATAAAGCCGGATTTCTTTTGTCCGTTGCCTTTTTTCTTGGCATTGGCTTCCATTTGTGCCAACAGTTTCTTGTCATTGATTGCCACACGGAAGAGCATCGTTTGGATAATGGTGAACAGCAGTGAGAGCAGGTAATAGTAACTCAAGCCTGCCGCATAGTCGTTAAAGATGAAGAGGAACATGAGCGGCATTAGGTACATCATCCACTTCATAAACTTCATGCTCGGGTCTGTCGCTTGCGTCTGCATCGTGATGTAGGTGTAGAGGAAGTTGGTGATAGTCATCAGTAAGCAGAATATACTCAAGTGGTCGCCCAAGAGCGGGATGTTCGTTCCCCAAGAGAGTACGGCATCGTAGGTCGATAGGTCTTCCGCCCATAGGAACGACTTACCACGCAGTTCTATCGCCGTCGGGAAGAACCAGAACATTGCCATTAGCACGGGGAACTGGAACAGCATAGGAAGGCAGCCGGACATAGGGCTCACTCCTGCACGCTGATAGAGTGCCATAGTGGCTTGTTGGCGTTCCTGCATTTTCTCGGGCGGGTACTTGGCGTTTATCTCATCCAACTGCGGTTTGAGGACACGCATCTTGGCACTCGAACGGTAGGACACGAAGACAAAGGGGAGGATAATGAGTTTGATGACCAGCGTCATGAGCAGTATCACCAGCCCGATGTGCATACCCCACGAGGTGAAGAGGTCGAACATCGGAATAACGAGTATCTTCTCTATCCAACTGACTATTTTCCATCCTAGCGGTACTAACTCGTTGAGGTGCAGTTTGTCCTCACGCGCAAGGTCTTTGTCGTACGACTTGAGGGTGTTGTAGTGGTTGGGGACAAAGAAGTAGTGGAATTCGGTCGCTTTCTGCCCCGTCACATCAAAGGCAACGCCTGTCTTGGTGTTGTACTCCTTAATATAGCGGCTGTACTTGTTCTGCGGGGTGGATTCAAAGTCGCTCGTGGTAAAGCCGTCCTCGGCTATCATCACCGTCGAGAAGAACTGGTCTTTGTAGCCTATCCAACGTACTTTGGCACTCTCACGCTTGGTGTCGTGTTTGCTCTCGCTGAGCAGTTCCATGTCGCCGTTGGTGGTCATGTACTGCAGGCGGGCATAGCGTTCCTCGAACTTACGCCCGCGCTCTTGCTGCGGGATGAGTTGTCGCCAGTGCATCTCCAGCGAGTTGACATTCTGTGCCAGCACCGACTGCATGTTGTGTGCCTCTATTGTCAGAGCGACAGTGTAGTCGTCAGCCGACAGCACATAGACAAAGTCGAGGTAGGCGTTGGCGTCGGTGGTGTGCAGACGCATAATGAGCGTATTCACCTCCGGTTGAATCGGCTCGAAATAGAGGTTCGAGGTCTGGAGAATACGGTTGTTGGCGGTAATGAGGGTGAAACTCTGTTGTGCTTCTTCGGCGCGAAACAGGCATAGCGGGTTGACGGTGTCGCCGTAGGCTTTGTACTCCTTCAGTTCCACGCGGCTGATACGCCCCCCCTTGCTATCCACAAAGAGGCGCAGTTTCTCGTTCTCAAGGCAGGTCTGCGTGTTCTCTCCCTTTGCCGACACGGCAAAAGCGCCGTAGGTTTGGTCGAGTTGCTGCTGCAGATCTTCGCCTATGGCGTGGTCTGCTTTTTCCGCCGAGTCGGCACGCAGTTGTGCCGTCACCATATCCGACAGGCGTTGTGCCTCGCGTTCTTGCTGTTGCACAAAGGCAATACTGTCGTTGATGCGCTGACGCTCTGCCAACTCTTTCTGTGACGGTCGGCTGATAATCGAGAAGCCGATAATGATTAAGGCTATCAAGAGAAAGCCGATCCAAGTGTTCTTATCCATTTATTGTAGTTGTGTTATTTTCTTTTTTTGTTGGTTGTCTAACCTCTAACAACCGTAGGCGGTCTAACTTCTCACTTCCTCTTCAAATGCCCGAACATAAAGCCGACATAGAGTCGGGGTCCGCTTGGGGAGATGTAGTGGCTCCACGACACATTCTTACTCAATTGGGAGCCGTTGCCGCCGAAGGGAAGTACCCAATCGACACGGAGCAGGAGGGCAGCGCGGCGGGTTAGTTCTATCTCGA
>CAVHGD010000037.1:0-20438 GCA_963635385.1 Dialister sp. CAG:486 | reverse complement strand
TTGGTGGAGCTAGCGGGATTCGAACCCGCGTCCAAACAAGGAAAGTTTACGCTTTCTACACGCTTATCTTGGCCTTCGTTTTCGTCCTGCGGCAAGACCCAAGCCACCAACCACAGGCTTATCTGCTAAAATTTCGCCCCGCCGTCGCAGCCCGGCAAGACTATTCTGTATATTTCCGCACCGCTTGACCCTATCAGCCTACAGACTCGGCTTGGAGCGATGTCTCGTTCAGGCACCTTGTGCCCGAATAAAGTAACCTACTATACTTCGGTTAAGCAGCGAGAGCAACAGTGTTGTTGTCAGTTATAGTTCGCAGACGATATTTACGAGCGTCTCTGCAGGGCTCGGCGTGCTTACATACCCATTCTACCTGCTGTCAAAACCGAATAGCCCCGTTTCCGGCGCCGTACGAACAGCTGCGGCGCACCTCGGAGAACCTCCCCGACCGACTGCGCACACACTCTTGGTACAAAAGCGGCGCAAAGATACGACTATTTAACGACATAAACAAATTTATTTTTGAATTGAGCCGCCGACTCTTGCCGATACCACAAAAAAGTTGTATCTTTGCAGCCAATTCGTATCGAGACACGTCGAAAGATGCGATACCTTGAATCGAAATCGAAAGAAAAATATAACGTTATATGAAGACTTTTCTGAAATACTTGGGATTGATTATCCTGCTGTTGGGCGTGGTTTGCCTCGTATGCTATCAATACGCCGTGCAACAAAACTACATGCTGCTGATAGGCATTCTGCTGGAAGTGGCAGGCATTGTAGTCTACGTCATTACCAACAAGTATATCTACTAATAGGCGTTGGCTTGTCTGCCTATTTGCACCATGGCAGACCGGTGGCGTGCCCTGTTCTAAGCTGTTAGAAGGGGCGTTTGGCGTATGATGATATAGGCTGCGGCAACCCCTGTCGCACGCACTATCTGTGGGGCCGAAAGACGGCTCAACGATACGCCACAGGGCGTGCCGTGCGGCCGCGAGAAGGTGCATAACGACTTACTTATCGAACAAAAATGAAAGACGACGAACAAAAAGACCCTATCGAATCGCAAGAGCCGACGGACGAGATACAGAACGATTCGACTGCCTCGGCAGAGGAGATGCGCGACGACACGACGGAGGCAGCGGAAGCCGATCCGGCGGAGGTGTCCCATTCGTCGTACAAGCCGGAATCGTTCAACGACGCCGTGAAATATCACCTGACGGGCATGTACAAGGACTGGTTCTTGGACTACGCCTCGTACGTGATTCTGGAGCGTGCCGTGCCCGCCATAGAAGACGGATTGAAGCCCGTGCAGCGCCGTATCCTACACGCCATGAAGTGCGTGGATGACGGCAAAATGAACAAGGTAGCCAACATCGTGGGACAGACCATGCAGTACCACCCGCACGGCGACGCAAGTATCGGCGATGCATTAGTGCAGCTCGGGCAGAAAGACCTGCTGATAGACTGTCAGGGAAACTGGGGAAACATACTGACGGGCGACGGAGCGGCTGCGCCCCGTTATATCGAAGCACGCCTCAGCAAATTTGCACTCGACACGGTTTTTAACCCCAAGACGACGCAATGGATGCTGTCGTACGACGGGCGCAAGAAAGAACCCGTGCACCTGCCCGTCAAATTCCCGCTGCTGCTGGCGCAAGGCGTGGAAGGTATCGCCGTGGGACTGAACTCGAAGATACTGCCGCACAACTTCAACGAGCTATGCGACGCCTCGCTGGCGTACTTCCGTGGCGAGCCGTTCAGCCTCTACCCCGATTTCCCGACCGGCGGCGAGATAGACGTGAGCCGATACAACGACGGCGAACGAGGCGGCGTGATAAAAATCCGCGCCAAGATACAAAAAGCCGACGACAACAAGACACTGATAATCAGCGAGATACCATTCGGTACAACGACGACGAAAATTATCGAGACCATCCTGCGCGCCAACCAAAAAGGCAAGATAAAAGTGCGCAAAGTGGATGATTTCACCGCCGAGACACCGCGTATCGTGGTGCAATTAGCGCCCGGAAGCTCGTCGGACAAGGCCATCGACGCACTCTACGCATTCACCGACTGCGAAGTGAATATATCGCCCAACTGCTGCGTGGTGGAGAATCGGAAACCGATATTCACCAACGTCAGCAACCTGCTGCGCCTATCGGCTGAGAATACTAAAGCGCTGCTACTCAGAGAGTTGCAGATAGAGAAAGCCGAATTAGAGGAGCGCTATTTCTACACCTCGTTAGAGAAGATATTTATCGAGAACCGAATCTACAAAGAGGAAGGGTACGAGACGGCGCCGAACAAAGAGAAGCTGATTGCCTTTGTGGACAAAGCGCTCGACCCGTGGAAGCCGCAACTGATACGGGAAGTGCGCCGAGAGGACATCGAGAAGCTGTTCGAGATACGCATGATTCGCATCACGAAATTCGACTCGAAGAAGGCGGATGAGCTGATGAAAGACCTCGCCAAGCAGATAAAAAACACGCAATACAACATCGACCACCTAACCGACTACGCCATCAGTTGGTTCGAGTCGCTAAAGGAAAAATACGGCGCTAAATACCCGCGCCGCACGGAGGTACGCAACTTTGCGAACATCAACGTGAAGACCGTGGTGGAGGCCAACGAGAAGCTCTACATCAATCGAGAAGAGGGCTTTGTCGGGACCGGGCTCAAAAAGGATGAGTTCCTATGCAACTGCTCGGACATAGACGACATCATCGTTTTCCACCGCGACGGAAAATACAAAATCATGCGCGTGGCCGAGAAACTGTTTGTCGGAACGGATATTATCCACATCGCCATATTCAAGAAAAATGACGACCGAACCGTATATAACGTGGTGTATCGAGACGGCAAGGGCGGCATCTACTACATGAAGCGATTCAACGTGATGGGGGTATCGCGCGACAAAGACTACGACCTGACGCAAGGGAAGCCCGGCACGAAAGTGCTGTACTTTACCGCCAACCCGAACGGCGAGGCGGAGATAATAAAGGTGGCACTCAAGCCTGCCCTGCACCTAAAAAAGATGGAGGTATGCAAAGACCTAAGCGAGCTGGCCGTCAAGAGCCGCTCCGCAAGGGGAAATGTGCTGACCAAATACGAGGTGAAGAGCATTACGCTAAAGCAGAAAGGGCATTCTACCCTCGGGGGTCGTAAGGTATGGTTCGACCCCGATGTGCTGCGAATCAACTACGACGGGCAAGGAAACTACTTGGGCGAGTTCTGGGACGACGACCGAATTTTGGTCATCACCAAGAACGGCGACTACTACCTGACGGGATTTGACCTGACGGCACACTTCGAGCCCAACATCTACCGAATCGAGAAGTTCGACTCGCAAAAAGTGTGGTCGCTGGCACTCTGGAACGCCGACCAAAAATACTATTACGCAAAACGATTCTCGCTGGCAGACGACGCCAATCAGAAGCCGCAGAACATGCTCGGCGACAACAAAGAATCCCGCATGGTGCTGCTTACGGACCATGACGAGGCGCTATTCCGCGTCCATCTGACCGATACGACGCGCCCCGATATCGACCTGCTGATGTCGGAATTTATTGACGTCAAATCGCCCAAAGCGAAGGGAAAGCGTATCACCACACTCGATGTGGCCTCGATAGAAGACTGCACGCCGGAGCCGGAACCCGCCCAAGAGGAGGCGTTGGAAGCAGAGGAGGAAACGGAGTCCGTCGGTGATGGTACGGAAGAGGTATCGGAGGCAGCGGGAGATGGTTCGGGAGTGATAGCATCCGAGCCCGCCACGATAGAGACAACAGTGGATGATGTGCCGCTGACCATCACCAACGAGGTACCCGACGATTCGAAGCCCGCAGCGGGCCCATCAACGGGGGCCACAGCGGGGCCATCAGCGGGGGCTGCGACGGATTCGGCAGCCGACACGGAGGCAGCGCAGGCGCATACCCGCAAGCCTCGCTCGGGCGCGAAAGGCTCACAAGCAGGCGGACACGACAGCGCTGAGGACCAACTAAGCCTGTTCTAAGCGGATTTTCACAAACGGCAAAGGCAGGACAAAGGGCTTATTCCGTCAAAATCCCGTCAAAATAGGAGTACTGAAAATGCCAAGTAACTGATTGCAAGTTACTTGGCATTTCATTTTGTGACCCCGCTGGGACTCAAACCCAGGACCTTCAGAACCGGAATCTGACACTCTATTCAACTAAGCTACGGGGCCAATTTACCATATACGAGTGTATACGTAAATAAGGACTATTTTGTTATGTATGGTTGTACTGTTTCGTATTTGTGATTGTAATCTACGTCTGTATCTTACTGCTATTCTACACAAGAATGGGGTTAGTTGCGGCGGCCGAGGAAGATAAAGATGTAGTAAATCAGCGTTGCCAACGAGGACAAAGCGGCTACCACGTACGTATAGGCGGCACTGCGCAAGGCACTCGTGGCCATCGGTGTGGTATCACGGTCGGTAATGCCCGCTATCTCAAGCCATGCTACGGCACGACGGCTCGCATCGATCTCCACCGGCAAGGTGACAAACGAAAACAACGTCATCAGCGCAAAGAGCGCAATGCCGATCTCCATCAGATACGGAAAGACATTGATCAAAAGCATGCCTGCCAACAATATCCACGTAACCCAACGGCTCGAAAACTCTACCGCCGGCACCAAAGCCGAGCGAAGGCGGAGCGGGGCGTACTCGGTGGCATGCTGTACGGCGTGGCCGCACTCATGAGCGGCGACAGCGGCAGCGGCTACAGAGGCACTGCTATAGACCGACTCAGACAGATTGACCGTCTTGTCCGACGGGTTGTAATGATCGGTCAGGCGACCCTTGATACACGTAACACGCACATCGGTGATACCATTGTCTCGGAGCATCTTCTCGGCTACCTCACGGCCCGTCAAAGGCAGAGCCACCTTGGAATAGCGGTTGAACTTATGCTCCAATGAGGTGGAGACGATCCAACTCAAAAGGGCAATGCCTATAAAGATTATCCAATAAATCATGTATTCAGTTCTGTTAGTTAGGGATAGATTCGGGAAACAATTACTTCTCGGTGAGGGGCTTGCGCTTGCACGTCTTGCACTCGCCATAGATATACACCGAAAAACCCTTCGGGATGAAGTTCGAATAACGACGCATACGAATAATATTCTCTATCGCACGGTCCTTAAACTTCGACACCCGGCCGCAACGCGTGCAGACAAACTCGAACTCCGACTTACCCGCCAACATCAACTCATACATCGACTTGCTGCGCCCGTACTGCTTCGAAAGGCAATGCAAAATTTGTGCCGAAACCAACAACGAGAGCGTATTATAGACCGTTGCGGGCGAAATATACTTCTCTTTGGCAAAACTGACCACACGATCCGCACCAAACGGCTGCGGGAGCGAACAGATATGCTCCAACAGCACGAAACGCTCCTGCGTATTCCGCAACCCTTGGGTTGCGATATACGCCTCGAGCTTCGTTTTGGCTTCGGGATATGGATTCTCCTTTTGCGGCATCAGATCGACTTGATATAGGCGCGGCGGCGCTTGTGCTGCTTATGCTCGAACTGCGTCCAATTGGCTTGATTCTTGACGTTGGTCTCGAGAATCGACGTCGTCTCCGCATACTTGATACCGTATTGGTTCATATACGGAATCTGGTCGACGAAGAAGAGGACATTGATGCCGCGGTCCTGATAATCGGGGCGGACGGCTATCAAAAGCAAGTCGAAGACCTCCATCTTCTTGGCACGCAACGCCTTGAGCAGATGGTACCAACCAAAGGGGAAGAGCTTGCCGCCGCACTTGCGCAGCGCATTCGAGATATCGGGCATGCCGACCCCGACACCGACAATCTCGTTCTTGTCGTTGACGATGACCGTGACAAAATCGAAATTCAGAATCGGGAAATAGATATCGCGGTAGTACTCCTTCTGGCGCTTGGTCATCGGCTGAAAATTGTACAGCTTCTGGTAAGCGGAATCGACCACATCCATATACTCGATGCCGTATTTTTCGGACAACTCCTTGCAGTTCTTGACCTTATCGACATGCACGTGGCTGCGTTCCATGACGACATTGGCGAGGCGTTGGAGGCGCTCCGGGATCTCCTTGGGCGGGAATACCTGATACTCGATCCAATCCGCCTCCTTGGTAAGCCCATAGGCCTCGAGATGGTCGACATAATAGGGATAATTATAGAGCGAGGCCATCGGCGCAAGATACTCGTAGCCCTCGATGAGCAGACCCTCGTGGTCGAAATCGGTGAACCCCAACGGACCGTTCATCTCCGTCATGCCCCGCTGCTTGCCCCATGCGGCCACGGCATCGAGCAGCGCTCGGCTGACCTCACGGTCGTCGATAAAATCCATCCAACCGAAACGCACGCGCTGCACCTGCCAACGGCGATTGGCCTCGTGGTTGATGATAGCGGCGATACGGCCGACCGGCTCGCCGTCACGATAGGCCATGAAAAGCTGCTTCTCGCAGACGTCCAAAGCCGGATTCTTCTTAGGATTGAACGCGTGTAACTCGTCGAGATACAAGGGCGGGCAATAGCACGGGCAGTCCTTATAAAGGCGGTTGGCAAAGTCGATAAATCGTTTGATTTCAGAATGGGTATTCACCTCTCGAATTTCTATTTTCATACGAATGGGATAGTTTGTTTTGAGAAAATTTAACACCGCATGGAGGCGCTTGCCCGAGGCCGAACGGCCGGTAAAAAAGAGCGGGCGCACACGCAAAAAACGGACAAAGATACGAAGATTATGACAAATTAGCAAATTTCGAGGCGCAAAGCGGCGATTTTCGCACAAAAAGTGCATAAAAACGAAAAAATATCACCAATCGATGGGCGTCTCGCCGTGCGCCTCGAGATAGGCGTTCGCCTGCGAGAAATGGCGGCATCCGAAGAACCCGCGCGAGGCGGAAAGCGGCGAGGGATGGGGCGCCTTGAGCACCAAATGCTTCTGCGGCGACACAAAAGCCGCCTTGCGCTGCGCATAGCTGCCCCACAGCATGAACACCAAATGGCTGCGCTGCTCCGCCAAAGCGGCGATGGCTGCATCGGTAAACTCCTCCCACCCCTTGTTCTGGTGGCTGCCCGCCTGATGCGCCTCGACCGTGAGCGTGGCGTTGAGCAACAGCACGCCCTGCTCCGCCCAACGCTGCAGATTGCCCGACTCGGGCACCGACTTGCCGAGATCGGTGCGTATCTCCTTATATATATTACGCAGCGAGGGCGGTATCGCCACGCCGTCCGGCACCGAGAAGCTCAAGCCGCACGCCTGCCCCGGCTCGTGGTAAGGGTCCTGACCGAGAATGACCACCTTGACGCGATCGAACGGACAGCTGTCGAAGGCGTTGAAAATCTTGCCTGCGGGCGGATAGACCGTCCGAGTCTGATAGGCCTGACGCACAAACAGCGTCAGCAAATCGAAATACGGTTTCGAAAACTCAGGCTGCAAGACCTGTTTCCAACCGGGCTCTATGCGTACATCCATACAAAAGAAAATTGGTAGCGATTACATCGGCCGCGAAACGGATTCGACTCCGATTCGATTCAGTTACGAATTCGGTTACGATTCGGATCCGATTCGGTTTCTGCGGGCCGATGGCAGCACAAAAGTAGGCATTTTGAGCGAGATATGCAAACAAATGCGCCAAAAGCCGCCAAAAGGACTTGTCGGGACACAAGAAATCCTCAAATGGTCCGGTTATCTATGACGAACCATGGGGCGAAAAAGTAGATTGGAGCAAGATTTTCAAGAAAAAATAGTTTCACCTATAATTCATTCAAAGACATGGAAGTTCTGAAAAGAATCGTGAAAGTGGCGCTCGCCATTGGCGATGTATTAGACAACACCGACTTCGACGACTGACAACGGCTCGACCGACTGAAAAACGGTTCTCCCGCCGCCCCTCTTACGAGCGAAAACGGAAACGAACCAAACATATTAGCTAACACGAAAAAAAATAGACGGGATCTCACGACTCCGTCTATCTTTTTGACCTCTACATTGCGGACTGAGAACGAACCGCAACCACTAGAAGTCAAGCCAAATCCAATTGTTAAGCTAAATTCGATGCAAAGATAATACTTTGTTTTTGAATGATTGTTCTACTTTTGTCAAAAAAGTACTTTTATAGCACTCAAACGGTAAAATACAACATTTTTAGGCGATTTTTGTCTTGTTTTTTGGCGTATGAATCCGCAAAATCGAATATGAGACCTACTTATTTTCGTGAAATTCATATTTGTAGCAAAATAGTCGCAAACGACAACGAACCGAAAAAATAGACATAAAAATAGCAAATATGGGTCTTTCGGATGGGTGAAAAGCGCTATGTAGAACGGCTGTGCGGACATTTTTCGGCTTCTGATGGGGTGCGAGTGCGTGTTTTAGAAAATAGGGCAGTCAAAACAGATATTTGGAACACAAAACGACTTTTTCGGAGGAATGGTTCGCGGCTTGTCTGCCCATTCGGAGCGCTTTCCGGGCTTTTTTGTGTTGGGCAGGAGGGCGTTTAGCGGTATTTGGCCTCGTTGCAGTCGCCCAAAAGCGAGAGATACGATTCGAAACGCGACGGCGCGATGGTGCCGTTGAGGGCCGCCTCATAGACCGCGCAACCCGGCTCGCCCGTGTGCGTGCAGTTGGAATAGCGGCAGTCAGCGCCGATGCGGAAAATCTCGCGGAAATAATGCCCCACCTCCTCTTTCTGCATATCGATGGTGCCGAAGCCCTTGATGCCCGGCGTGTCGATGAGCCACGAGGTACAATTTGCCTCCGTCGCACATGGCAGCGGGTACATCTCGGAGAAGGTGGTGGTGTGCATGCCCTTGTTGTGTGCGCTCGAGATGACGCCCGTTCGGGCCACCTCGCGGCCCAACAGCGCATTGAGCAGCGTCGATTTGCCCACGCCCGAATTGCCGCTCAGCAGCGACACCTTGCCCGCAAAAAGCTCGGTGCGGAGCGCCTCCAGCTCGGCGGGGTCGATGTCCTTGGCGTGGATGCCGAAGACCGGATAGTCGAGCGACTCGTAGAGCGCACGCAGCTGCTCGTAGGTTTGTCGGTCCGCCTCAGAATAGAGGTCTAACTTATTGAATACCAATACAGCCGGCACACGATACGCCTCGCAGGTGGCGAGAAAACGGTCGATAAAGGTGGTGGAAGTGACGGGGTGGTTGACCGTAACGACCAGCACCGCTTGGTCGATATTTGCCGCCAAGATGTGCGACTCCTTGCTTAGGTTGGTCGAGCGGCGGATGACATAGTTACGGCGCTCGTGCACGTCGCAGATCCAGTGCGTGCCGTCCGCCAGCGCCTCCACCTCGACATAGTCGCCCACCGCCACGGGATTGGTGGAACGGATGCCCCGAATGCGGAAATTGCCCTTGATATGGCACTCCTGCTCCTGCCCGTCGTCGAAACGAACAAGATAGCTACTTCCGGTCGATTTGATTACCAATCCGCGCATTTTTTAAGTTTAGTGTTATTATTAGTTGAGAGTTGATAGAAGTGGAAAGTTTTGCGTAGCAAGTAAGTAGAGAGTTAAGAGTTAAGAGCATACACACCCCACCCTACACTATTCATTCCTAATTCATAATTCCTAATTCCTAATTAGAAAAAATTCCTAATTACTCAAAATGCTTCGGTGGCGGTGAGGTAGAACGAGTAGCTCTGCCACGTGTCCCACGAGCGGTCGATGTTGTTCCGTGCCACGTCAAACCGCAGATTCACCTTCGCGCGATTGATCGACGCCCGCAGCCCGAGTCCGTAGCCCACCTTCGGCGAGCCGCCTATCGAGGCGTGGCGGTCGAGCCGCTTCTCGAGTGCCCACACGTCGCCCACTCCGCCAAAGACGCACGCCCGAATCCACTTATAAATCGGGATTCGCAGCTCCGCCTGCAGCGCCAGCATCGTGTTGTCGCGATACATCCCGCGCGGCACGCCCCGCAGCAAGTCGTAGCCGCCGAGCGTGGGCAGCATCTGAAACGGCTGTTCCACATTGTCCCAATTCACCACGCACTGCCAGCGAAACTGCCACGCCAGTATCAGCTCTTTGTAGATCGGGAAGTAGTTGCGGAAATCGAAATTCACGTCGGTCATCCGCACATTGCTCCCCAGTGTCCGCTCGTAGTGGGTCAGCGAGGCCTTCATAAAGACGCCGAAGCGCGGGTAGAACAGGATGTCGCGCGAGTCGTACTGCACCAGCACGCCTACCCCCCACTGCAGCAGGTTCGGGTACGGCACCTCGATCTCGCTCACCCGCTCCGAGAGGAAATCGCCCACCAAGCCCAACGACCAGCGGCTGCTCGCCACTTGCCACGAGGGCTCGATATGCGCATAGCCTCGCCGCGACTGATAGACCTGCCCCGTCTTGCGTTGCGGGCGCTTCGATTTGCCGCCGTTGCCCAACTCGTAGTAGGTGTCGGGATAGTCCCGATAGCCCCCGCGAAACTGCAACCGACACGGCACGCGCCCCGCCAGATAGACCACGCCCTGCGTATTGACGTACCACTGCTTTCTGAGCGAGTAGGCGCCGTCGAGCTGCACGATCGAGGTGTGCTTTTGGTTCGGGACCCGAAAATAGCCTTGCGCCGCTGCGCCGAACGCCCAATCCGTCTCGGGCGAGTAGTTGACCACCGGCACCGCCATAGCGGGCAGGTTCATCAGGCTATCCAACGAACCGGCAAGCGCTATCGTACTCATACACAGCGCCATACAGACCATTCGAGCTTTGCCGTGGCGCATGGCGACCTTAGACGGTCATGATGTCTTTTTCTTTCTTGGCGTAGAGCTCGTCAATTTGGCGAACATACTTGTCGTGCAGCTTTTGCACCTTGTCCTCGGCGTCTTTTTCGGCGTCCTCGGGCAGTCCCTCTTTGATTTGTTTTTTCAGCGTCTCGAACGCATCGCGGCGGGCATTGCGCACCGACACTTTGGCGTTCTCCGCCTCGCCTTTGCACTGTTTTGCGAGCTGCTGACGGCGTTCCTCGGTCAGCGGCGGCAGAATCAGACGGATGCACTCGCCGTTGTTGTTGGGCGCCAATCCGATGTTCGAGTTGATGATGGCACGCTCTATCTCGCCGAGCATTTTCTTCTCCCACGGCTGAATTTGGATCGTGCGTGCATCGGGCGTCGTCACGGTGGCGACATTCTCAATCGGCGACATCGCTCCGTAATAATCGACGCGAATCGGGTCGAGGATACGAGCACTTGCCTTGCCGGCACGGATGTGCGCCAAAGCATCGTCTAAGAAAAGGATTGCAGCCTGCATCTGTTCTTCTGCATCTGCTTGGATTTTTGTAGGTTCAATCATATTTTTCGGTTTTTATCCGCCCCGAAGGGCAGAAATTCATTCTTTTTATAGGCGGATTTTTCGCTATCCGTCGTGTAGGTCGGCTACTATTCCGAACTTCCCCTGATATACCCGGCAATGCTCCAAAATGCCATCAAAAAGCACGCACAGCAAAAAGCCGGCAGCAATGGCTATCACAAGGGGCAGCGGAGAGCTATAATCTTACGGTTTCACCAGCGTTCCGATCGGCTCGCCCTTCACGACGCGCAGCAGGTTGCCCTCCGTGTCCATGTCGAACACATAGATGGGCATGCCGTTTTCCATACACATCGTGATAGCGGTCAGGTCCATGATTTTCAGGCCTTTGCTCAGTATCTCGCTGTACGAAATCTCAGTGTATTTGGTCGCCGTCGGGTCTTTTTCGGGGTCAGCGGTGTAGATGCCGTCCACGCGCGTTCCTTTGAACATGATGTCGGCTTCCAGCTCGATGGCACGCAGCGACGATCCGGTGTCGGTCGTGAAATAGGGATTCCCCGTGCCGCCCGCAACGATCACCACATTGCCTTTCTCGAGCAGCCGCAGCGCCTTTGCTTTGTTGTAGAAATCGCCTATCGGCTCCATGCGAACCGAAGTCAGCACACGGGTCGGCTGCCCCGCTGCCTCGAGGGCAGACTGCAGTGCGAGCGAGTTGATCGTGGTGGCGAGCATACCCATTTGGTCGCCCTTCACGCGGTCGAAACCTTTCTGACTACCGCTCAGCCCGCGGAAGATGTTTCCGCCGCCGATGACGATGGCCACTTGCACGCCCGTGGCGGCAATTTCCTTTATCTGTCGGGCGTAGGCGGCGAGCCGTTGTTCGTCAATGCCGTAGCCCTTTTGTCCCATCAGGCTCTCGCCCGACAGTTTGAGTAGAATGCGTTTATACATGGTTTTTTTTTCAGTCCCCGCCGCATCGGCTTTGGGGGATAGGTTGGTTACACACGCCCGGCTCACCTCGCGCCCGCTTTCGGTAGCCTGACCCGCCACACTCTCTTGGCCCACTTCCTGAGCCCCCTCTCTGAGGGGGTTGGGGGAGTCGGTATCGGGGGAGTTATACCACGAAGCGTACATGGCGTAGTTGTATGCAATTTTGCGGTTCAGCTCGTTGGCCTGTGCGGTGTCCACTTTTTTGATAAACTTCGCAGGTACGCCGCCCCACACCTCGTTGGCGCCGATTTGTGTATTTTTCAGCACGAGCGCACCGGCTGCCACTATGGCGCCTTCGCCCACCACCACGTTGTCGAGCAGGGTCGAGCCCATGCCGATGAGCGCAAAGTCGCGGATATGTGCGCCGTGAATGGTCACGTTATGTCCCACGGACACGTAGTCGCCAATCTCGATGGTCGATTTTTGGTACAGCGTATGCAGCACCGAACCGTCTTGAATATTGACATGGTTGCCGAGTCGAATGGTATTGACATCGCCTCGCAGTACGGCGTTGAACCAGATGGAGCAGCCGTCGCCGAGGGTGGTGTCGCCCACGATGGTGGCGTTAGGTGCCAAGAAGCAGTCTTTGCCAATTTTCGGAGTAAATCCCCGTACCGGAATAATATAGGCCATTGTTTGTAGGTGAGTGTTAGACCTCCCCTACCCCCTCCTTGGGAGGGGCAGGGGAGAGGTCGCTCTATGTATTACCGTGCGTTGATAATAGCGAGGAATTTCTCTGCCACGAGTGCGGCGCCGCCAATCAGACCGCCATCCACGTCGGGGTTGGCGAATAGCTCGGCTGCGTTCTTGTCGTTGCAGCTGCCGCCGTAGAGGATGGTTGTGTCGTCAGCCACCTGTTTGCCGTATTTCTCAGCCACGAGCGAGCGGATGTAGGCGTGGATTTCCTGTGCCTGTGCCGGTGTTGCGGTCAGACCCGTACCGATAGCCCAAACCGGTTCGTAAGCCAGTGTTATTTGGCTCCATTCCTCGGCGGTCAGGTTGAATACCGAGCCTTCGAGTTGTGCTTTTACCACTTCGTTTTGTTTGCCGGCCTCACGCTCTTCTTTCACCTCACCGATGCAGAAGATCACTTTCAGCCCTTGCGCTAATGCCAGCAGCACTTTCTCGCGGAGGATGGCGTAGTCCTCGTGGTAGTAAGCACGGCGCTCCGAGTGTCCGAGGATGCAGTATTCGGCCCCGGTCGATTTCACCATTTCGGCGCTCACTTCGCCCGTGTAGGCGCCCTTCTCGTGGTCAGCACAGTTCTCTGCTGCCACTTTGATGGGGCTGTCTTTGAGCAGTTCAGCCACCGAAGCCAAGTGAATATACGGCGTGCCGATTACCACCGCGCAATTGGGGTTTTTGACAGCCTCTTTGAGTTCCGTAGCCAGTGCTACACCTTCTTGCAGGTTCTTGTTCATTTTCCAGTTACCTGCCACCATTTTAGTTCTCATATTGTATATGTTTATGGGTTATTTTATGTTTATCCGTTTATGCGTGGTTGAATAGGTTAAGGGGTTATTGGGTTAATATTTGAACCTATTTGTTTATTAACCTATTTGTTTAATCTGTTTCGCAAATTATATTTGTCCGTTATCACGCCGTTTTGTACCACCACCACGCCGGGGTTGGCGCGAACAATGGTCTTGAGCGTCACGCCGTCGCACATGCAGAACACCTCGTCGGGGTGGTTAAACGGCGTCAGCTCGTTCGACCGGTTCTCGGCCTCCACCTCTTCGCAGAATGCCTCTATACCGTCTTCGCTTGCCCCCGTCAGGATGTAGAACGGTCTATTCTCCGACAGACATTGGCGGAAGAGCGCCGTCACCTTGTCGAGTTGCTTTCGGTCGGTCTTTGTCAGGTCGTAGAGCACCACTATCGTCACGGGCACTTCCGATTCTAACACGTCGTACGTGATGTCGTCGTAGTTCATCGTTATCAGCTCAAAGTCGTGAATTTTCGGCTCGTAGCCTTTCTTGACGAGTACCGATTTCTGATCCACGAAATGCCACGTGCTGTCGCCTTTCGGGTAGTTCTCGAGGGTGAATTCCCGCTCCACCCCGTCGCGTTCGTAGATGAATGTCGTCTCGTATTGGTCGGGTTCCGCGCCTTCGGGCACCTCCATCAGCTCCACGATGTTGTTGCCCACCTTGTAGGGTCGAAAATCGATCATCGGCAGGTGGGTGCGGCTGTACCCCATCAGTCCGCCCGCCAGAGCGAGTGCCAGTGCGAGCACTGCCAGTTCGCCCCACCATACAAGGGTCTGCGGTATGTACTGCCGCGTGCATACTAACGTCACGGCGAGCGCCGTCAGCACCACGTTTTTCCGGAAGGTGGCCCAATTGCTAATCACCAAAGCATCGCCGAAGCACCCGCAGTCGCTCACCGGATTTTCGAGTGCGATGTATAGGGTCAGCGGCAGCATCACGACGTAGAATGCCAGTGTCAGCCAACAGGTGACCGAGGTGCGCACGTTCAGTAGCATGCAGAGTCCCAACACTATCTCCACGCCTATCAGGCAGACGGCCGCCGCCTCGGCGAGGGGCATCAGCTCGGTGAAGAACCCGCCGAACGCTTTCAGATAGTCCTCTATCTTATAGGTGGTCCCCAGCGGGTCGATAGCCTTCACGAATCCCGAAAACAGGAATACGATGGCGAGCAGCGAGCGTGCCACCGAGCCCACGATGTGTAGCGATTTACTTTGTTTCATTTTGGTCAGCCAGTTTTATGAGGTAGAACACGGCGTAGTTCAGCATATCGAAGTAGTTGCCGTCGGCGCCTTCCGAAATCAGCGTGTGGTTATCGTTGGCGGCGATGGACTTGTTCCGATTTATCTTGGTCAGAATGATATCGGTCAGGCTGCTTAGGAACATATCTCGCCACGCCTCGCCGTAGTCATGATTCTTGCGCAGCATCAGCTCTTTGGCCTCGCTTGCGTAGCGGTCGTATAGGTCGGTGGCGCGCTCGGTGGTCATATCCACGGAGTCGGCGTAGCCTTCACGCAGCTGAATGAGTCCGATGAGGGCATAATTCACTATGGCCATCATCTCGCCTTCTATCGACTCGCCCACCATGTTCACGCCCGTGGTCTCTATCTCTCGCACGCGTTTGGCTTTGATAAATAGTTGGTCATTTACGGTCTGTGGTCGCATGATACGCCAGCTTGGTCCGTAATCTTTCATTTTCAGGACGTATATTCGGCGGCATTTTGCCACCACCTCATCATATTGTTCCGCAGTATTCATTGCTTGTAGTTGAGTGTTGAGCGTGCGTGTTGAGAGTAGTTGAGCGTGCGTGTTGAGCGCAGTTTATAGTAGTTGAGTGTTGAGCAAAGCCCCGGCCATCTCGCTCTTCCCTACCAATTTCTGTTCTCCGGTCGTCATATTTTTGAGCATCACTTTTCCGGCGGCCATCTCGTCGCCGCCCACGATGGCAACGAAGGGTATTTTTTTGGCGTCGGCGTAGCCCAATTGTTTCTTCATCTTGGCGGGTTCGGGATATACCTCCACGCGTCGACCGGCGGCGCGCAGCTCCTTGGCCCAAGTCAGGGCATAACTGAGCTCGGCCTCGCCGAACGAGACAAAGAGCAGCTCGGTTGTCGTCTGCAGGTCAGCGGGGTAGAGGTTCAGCTCGGTCAGCACGTCGTATATTCGGTCGGCGCCGAACGAGATGCCCACGCCCGACACGCCCGGCATACCGAATATGCCCGTCAGGTTGTCGTAGCGTCCTCCGCCGGTTATGCTGCCCATCTGCACGTCGAGTGCTTTCACTTCGAATATCGCCCCCGTGTAGTAGTTCAGTCCTCGTGCCAGACAGAGGTCGAGTTCTATGTTCAGCCCCACGCCGGCGGCCTCCACGAGGTCGAAGATGGTCGTCATCTCCTCGATACCTTTGCAACCTGTCTCCGACTCGGCGAGCACCGTTCGTAGCTGTTCTATCTTCGCACGATTGTCCCCCGTCAGGTTCAGAATCGGTTGCAGCGCCTCCACTGCCGACTCGGGTAACCCTTTCTCTATCAGCTCTTTATTGACGTTTTCGATGCCTATCTTGTCTAATTTGTCTATCGCCACCGTGATGTCGGTTATCTTGTCGGGTTGCCCGATCACTTCGGCGATTCCGGCCAGAATTTTACGGTTGTTGATGTGCAGGCACACGTTGATTCCGAGCCGTTTATATACTTCTTCCACTATCTCGATAAGCTCCAGCTCGCTTACGAGCGAGTCGGTGCCTACCACATCCACGTCGCACTGATAGAACTCGCGGTAGCGTCCTTTCTGCGGTCGATCTGCCCGCCATACGGGCTGTATCTGAAAACGCTTGAAGGGGAACTGTATCTCGTCACGGTGTTGTACCACGAATCGTGCGAAGGGCACGGTCAGGTCGTAGCGCAAGCCTTTCTCGCTGACGACGGAGGTAGCTTTTCCGATGCTCAGGTCGTCTTGCATTTTCTCGCGCAGGGGGGAGATCCAGTCGCCGGAGTTGAGTATCTTGAAGAGCAGTTTGTCGCCTTCCTCGCCGTATTTGCCCATCAGTGTAGATAGGTTTTCCATGGCGGGAGTTTCTATTTGTTGGAAGCCATAGAGGGCGAATACGCTCTTTATGGTGTCGAAGATATAGTTTCGTCGTGCCATCTCCGTTGTGGAGAAGTCCCGCGTTCCTTTTGGTATACTCGGCTTTGTCATATTTCTGCTAATTATGAATTACGAATTAAGAATTACGAATTATTAGTTGCGTTCTGTCTTATCTACTAATTACTAATTACTTATTCCCCTCCTCTGGAGGGGTCGGGAGAGGTCTCTTTATTTCTTTTATTTTTCGCGAGCGTAGCGAGCAGGAGCTATTTTCTTCCATTTTTCGCGAGCTCCGCGAGCAGGAAACCTTATTCCCCTCCTCTGGAGGGGTTAGGGAGAGGTCTGAGGGGTTAGGGGAGGTCTAACATGGTCTTATATATTCTCTCCGTAGCCCCGAGTTCGCTTTCCACGTACTGTCTTGCGGCGTGTCCCATGGCCTCGTGGTTGGCGAGTGCGTGGTCCATGGCTTGTTCAAACTCCTCGTAGTTTTTCACCGATGTGCCGGCTCCGGCAGCTATCAGTCCTTTTGCTTCCCGGAAGTGTTGATAGTTAGGTCCGAAGAGCACGGGTACGCCATATACGGCGGCCTCGATGGTATTGTGTATGCCGACGCCGAACCCGCCGCCGATGTAGGCCACTTGCCCGTATTGATAGATCGACGAGAGCATGCCGAGTGTGTCGAGCAGCAGCACGCGCGTATGTCCGATGTTCATCTCGTTGGCTTCGGTGTAGCGCACGTATCGGCCGTGGAATATTTGGAATATCTCGTGCAGATGGGCTTCGTGTATCTCGTGGGGCACGAGCACGAGTTTGGTGTCTTCGTGCGTGTCCATGTAGCGTGCCAGCAGCTCCTCATCTTGCGGCCACGTGCTGCCCGCTATGATCACCTTCGCCGCTCCTGCCACGAATCGTTCCACCGTGGGAATTTGTTTGGCGTGTCCGGCTATCTCGTTCACGCGGTCGAAGCGTGTATCGCCGGCCACGGAGGTGTGCGTGATGCCGTGTGCTTGCAGCAGTTGCATCGACGCCTCGTCTTGCACGTAGATGTGTGCGAAGTACGATAGCAGCCGCAGATAGGGCTTGCCCCACGGCAGGAAGAACAGCTGTTTGGGGCGAAATATGGCGGACACGCTGTAGGTCGGAATGCCCTGCCGATGGAGCTCCATCAGGTAGGCGGGCCAGAACTCGTATTTGATAAAGATAGCCTTTGCGGGCTGTACGAGCGACACGAATCGCCGTGCTTTGCGGGGCGTGGCGAAGGGCAGATAGGTCACTATATCCACCTTGTCGTAATTCTTGCGCAGCTCGTATCCGGAGGGCGAGAAGAAGGTGAGTAGAATTTTCTGTTGGGGTCGTTCGGTGCGAAGTCGCTCGATGATGGGGCGGGCTTGCTCGAATTCGCCTACCGAGGCGGCATGAATCCACACCGCATGGTCGAGTCCGTGTTCTTTTTTGTAGGTTTCTATTTTGCGCAGTGCTTCTTTCTCGCCTCGCACGAGTAGTCGCGCTTTGCGATGTCCGAATAGCGCTGCAATGTGCAACAGTAGGAAATATAAATACATGCCGACTTTTTTCTAATTATGAATTAAGAATTACGAATTACGAACTATATCTAATTATGAATTACGAATTAAGAATCACGAATTATTAGTTGCGTTTTGTATTATCTACGAATTATTAGTTACTTTTCTCCCCTCCTCTGGAGGGGCAAGGGGGAGGTCATCGCAAGGGGGAGGTCATCCTTAGAGCCTCCAAAGTTACTGCTTTTTTTTGAGATAGGCAAATTATTTCGGTATATGGATTTTTTTTTATAATTTTGCGCCTTGAATTATGCTTTCGTCCCCATCGGGAACTATTAATTCATAATTCATAATTCTTAATTCTTAATTAGCAACGGATGAGTGTAATAGTTCTTGCCATAGAGTCGAGTTGTGACGACACGTCGTCGGCGGTGATTCGGGATGGTATTTTGCTTAGTAATGTGATTGCCTCTCAGAAGGTTCACGAGGAGTATGGCGGCGTGGTGCCGGAGTTGGCGAGCCGTGCGCATTTGCTCAATATCGTGCCGGTGGTAGATACGGCATTGCGTCGTGCGGGCGTGGAGCCGTCGGAGCTGTCGGCTATTGCTTTCACGCGCGGTCCGGGCCTGTTGGGGAGCCTGCTTGTGGGGACGTCGTTTGCCAAGGGGTTAGCCCTCTCGCAGCATATTCCGTTGATTGAGGTCAACCACCTGCAGGGGCATGTCTTGGCGCATTTTGTGGAGCCGTCGGAGGCGCTCCGTGCGGCCACGCCGAGCTTGCGGGATGTGGAAATCAAGCACCCGAGTTTTCCGTTCTTGTGTTTGCTTGTCAGCGGCGGCAACAGCCAGATTGTGTTGGTCAAGCAGTATAATCAAATGGAAATCATCGGCCAGACCATCGACGACGCCGCGGGCGAAGCGTTCGATAAGTGCGCCAAGGTGATGGGTCTGCCCTACCCGGGCGGTCCGTGGATCGATAAGTTGGCCAAGCAGGGCAACTCGGAGGCGTTCCGTTTTGCTCGACCTTCGATACCGGGCTACGACTACTCGTTCTCGGGGCTTAAGACCTCGTTTCTCTATACGCTGCGCGACCGCTTAGCGGCGGAGGGGGTCGATACGGTCGATGCGTTGGCGGAGCGGGTACCGAACCTGCGTGAGGACCTGTGTGCGTCGTTGCAGAAGACGGTGGTAGATATATTGATGAAGAAGCTCAAGAAGGCGGCGGACGACCTTCATATCCGTCAGGTGGCGGTAGCGGGCGGCGTGAGTGCTAACAGTGCGTTGCGCCAAGCGTTTGTGGATTACGGCCGCCGTTATGGTTGGGAGGTGTTTATTCCGCCTTTCTCGTTCACGACGGACAATGCGGCTATGGTGTGTCAGGCGGGCTATTTCAAGTATTTGGATCATGATTTTTGCCCGATCGACGCCGCCCCCTACGCCAAAACCCGCATCTAAGCAATTAACAATTAAAAATTAACAATTAATATGCCGGTCCTGTGCCCCTCAGTTTATTTCCGTTTTGTCTATGAGTGTAGGGGTTTATCGGTTTAGAAAAGCCCCCTCCGTTTTTCTCGCCCCTATAGCGGTTTCTTAGCGCGGGATAGTATCCCGCCCGAACGGCTTGCAGAGCCGCTTGTGGGATTTGAGCTTTATTCCCCTCCTGCTGCGGGGTCCCCACAAGCTTGCGCAGTGGGGTGCTCTCTGCGGGGTCCCCACAAGCTTGCGCAGTGGGGTGCTCTCTGCGGGGTCCCCACAAGCTTGCGCAGTGGGGTGCTCTCTGCGGGGTCCCCACAAGCTTGCGCAGTGGGGTGCTCTCTGCGGGGTCCCCACAAGCTTGCGCAGTGGGGTGCTCTCTGCGGGGTCCCCACAAGCTTGCGCAGTGGGGTGCTCTCTGCGGGGTCCCCACAAGCTTGCGCAGTGGGGTGCTCTCTGCGGGGTCCCCACAAGCTTGCGCAGTGGGGTGCTCTCTGCGGGGTCCCCACAAGCTTGCGCAGTGGGGTGCTCTCTGCGGGGTCCCCACAAGCTTGCGCAGTGGGGTGCTCTCTGCGGGGTCCCCACAAGCTTGCGCAGTGGGGTGCTCTCTGCGGGGTCCCCACAA
>CAVHGD010000036.1:19609-21133 GCA_963635385.1 Dialister sp. CAG:486 | reverse complement strand
CAGTTCGGTTCGGGCTGGTGGTTCCTCGACCAAAAGGACGGTATGGAGAAGCAGATGATGGCACTCTCGAACCTCGGACTGCTCAGCCGCTTCGTGGGTATGTTGACCGACAGCCGCTCGTTCTTGAGCTATCCGCGTCATGAGTACTTCCGCCGCACGCTGTGTAATATTCTGGGCAACGATGTGGAGAACGGACTTATTCCGTACACCGGTTACGAGAAGGCACGTCTGCAACAGATGGTAGAAGACATCTGCTACAACAACGCAAAGAACTATTTCAATTTCTAATATGAGGAGGAGAGGGTAGTGCCTTGGTGTATTGCCCTCTCCGACTTGCTCTAAGCACACTACTTACAATAACAATACAAAACACAACAACACAATGGCAAAAATTGTTACTTTGGGCGAGATTATGCTTCGCCTTTCGCCGAACGGCAACGACCGTTTCATTCAAGCAGAGTCTTTCCGTATCATCCCCGGTGGCGGCGAGGCGAACGTGGCTATCTCGTGCGCTAACTTCGGACACGATGCGTATTTCGTAAGCAAACTGCCGAAACACGAAATCGGACAAATCGCAGTCAATGCGCTACGCCGCTACGGTGTGAACACCGACTTTGTGGCCCGCGGTGGCGACCGTGTAGGTCTGTACTATGCAGAGACCGGTGCTTCGATGCGCCCCTCGAAAGTGATCTACGACCGTGCACACTCCTCTATTGCAGAGGCTGACCCGTCGGACTTCGACTTTGATGCTATCATGGAAGGCGCACAGTGGTTCCACTGGAGCGGTATCACTCCTGCTATCTCGGACAAGGCGGCTGAACTGACCCGTCTGGCTTGCGAGGCTGCTAAACGCCACGGCGTAACGGTATCGGTTGACCTCAACTTCCGCAAGAAACTGTGGTCGAGCGAGAAGGCTATCTCCGTTATGCGCCCGTTGATGAAATATGTAGATGTCTGCATTGGCAACGAGGAAGACGCACAACTCTGCTTGGGCTTCAAGCCGGATGCAGATGTAGAGGGCGGTCAGACTGACGCTGCAGGTTACGAAGGTATCTTCAAGCAGATGGCAAAAGAGTTCGGCTTTAAGTATGTAGTATCTACCCTCCGTGAGAGTTACTCGGCTACCTTCAACGGCTGGAAGGCACTCATCTACGACGGCAAAGAGTTCTATCAGTCGAAGCGCTACGAGATTAACCCAATCATCGACCGTGTAGGCGGTGGCGACTCGTTCTCGGGCGGTCTGATTCACGGCTTGCTGACCAAGAAGACGCAGGGCGAGGCACTGGAGTTTGCAGTGGCAGCCAGCGCACTGAAGCACACTATCAACGGCGACTTCAACCTTGTATCGGTAGAAGAGGTAGAAGCACTTGCAGGTGGTAACGCTAACGGACGCGTACAAAGATAAAACAATAAATAGACCACTACCACCCCCAACTTCGACTCCCCCAACCCCCTCAAAGAGGGGGCTTGCGGAGAATGGCATTAGGGACATAATAGAGATTACATCCGTCGTGCCCCTCCTCT